>NZ_JASBRC010000001.1:0-516800 GCF_029960715.1 Arthrobacter sp. AL05
GGCCTCCCGCGGCCTGGGCGAGGCCATGGTCGGAATCAACGTCGACGAAATCCCGGCCCCGCACCGCCTCGCCGAGCGCGGCTGGTAGCCCAACCACTCTGAAAAGGAACGAACTTCATGATCCTTCATGACGACTGGGCACACCTGATCGGCGCAACAGTGGAAATCCGGCGCCAGGGAAAAACAGTCCGCACAGGCCGCGTCGACCACGCCACAAAGGATTCCAATATCCTGTGGCTTGCCCAGGACGGCAACAATCCGCGGAAAATGATCGACAAAGCGCAAGGCTACGAAGCTTGGAAGGTCTCTGCGTTTCGCCACTGATCTCGGGGAATCTCGGCACATCGGCCATCCCTCCCCGAATGAACGCCACGGCCCCAACCTTCCTTATGTCCGTCGCCCGCCATGTCGAGGTGAGAGCCAGATGTCGCACGCGTTGTCCGGCCAGCGAGTGCCCGAAACCCAGAATCGGAACGGGCACAGTTTTCGGCGGTAGGCCTTGGAAAGCCCCACTTTTCGTGGTGGAGCCTCACGTCAGGGAACCAGCCAGCTGGTGTCATCTTTGGTTCCAGATGGTCGCGGTCGCGGTGTTCTCTCATATCGCAGTTGTAGAAGGGCCCTTGTGGGTCCAGCAGAACTCGCATGTGGTGGTCTGCGGGGTCCCGCCACCATAGTGTTCAAGCCGGCTGGGCTTACCCCGCCAACCGCCCAGCTCTTTGCGCAGACCATGCTGGATGCTGGCCTGCCCGCCGGAGTACTCAACGTCGTGGCCTCCGCCAGCGCCGCGGGCAGCTCCGGGCCGCTGCTGGCCGGCGGGCAACGACTCATGGCCGACACCGCCACCAACGTACTGAGCATCTGCATGGAGCTCGGCCGGAACGCGCCGTTCATCGTCTTCGAGGACGCACCTGGACAAGGCCGTCGACGGCGCCTTTGCCGCCAAGATGCGGAACATGGGGTCGGTATGTGACCAAAGGAACTTAAACCGAAACGGGCCGGCAATAGAGCCGGCCCGTTCTCAGGGTGATTCAGTGCTCAGCAGCGAGTGGCTACCACTTGGTGCGGGGCTTGAAGCCGCCCTCGGTGCGCGGCTTGCGCGCGGCGTCGGTGCCGACGCCGCGCTCGTTGCGGTCGCTGAAGGAACGTCCGCCACGGTCCGCGGAGGACCGCTCGCCGTCGGTCTTGCGGAATTCGCGCTTGAAGCCGCCGTTACCCTTGAAGTTGCCCCCGCGGTCGCCGCCGCCGGAGTAACCGCCGCGGTCGCCACTACGGCTGCTGCTGCCCTGGTAGCCGCCACGCTCGCCGGAGGGCTTGCGTCCGTTGTCCAGTTCGAGGTGGATCAGTTCGCCGCCGATCCGGGTGCGGGACAGCGCCTTGAGCTGGTCGGCGCTGAGGTCCGCCGGGAGCTCCACGAGGGAGTGGTCCGCACGGATGTCGATGCCGCCGATCTGGGCCGAGGAGATGCCGCCTTCGTTGGCAATGGCGCCAACAATGGAACCCGGCATCACGCGCTGGCGGCGTCCGACGGCGATCCGGTAGGTGGCGTTGCCCTCGGTCAGGGTGCGGGTCGGGCCACGGGAGCCGAAGCCATCCTTGGCGCGTTCACGCTTCTGGAATTCCGGGGCTGCCGGCAGTTCCTTGACCAGGAGAGGCTGGCCGCCCTGAGCCATCACGGCCAGTGCGGCAGCGATCTCCGACGCCGGAACGTTGTGCTCTTCCTCATAGGAGGCGATGAGGTCGCGGAACGCCGCAACATCCTCGGAGGCGAGGGTTTCGGTGATCTTCTCCGCGAACTTGCCAAGGCGCAGGGTGTTGACCGATTCGGCGGTGGGCAGGTGCATCTGCTCCACCGGCTGGCGGGTCGCCTTCTCAATGGACCGGAGCAAGTACTTCTCCCGCGGCGTCATAAAGAGGATCGCGTCGCCGGAACGCCCTGCACGGCCGGTACGGCCGATGCGGTGCACATAGGACTCGGTGTCGTGCGGGATGTCGTAGTTGACCACGTGGCTGACGCGCTCAACGTCAAGGCCGCGGGCCGCGACGTCGGTGGCGACGAGGATGTCGATCTTGCCGTCACGCAGGGCCTCGACAGTTCGCTCACGCTGCTGCTGCGGGATGTCACCATTGATGGCAGCAGCCTGGAAACCACGCGAGCGCAGCTTGTCGGCGAGGTCCTCGGTGGCCATCTTGGTCCGGACGAAGGCGATGACGCCCTCGAACTCTTCGACCTCGAGGATGCGGGTCAGCGCATCGAGCTTGTGCGGGCCCATGACCTGCAGGTAACGCTGGCGGGTGTTGGCGCCGGTGGTGGTCTTGGACTTGACCTGTACCTCGGCGGGGTTGTTCAGGTACTGCTTGGAGAGCCGACGGATCTGGCTCGGCATCGTAGCGGAGAACAGCGCCACCTGGCGGCCCGCGGGGGTCTGCTGGAAGATCTGCTCCACGTCTTCGGCGAAGCCCATGCGGAGCATCTCGTCGGCCTCATCCAGCACGAGGTACTGGAGCTCGGACAGATCCAGGGACCCCTTGGTGATGTGGTCGATCACGCGGCCGGGGGTACCGACAACAACCTGGGCGCCGCGGCGCAGGCCGTTGAGCTGGGGGCCGTAGGCGGAGCCGCCGTACACCGGAAGGACGGTGAAATCGTCGATGTGCTTGGCGTAGGAGGTGAACGCTTCGGCAACCTGGAGCGCGAGCTCACGGGTCGGTGCGAGCACCAGGGCCTGGGTCTTGCGGGACGGGCCGTTGAGGTCGTGGAGCTCGGCCAGGCGGGACAGCGCCGGTACTGCGAATGCTGCAGTCTTACCGGTACCGGTCTGGGCCAGGCCCACGACGTCGCGGCCTTCGAGCAGCAACGGAATGGTTGCTGCCTGGATCGGCGAAGGCTTCTCGTAGCCCACATCCTGCAGGGCGGCCAGGACACGGCCGTCAATGCCGAGGTCTACGAACTTGACGCCTTCGTCTTCGGCGTCGTCTTCCTTCGCCGGAGCTGATGCGGCTTCGGGCTTAGATTCGGTCTGCGGTGCGGCTTCGGCGGCGGCCGGAGCTTCGTGGTCCGCAGGCGCCTCGGTGAATTCCGGGGCGGAGCCAGCTGCGGGGGCAGCCGTTTCAGAAGTCTCGACGTCGACCTGGCTATTCTCGGTGGTGATTTCGGTGTCGACGGAGTTGTTCTGATTTTCGGGCATAGGTGAAATATCCTCATCCATAGGGGCCAAGCGGCACAACCCGAGGTGAGCGGAGCCGCAGTACGCGTGACCTGAATCGCCGGACGTACTTGACCGGCCGGTCACATAGAAGCCCGGCGCTTTCGCAATCCCGTGGCAGGACTTCCCGCTGCATCTCTTGGCTGCTATCACAGCAGTCTGTACAGCGTTTTCTTTAGCCGGCTCTCCCTATGAAAATGCCCGCATCTCAATTGCGCGGGCCCCAACACTTACCAGTCTTGCCTCAAGAATTGGGCAGGAAATAAGGGATTTCCGGAGTGGGGGATACTTCAATCATAAAGCATGAATCCTCGCATGGGTAACCAGAGGGCCCGGAACAGCGGTGAGCTTGCGCACACGGGGCCCGCTGCCCTACGCCCGGAGACGGCGCTGCAGCTTCTCGAATTCCCCGTGGTACTCAGGCTGGAGGCGGATCTCACCGTCGGCGTCGGCGTCACGCAGGGCCTCCATATCCTCGAATGCCGGCTCGCTGAACCATTTACCGATCGTCACCCCGTGGCTGGGAACGAAGATCCGGTGGATGTGGTCCCCTGCCTGGATGCTGCCGACGCGCACTACCCGCAGATACGTTCCCACCCGCCCGGCATCGCCGAACCGCTTGGCCCAGTGCGGCTCTTGCATGCGGCGCTGGAACGTGGCGCAGGGCGTGCGCGGAGAAGTTACTTCAACTTCGACGTCGAGTCCGATCTTCCAGCGTTCCCCAATGACGGCGTTGGTTGCGCTGACGCCGGCGACGCGCAGGTTCTCACCAAAGGTCCCGGGCGGCAGTTCGCGGCCGAGCTCCGCTGCCCAGTAGTCGGCGTCGTCCTGGGAGTAGGCATAGAGCGCCTGGTCTTCGCCGCCGTGATGGATCCGGCTGGCCTGGATGTCACCGCGCAGTCCAAGCCTGTGCACCTTGACCGGCCCGGCCACCGGCCGTTTGTCGATGGCTGTCACGCCCACGCTTCCGGTGTCGTTCAGCAACTGGTGCACGCGGCAGACGGCGAAAACAGAGGCGGTGTCCATTTCACCAGTGTAGGCCCGGGCCGCACCGGCGTCGGAGACCGCCCGGGTTGTCATTTCGCGGCAGTGTTTGGCGCAATCATCGCCATCAAGTGCCGACTCGGCGGTAGTCCGCTTCATCGACCTGCGGGGTCTGGATCGCCGGCGTCAGGGAAGCGCGGCGCAGGACCAGAAGCCGGCACACCATGATGGCCAGGGCACAGAACACGCCGGCACTGGAGGCCATAATCCACGGGTAAGGCGCCTGGACATTGAGGTTTTCGGCGCCGAGGGCCACACCGATGGTCTTCGGCGACCAGAAGAAGACGGGTGCGGACAGGCCCAGCGCGGCTCCGGCGAGTGGGCAGCTCGCGGCGCTACGCCCCCGGGGCAGCCTGCGGGTGCAGCACCGTCCGGGAAGGCCGGTACGCCAGCGCCCAGTAGATCAGAATGGCGACGCCGCAGAGCACCCCGAGGCTGGCCACGATCAGCTGCCACTGGGTCTGCGGGTCCTTACCCCACTCCGCTGCGCCCGCCAAGACCGAGAGGTACTTGGGCGTCAGGTAAAAAGAAAGCGCGGAGAACGCGACGATGATCCAGCCCGCACGGCGCATCCGCCCGTTCCTGGATGGCACCCGCCGGATCGCGAAGCCCATGCCGGGCAGGGCGACAGCCATCCATACCCAGTGGTGGGACCAGGAAACCGGGCTGACCAGGAGCATCAGCACGGCGGTTGCCGAGACGGCGACCAGGTTTTCGTCCGCGGCCACGGCCCGCGTGATCACAAGTGCTGTGATCGCAGCCAGCGCCAGGGCCAGCACCAGCCACAACACGCTGGTCACGCCGGAATCCGGCAGCCCCAGGTGCAGCAGCAAGCCCTTGACCGAAAGATTGTCCACGTATGCGGGCCCACCGATTCGACCGGTGTCAGGCAGGATCTTGGTCCAAAAGGTGAGCGATGCCGTCGGCAGCACGGCCCAGGCGAGGCCGATGGAACCGAAGAAGCCGGCCGCCATCCAGGCGAGGGCTTTGAAATCGCGGCGGACCAGGAAGTAGAGCCCGAACGCGAGCGGAGTCAGCTTGATGCCCGCAGCCATGCCGATCAGCAAACCGGCGGGCCAGCGGATATGCCCGGCACGGGCTTTGCCGTAGAGCGCGAAGTCGGCCAGGATCAGACCCATCAGAATGATGTTGATCTGGCCAAAGTCGAAAGTGTCCCGCCAGGGCCCCAACAGCAGGATCGCTGCCGTGCCGGCCAGGGCCATTGTCCGGAAACGCCAGTCCGCGAATGCGTTCCGCCAGTTGCCGGGGCGGAAGTAGTGCCGCGCCAGCCAGGCGGCCAAGACAGCGGCGCCCAGCAGTGCCGTGCAGGTGAACAAGAGACTCCCGCCGCCCTGGCCCAGTGTCGCCATGGCCGCGAACAGCAGCGCCGCGAATGGCGGGTACGTGAACGGCAGCCCGTCCCGCGCCGCGTACAGCTCGTTGACGCCGATTTCCCCGGTCTGCAGCACCCGGCTGCCGCCGTAGAAGTAAACCTCAAAGTCATTCATCAGCGGAATATACGCCGAATACAGCACCACCAGCGCGAGGCCGACGGCGAGCGCGCCGGCCGCCGTCGCGAGCCAGCCGCGGGTGGTTGAGGACGTGGCAGTGGTGGTGGTCACGGGTGGTTAGCTGCCTGACCCGCCGGTCTGGGACGCAATCTGTGAGAATGCCTGCTCCAGGTCAGCGATCAGGTCCTCGACATCCTCGATGCCGCAGGAGAGCCGAATCAGGTTGACGGGGACGGCCAATTCGGTGCCCTTGACCGAGGCATGGGTCATTTCCGACGGGTAATTCACCAGCGATTCGATGCCGCCGAGGGACTCCGCGAGGGTGAACACGGAAGTCGACTCGGCCACCTTGCGCGCCGCCGCCTCGCCGCCCTTGAACTGCACGGAGATCATGCCGCCGAACTTCTTCATCTGCCTCCGGGCGAGCTCGTGGCCGGGGTGTGAGGGCAGTCCCGGGTAGAGTACGGCTTCCACTTCGGGGCGCTGCAGCAGCCACTCGGCCACGGCCTGGGCGTTGTCGCTGTGCCGGTCCATCCGGACGCCGAGGGTCTTGAGCCCGCGGGTGGTGAGGAAAGCATCCATCGGGCCGGAGACGGCGCCGACGGCAAACTGCACAAAGCCGATCTTCTCGGCCAGGTCCGCGTCGTTGACGATGATGGCACCGCCGACAACGTCCGAGTGCCCGCCGATGTACTTGGTAGTGGAATGCACCACAATGTCGGCGCCGAGGCCCAGCGGGTTCTGCAGGTACGGGGAGGCGAAGGTGTTGTCCACTACCAGGAGGGCTCCGGCGTCGTGCGCCACCTTGGCGAGCGCCGCGATGTCGGTGATCTTCATCATCGGGTTCGACGGCGTCTCCACCCACACGAGCCGGGTTTTGTGGGCCGCCACGGCCGTCGCCACGGCGTCAAGACTGGACATGTCCACCGGAGTGTTGCCAATTCCCCACTCCCCCAGAACCCGGCTGATCAGCCGGTAGGTGCCGCCGTAAGCGTCGTTGCCCAGCACAATGTGGTCGCCGGGGCGGGTCAGCGCACGGATCATGGAGTCCTCGGCGGCCAGACCGGAGCTGAAGGAGAAGGCAGCGGAGCCGCCTTCCAGCGCGGCGAGCTGTTCCTGCAGTGAATCCCGGGTGGGGTTGGTTCCGCGCCCGTACTCGTAGCCGGACCGTAGACCGCCGATCCCGTCCTGGGCGTAGGTGGAGGAGAAGTGCACGGGCGGCACAACGGCGCCGGTCCGCGGCTCGAACGCCTGGCCGGCGTGCACGGCGCGGGTGTTGAAGCCTGGGTTCTTTGAGGAGGAGTTGGCTGGCAAAGACATGTGCGTTCCTTTCGGCCGGCGGGCGGGGCATGCTGCAACGGCATGCCCCGCCACCGGGTCAGTTGCTGAGGTAGGCGAGCAGGTCGTGGCGGGTCAGGATCCCCACCGGAGCGCCGACGAACGTCACCATCAGGGTGTCGGCGCCGGAGAGGAGATCGCGGGCGGTCGAGATGGATTCCAGCGAGCCGATGACCGGCAGCCGGGCCTCCATGTGTTCGGAAATCTTGTCGGAGAGCTTGGCTTCGCCCCGGAAGAGCTTCGCGGTCAAGGTGCGTTCGTCAACCGCCCCCAGCACCTCGCCCATCACGACCGGCGGCTCCTGGGAGAGCACCGGGATGTGCGAGACGCCGTACTCATTCATGATGTTGATAACGTCGCGGACGCTTTCGGTGGGGTGGATATGCACAAGGTCCGGCAGCTCGCCGGTCTTGGACTTGAGGACCTCGCCCACCGACGCTTCGTCCCCGCCGGCGAGGAAGCCGTACGAGCGCATCCACTGGTCGTTGAAGATCTTGGCCAGGTAACCGCGGCCGGAGTCCGGCAGGACCACCACAACGACGGCGTCATCGGGCAGGTCCCTGGCGACCTGCAGCGCGGCCACGACTGCCATGCCGGAGGACCCGCCCACCAGCAGGCCTTCTTCCCGGGCCAGCCGGCGGGTCATCTCAAATGAGTCGGCATCGCTCACGGCGATGACGGCGTCGGCGACGGTTTTGTCATAGTTGGCGGGCCACATGTCCTCACCGACACCCTCGACGAAGTACGGCCGTCCGGTGCCGCCGGAGTAGACCGAACCTGCCGGATCAGCGCCGATGATCTTGACCACCCCGCCGTCGGCCGCCGCCCGGCCGGCCGAGACGTCCTTGAGGTACCGGCCGGTACCGGTGATGGTGCCGCCGGTACCGGCACCAATCACACAGTGCGTGATCCGGCCGTCCGTGTCGGCCCAGATTTCCGGGCCGGTCGATTCGTAGTGGCTGGCCGGGGCGGCCGGGTTGGAAAACTGATCGGGCTTATAGGCGCCGGGGATTTCGGTCACCAGCCGGTCCGAGACGCCGTAGTAGCTGTGCGGGCTGTCAGGGGCGACGGCGGTGGGAGTCACCACAACCTCGGCGCCGTAGGCCCGGAGGACGGCGCGCTTGTCCTCGCCGACCTTGTCCGGCACGACAAAAATGCACCGGTAGCCCTTCTGCTGGGCTACGAGGGCCAGTCCCACACCGGTGTTGCCGGAGGTGGGTTCCACGATGGTGCCGCCGGGCAGGAGCTTGCCGGTGCGTTCGGCCTCCTCGATCATCTTCACCGCGATGCGGTCCTTGATGGAACCGCCGGGGTTCAGGTATTCCAGCTTCACCAGGACCGTGGCCCCGATGCCGTCGGTAACGTGGTGCAGCTTGACGAGCGGCGTATTGCCGATGAGGTCCAGAACGGACTGGGCGTACTTCATAGATACAAAGTTACCGTCTCCGCGGACCGCGGGACGTCGGGGCAGTCATTCGGCGCATCCGGGTGCGAAGATTATCCGGTGACGAGCATGCGCTGGCCCAGGGAATTGAACGACCATCTGCTCCCCGCCGGCATGCTGGCCGCGGGCACCGCCGTGCTACTCACCGAGTTGTTGCCCTGGCCCGCGTTCGAGGCCCTGGCCGCCCGCACCGTCCCGGTGCTGGCCTTTGTGGTAGCCATGTCCCTCGTGACCGAAATGGTTGACGACGCCGGCCTGTTCCGGGTCGTGACGGAGCGGCTTGCGGTGCTGGGCCGGGGGCGGGTCTTCCTGCTGTGGCTGCTGGTGATCGGCCTGGCCACCGTCTCCACAGTGTTCCTGTCCCTGGATACAACTGCCGTGCTCGTGACCCCGGTCGTTGTGCTGCTGGCCATCCACGCCCGGATCCCGCCGCTGCCGTTTGCGCTGACAACGGTCTGGTTGGCCAACACCGCATCGCTTTTGCTGCCGGTGTCGAACCTGACGAATCTGCTGGCCCAGGACCGGCTGAAGCTCAGCCCGGCCGCCTTTGCCGGCCTCGTCTGGGCGCCGGCGCTGGTGGGGATCCTGGTCCCGATCGGGTTGCTGTGGCTGGCGTTCCGGAAGGACCTGGCCGGCCGCTACATTCCACAGCCAGCCGGCAAGGCACGGGACAGGCTTTTGCTGTACTTGGCGTCGGGGGTGATGGTGCTGCTGCTGCCCGCCCTCGTCTCCGGCGTTCCCGTGCAGCTCCCGGCGATCACGGCGGCGGCGGTCCTGCTGGGCCTCTTTCTCTGGCGCCGTCGCGCGGCGCTGCGGTGGTCCATGATCCCCTGGCGGCCGCTTAGCCTCACCGTCGGGCTGTTTATGGTGGTCGAAGCCCTGCACGCCCAAGGCCTCACGCGGTTCCTGTCCGGAATCGCCGGGTCAGGCGAGGGTCTTCCGGCGCTGCTGCAGCTCGCGGGAATCGGCGCTGGGTTGGCGAACGCGGCGAACAACCTGCCGGCCTACCTGGCGCTGGAACCGGCAGGCGACTCGCCGGTGCGGCTCGCGGCCCTGCTCCTCGGGGTGAACCTCGGCCCGCTGGTAACCCCGTGGGCGTCCCTGGCCACTCTCCTCTGGCACGAACGGCTGCGCACCCTCAACGTCAAGATCCGCTGGGGCGGGTTCGCGGTCGCAGGCCTCGCCGCCGTCGTCCTCACCGTGCCGCTAGCGGTTGTGGCACTCTGGCTGACCACGGAAATGCACTGATCACAGCGGCCGGGGAGCCGGCGCTTCCGCGCGCCGAGGCGTTTTGCCACAGTCCTGGAACGTTGCCCTCGGTGTCCTTGAAGTACGCGTTCCATCCATCTCCGGCAGTACCTGAAACTCCCAGCCGAAAATCGACCTGTAGAACTCCCGTGCGCGGTGCTCGTCGTCAGCGGGGATCTCAAAATGTACTACTCCACCAGCCATTACGTTCTCCTAGGAACAAGGATTCGGGCCAGGGGCGGGCGTACGCGGCCAGCCCCACAGCCGGAGTCTAACCCCGCCGGCCCGGGACGTTACGGGCCCTGCGGGGCGGGCCGCCGGCGGCCAAGATGCGGTCGCCGCTGGCCGTGCGTGGAATCATTGTCGGATGACCATTGCAGACGTCCCGGCAAGCGTTGCCGCCGCGGCCGACGCCTCGCTGCGCTGGCACCCGGGCGGCCCCTTCGACCTGTCCCAGACGCTCGGGCCGCTCCTGCGCGGGCAGGGAGATCCGTCCATCCGCACCGCGGCTGACGGACTGTGGCTGGGCTTCACGACGGCGTCGGGTCCGGCGTCGCTGCGCCTGACCGCCGCCGGACCGAGCTCGGAACCGGCCGTCAACGTCCAGGCTTGGGGTCCGGGAGCTGCCGCGGCCGTGGAATCCGTTCCGCGGCTGCTGGGCCGCGATGATGACTGGTCCGGCTTTGACGAGGCCGGCTTCCACGCCACGCTCCCCCGGATGGTGGTTGAGGCCCGGCGCCGAAACCCGGCTGTGCGGTTGCCCGCCACCGGCCGGATGATCGATTCCCTCGTGCCGACGGTGCTGGAGCAGAAGGTCACAGTCATTGAGGCGAGGCGCGGCTACCGGTATTTGATGTACCGCTTTGGCACGCCGGCACCCGGAGCAGGCACCGTCGCTCCCGCCAACCTGATGGTCCAGCCCACCGCCGAGCAGTGGCTGCGCATCCCGTCCTGGGAATGGCACCAGGCCGGGGTGGGGCCGCAACGATCGGCAACCGTCATGCGCGCGCTGCGCTCCGCCGTCGCGCTGGAGCGGCTCGCCGCGCTTCCGGCGTCGGAGGCCTCCGCGAAGCTGCAGACCCTTCCCGGAATCGGCGCGTGGACCGCGGCGGAGGTGGTGCAGCGCACCCACGGCTGTCCGGACTCCATTGCCGTGGGCGACTACCACCTTGCGGCGTATGTGGGCGCGGCGCTCACCGGCCGCCGGACGGACGACGCCGGCATGCTCCGGCTGCTGGCACCGTGGGCCGGGCAGCGGCAGCGTGTGGTCCGGATGATCGGGTTCAGCGGCTTCCGCAAACCCACCTTCGGGCCGCGGATGACCATCCAGGACCACCGCAGCCACTAGCCCGCCGCCGCGGCAGGGCGGGGTCAGAGCCCCAGACGGGCCACGGCTTCCTGCCGCATGTCCATTTTGCGGATCTTGCCGGAGACCGTCATCGGGAAATTATCCCGCACGTCCACATAGCGCGGGATCTTGTAGTGCGCCAGCTTCCCGCGGCAGTACTCGGCCAGGCTCTCGGCGTCCAGCCGGGCGGCGCCGGCCCTGAGGATAATGCAGGCCATCAATTCCTCGCCGTACCGGGCGTCCGGCACCCCGATCACCTGGACGTCCTGGATGTCCGGGTGTGTGTACAGGAACTCTTCGATCTCGCGGGGATAGACGTTTTCACCACCACGGATCACCATGTCCTTGATCCGTCCCTCGATCACGATGTAGCCGTCCGCATCCATCCGGGCGAGGTCGCCGGTGTGCATCCAGCCCTCGGCGTCGATCGCCTCCGTGGTCTTTTCCGGCTGGTTCCAGTACCCCTTCATAACGGAGTATCCGCGGGTGCACAGTTCTCCGATCTCCCCGCGCTGCAGCACCCCGCCGGTCATTGGATCCACAACAGTGCTCTCCAGGTGCGGCATCGTCCGGCCCACGCTTTGGGTGCGCTGGGCCATTGTGTCGACACTGCGGGTCATGGTGGACACCGGCGAAGTTTCCGTCATCCCGTAGCAAATAGCGACGTCGCGCATGTTCATCTCCGCTATGACCCGGTTCATCACCTCGATGGGGCACAACGATCCTGCCATCACCCCGGTGCGGAGCGTGGAAAGGTCGTAGGAGGCAAAGTCGGGCAGCGCCAGTTCGGCGATAAACATCGTGGGCACGCCGTACAACGAGGTGCCGCCAAAGTCCTGCACCGCTTCCAGCGCGGCTGCGGGGGCGAAGCCCCGGCCGGGAATGATGGTGGCGCAGCCGTGGCTTAGTGCGGCGAGGTTTCCAATGACCATACCGAAGCAGTGGTAAAACGGCACCGGAAGCACCACCCTGTCCCGTTCGGTGTATTCGAGCAACTCACCGATCGAGTAGCCGTTGTTCAGGATGTTGTGGTGCGAGAGCGTGGCCCCCTTGGGGAAGCCGGTGGTGCCCGAGGTGTACTGCAGGTTGATCGGGTCGTGGGGGTCCAGCTCGGCCATCCGCGCCTTCAAGGCAGCGTGCCCGACGTCGTCGGCACGTTTCAGGAGTTCCGCGTAGCTGCGCTCGCCGCCAGCTTCGGGGACGCCGGCCGTAAGGCCCGGCAGGCCGGAATCGGGAAGGAAAACAAGTTCGACCAGTTCCTGGCATTCGGCCAGCGCCTGACGAGCCATGGCGGTGTAGTCGCTGTTACGGTCCGAGGGGGCCACGACCAGCATCCGCATGCCGTTCTGTTGCACCACAAATTCCAGCTCGTGGCTGCGGTACGCGGGATTGACGTTGACCAGGATCGCCCCGGCCTTGGCCGTCGCGTACTGCAGGATGGTCCATTCGGCGCAGTTCGGGCTCCAGATCCCGATGCGATCGCCTGCTGCCACGCCCAGGGCCAGCAGGGCACGGGCGACCCGGTCGACGTCGTCGTTCAGTTTGGTATAACTCCAGCGGCGCGCTTCCTCCCCCGGAACCGCCGCAGCCTCGATCAAGGCGTCCTGATAAGGGAACCGGGCCACGATTCGTTCGAAATTATCGCCGATCGTTTCCTCAAGCAGCGGGACGTCAGTGTCCCCGGCTGTGTATGCAAGCATGCTGTGACGCTACCAACACTCGGCCGGCAAAAGAAGACCAAAGCTTGGATGTCCTACGAAATCTTCGGACACAAGGACGCGACCCGGTATGGTGAAAACCATGAGCGAACCCATAGACCTTCAGGCCACCTTCATCCCCAACGACGGCGAATTCTTTCGTGTGAAGCTCGCGCTGGAGATTGCGATTGAGCAAGTAGTCAACGAACCCGGCTGCATCCGGTACGAGTTGACGGAGGCCACCGAGGCCAAGCTGGTGCTGACCGAACAGTGGGCCTCGCAGGAAGACCTGGACACGCATTCAAAAGGAACAGCGGTCCAGGACCTCAACGAATCCCTCAGCGCACTGCTGGCGGAGCCGGTCAAGCTCGTGAAACTCTAAGCCCCCAGTCCCAAAACAACGCGGGGCCGCTGCCCACCCATTGGTCTTACGACCATGGGTGCGCAGCGGCCCCGCGTTTTTCTCTGTGGGTCCGTGCGGGGTAGCTAGGACTCCGGGATCTGGCTGCCGTCCTGGGCGGTGGCTGCCGTGGCGGCTTCCGCCTGGGACCGCGCGACGTGCGCGTGGACTTCTTCCATATCGAGGGCCTTGACGGCGTCGATGACCTGCTCCAGCTGCTGGGCGTTCAGCGCACCCGGCTGGGAAAACACCAGCACCTTTTCACGGAACGCCATCAGGGTGGGGATGGAGGTAATGCCGGCCTCGGCAGCGAGCTGCTGCTCGGCCTCCGTGTCCACCTTCGAGAACACAACGTCCTGGTGCTTCTCGGAAACTGCGGCGTAGGTGGGTCCGAACTGCTTGCACGGGCCGCACCACTCGGCCCAAAAATCAACAAGGACAATGTTGTTGTCCTCGACGGTCGATGCGAACTGTTCACCTGTAATGTCTACGGTAGCCATGGTTCAACGGTACGCGAGCAGCCCCGCCTTGTCCCGCGCATTTCGCTGTTGGCACATCCATGTGACGACACACCGGCGGGCCCGGATTTCCGCCCCGGGGCCTTAGGTGTACCCAGCCGGCCCGGCGGCTTGGGCCTGTCGCCGGCGCCACGTGGGGACTTAGGCCCAGACGTTCGGGGCGGCGCGGCGCGCCCCGGGAAGGGCATTGGTTTCGCGCCACTCGTGAATCCAGGCGGGCAGTTCCAAATCCGCCGGAGGCGCCCCGAACTCACGGATGATTTCAGCCTGGCTAACCGGCTTGCCCTTGCTGACCAGACGGGTTGCGATGAAGGCACGGGCGTAGATTTCCCCGTCCACCACCATCCGTTGCTCGAAGTAGATGGCTTTCTCGTCCAGGCCGATGATCCTCGTTTCAATGGTGTACCGCTGCCACAACTGCAGCGAACGGCGGAAAGCGATTGTCTCCCCCGCCGCCACGGGACTCCATCCCCTGCGGCGCATGGCCTTCCAGGTTCCGCTGCGGGCCATCAGGTCAAACCGGCCCAGGTCCATCAGGGAGAAATACATTCCGTTGTTGACATGCATCGCAATATCAATATCGGTCGGCAGTACCTTCAACGGCAGCGACGCGGTGTCCCAGATGCTTAGCGGAGAGCGGCGGGACGAGGTAAAAAGCAGGACGAGCGTGCGCAGGAGCAGATGCATGGTGAACATGTTACCCGCGAGTAACAAAGCTGCCAAGACCCGTACCCGCGGCGTGCGCCCCGTCCGGCGGTAGGTTGAGTGTCCGCCGGCCGGCCGCTTCTCCGGGGTATTACGCTGTTCGGATGACAAGGGACCTGACTGTACGGGCCGTTTCGCCGGCGGACGCTGGCGGTATTGCCCGCGTGCACCTCCAGGCCTGGCGCGAAAGCTACGCCCACCTCCTGCCGGCAGCTGCCCTGGCCGGACTGCAGCAGGGCCCGCGGGAGAGGAGCTGGCGTTCCATCATCGCCGCCGGCACCTCAAGTGTCTGGGTGGCCTGCGCCGGCGCCGAGATCGTCGGCTGGGCCAGCGCCGGGGCCGGACGCGATGAGGACGGACCCCGAGACCGGGAGCTGATGGGACTCTACGTACTCGCCAGCCAGTATGGCTCGGGGGCGGGCCAACTGCTGCTGGATTCAGCCGTGGCCGACAGCGGTGCCTATCTTTGGGTTGCCGAACAAAATCCCCGGGCGCTCGCCTTTTACCGCCGCAACGGCTTCTCCCCCGACGGCTCCGCAGCCGACCACGAACTGCTCGGCACCCCGGTCCGGATCCTGCGGATGGTCCGCTGATCCCCGGTCCCTGGCCGCGCGACGTTTCAGACGGTCGCGATCAATTCTGCTTCGAAGCCGTCCGAATTCACCAAATATGCGGCGTAGTGGTCCGGGCCGCCGGCGTGCGGGTACTTCTCGGGGAACAGTTCCCGCCAGCCATGCGCGACGGCGTCCACCGCCACGGCATCGACCTGACGCCGGGTACCCGCTCGAAAGGCAAGGTGGTTGAGTCCGGGCGCGGTGCGCTCGTAGGCGCGGCTGCTCAGCGCCGGAGACTCCTCGACGACGATGTACGTCGGACCCCGCCGCCAACTGCACCCGTGCGGCCAGTCCTGGTGGTCGCGATAGCCCAGCCGGGTCAGGAGCCAGCCCCATTCGGACTGCGCACGGCCAAGGTGCGGGACCCACAGTTCCACGTGGTCCAGGGCTCCGGGCGTTTCATCAGTCACCTGAAGAGTCTCGCACGCCTTGAGGCAGAACTTGCCGCCGCCGTGCTCCCGCGGCTTACGCCAGAATGCGCTGGAAGAGGAGGTGGTCCTGCCAGGCGCCGGCAATGTTGAGATAGTCCGGTGCCATGCCGATCTGCATAAACCCGGAGCGCTTAAGGACCTTCTGCGAGGCTGCGTTGTGCCGGAGGGTGGCCGCCTGCAGCCGGTGCAGGCCCAGTGCCTCCCGCGCTGACTCGACGGCGCAGGCGACCGCAGCCGAGCCGATCCCGCGCCCGCCGTAGCCTTCGTCCACCCAGTACCCGAGGTTGGCGCTGAGAAACGGGCCCCGGACGATGCCACTGAGGGTCATCAACCCCACAATCACGTCACCGTCGGTGAGAACCCAGGGAACAGCCGATCCCGCATCGAACAAGTCCAGCTTGGATTGAATGCTTGCCCGTTGACCGTGGACGGTGAAGAACTCCTCTGCCCGCAGCGGCTCCCAAGGCGCCAGGTGCTCGCGGTTCCGCCGGTATGCAGCGCTCAGAGCCGCCGCGTCGGATGCTCGCAGCACCCGGACCTGGACGCTGCCGGCCAGGGTCTGATCGTTGGCACGCAAAAGCTCAGGCCGCATCGTCGTCGTCCTCGCTGGAATCGGCGCCACGGACGCTGACGCTTGCAACGCCTTGCAGGTCCATAAGCGGCAGGACGAGGTTGCGCAGCGGATGGCGTCCGAAGAACCGCACGTCCATGGAGACCATTGGCTTCTGCTCATCCCCGCTGCGACGGGTGCGCTGGATCGAGGAACTGAACCCCAAGGTGGTGGCGATCTCGAGGATCTGCCGCAGAACGCCCTGGCCATCCGCATAGTCGATGTGCATCACGCGGTTCCTGTCCACGGAAGGGATCCTGCCGGCGCCACAGGCGCCCCGGGGTCCATCACAAACGCGAAACCGTAGGCGGACACCAGGGTGAACGCGCAGGAGCCGAGTCCCACCAGCACATGGGTCCGGTAGCCGGCGCTCTTCTGCCGGACCTGGCGCTCAATGCCGATCAGCGAACAGAGCACAAACGTCGCAAGCAGCAGGCCGGCTTCCACCAGGCTTGTTTCGGTGAAGAATGCAAACATTCGGCCCACCTTACTTGGCCCGTGAATCAATGGCCGGGCTGGCCGGGAGCACTGCTGCACGAACCCCCTCTTTCCTCGGACGCTTCCGCCACCATAGGATCGAAGAACCGCGCCGCTGTGGCAGCGTGCGGCCGGCCTCGGTCGCCGGCTGTCCGGA
Organism: Arthrobacter sp. AL05; assembly: GCF_029960715.1. Lineage (NCBI taxonomy): Bacteria > Bacillati > Actinomycetota > Actinomycetes > Micrococcales > Micrococcaceae > Arthrobacter > Arthrobacter sp. AL05. The sequence continues at coordinate 16,746 of NZ_JASBRC010000001.1, forward strand.
CGTCACGGCCCGCTGGGGCGCAGACGCGGGCCGGGCCAGGGAGGACACTGTGGAGGACCCCTACCAGCTGGAACGTTTCGTCACAGCCCAGGATTCAGACGAAAGCTACCGGCGTGCCCTCGATGAGCTTCGCGGGGGATCTAAGCGCAGCCACTGGATGTGGTTTGTGTTCCCGCAGCTCGCCGGACTCGGGAGGAGCGCGACTGCACAGCGGTACGCAGTGACATCGCTGGATGAAGCGAAGGCCTATCTGCTGCATCCGGTCTTGGGTCCCCGGCTGGTCGAATGCACACAGGCGGTGGCCGGCCTGGCAGGGCGCTCCGCCGTGCAGATCTTCGGCGGGATCGATGAGCGGAAGCTGCGCTCCTCAATGACCCTGTTCCTGCGGGCGGACCCCCGTGCGGGCATCTTCCGGGAGGTGCTTGCCGCATACTTCGACGGGGTGCCCGATCCGGCCACCGACCAGATCCTCGGCCTCAAGCGTCGACCCGAAGCAGGACCCGGTTAGGCTTCCGGCGTTGCCAGCGCCGTGATCATCCGTTCCAAGCGGGCGACACCGGCGTAGCGGCCGGCGTTGTCAGTTACCAACAGGGGCTCGAACCGGCTGGAGGCGGACCGCGTCATGGACCGGGCCAGGGCCTCGCTCAGCGGGGTATCCAGGTTCACGCGCATGCCGGGGTTGACCACGCCCAGCCCCGCTGCGGCCGGGGTCAGCACAGAAACCGGCCGCAGGTGCTCACCGATCAAAACCACCGACTCAAGTCCGGGGTTTCCGGCGAAGGCCTCCGCGGCGAGCACGACAGTACTTGCCGTCGTCGCAGATTCTAGGACATCGCGAACGACTGCCTTGCCGGATGCCGCTGGCTTCGAAGCGAGCCGGTGGGCCAGATCCAGATCGATGCCGGCCCAGGCCGGTGCCGGCCTGGCCAGGTAATAGCCCTGAACCAGGGGCACACCAAGAGAGACCAGAGCGTCGAGTTCCTCCACCCGTTCAACACCCTCGGCCAGGATCCATGCGTCGACACGGCTGGCAAAGGTGCCCAGCATCTCGATCAGGGCTCGCTTTGCTTCATCGCGGTCGACGTCCTGGATGAGGTCACGGTCGATCTTGATCAGGGAGGGCCGCAGCGACAACAGGTGCCGCAGTCCCGCGTAGCCGGCACCGGCGTCGTCCACGGCGATCAGGGCGCCGGCGGCACGCAGCTGGTTCAGGTCAGGTTCCAGCCCCACGTAGGAATCGATGGGGGTCTGTTCGGTCAGTTCAACGATGAGTCCACCCAGATTTCCTTCCTCCCGCCAGATGCTCCGGATCTCCTCGGTGCCCAGCAGCTCGGGAGAAACGTTGAGAGTCAGGAAGCAGTTGGTCGGCAGCGTGGAACGGGCCGCGAGTGCTGTCCGCAGGGCGGCCGATTCGAGTTCTGCAGACTTCCCATGGTCGCGGGCAGCGGAAAACCACACTTCGGGATTTTGCTCGGTGAAGCCGGGAAACCGGGCGAGCGCTTCATAGCCCACCACCGAACCGCGGGCTGTGTCGACAATCGGCTGGAACGCCGCTGCGAGGCCGTCTCCACGGCAGGCGACCGCCAAGAGCTCCTCCCAGTGCGGTCCCGCGGGGGCGCGGGCAGCGGGAGACGGCCGGCCCGCCGCGGGGCTGCTCAACTAACCGGAACGATTGCTCGGTGGACCGACCGGACGACTTCGTCGGGCAGTTCCACCAAGCCATGCGCGGCCGCTGCGTGCGCGGCGACGGTGACCAGGATTTCGTCTTCCGTGCTGCATACCCATCGGGCTTCGCAACCAGGTACTACGTCTCCACAGGCAAAAGATTTCACGTAGGCTCCTTGATATTTGACGGCGATAATGAATATTTGGCGTCAAAACTGTTTGACGGCGAACGGCACTACAGTACTGCCCTGAGCGGCAATACACGGTGATATGCGCCTGGCGGCTGCCTTTTATCCTGGCTGCTGCTCCGGTGCAATTGCTGCTTGATGTTCAGCTTTTGGCCCCGGTGTCATCCTCGCCGATGATCTCCCGAACCCAATGGGCTCCCGGCGGGCCGCGCCGGACTGCTTACCGCCTTGGCCTACCGAAGAGCTATTCGTGGCCCGTCATCGCACGGATGGGACTGAATATTAACATTTGCGCTCCAGCGTCCCGTCCCTTCCCCGGAGCAGCCTCAGCACCGTCATTTCCAGCACTTTCAACGTCGGCTGCCCGACGGAATTTTCCGGGCCGCCGCGCAGCACCGTTTAGGACGAGGCACTCGCCGCCCACCGGATGTTGAACCAGTTGGACGCCGGGGTGCTCCCGGGCCCCGAAAAGGACTGTCCAGCCGGGGAACAAAATTGAGCTCATCGCGGTGCACCCCGGCATGGCCCAAGGGCCGACCGGGCAGCGTTGACACCGCCGGTCAACCGGACTATTCTACAACCAAATGGTTGTAGATAAGCTAAGGGATGCCGAATTTGACCGCCTGTTTCAGGCGCTTGCGGATGCTACCCGCCGCGATATCGTCACTCGGGTGACGGCTGGAGAGTCGTCCGTGTCGGGGCTGGCGGACCACTACGCCATGAGTTTTGCCGCCGTACAGAAACACGTGGCGGTCCTGGAGCGCGCTGACCTGGTGACGAAGGAAAAGCGCGGACGGGAGCAGATCGTGCGCGCACGCCACGATGCCCTGCAAAGGGCCCGGCGGCTGCTCGATGAATACGAGGTGATCTGGCGGGACCGGGCCACCAGGATCGCAGAAATTCTCACCGAGGGATAGGAAGAGTTCCGCCATGGCCGTTATCAGTTCACACCAGAATGCCGCAGCCCTCAGTTTCACCGTCATCGCCGAGTTCGACGCCGGCATCGAGCGCGTCTGGCAGCTCTGGGAGGACCCGCGCCAGCTGGAGCGCTGGTGGGGCCCGCCCACGTGGCCTGCGACCTTCGAGAGCCACGACTTTGTGCCCGGCGGGAAGGCCAGTTACTACATGACCGGACCCGACGGCGAAAAAGCCCGCGGCTGGTGGCGGTTCACCGCCATCGAGGCTCCGCACCGCCTGGAGTTCGACGACGGTTTTGCTGATGACAACGGCGACCCGAACCCCGACCTGGGCACGAGCCATGCAGTGATGAGGCTGGCGGCAGTCGAAAACCGCACCCGGATGACAGTGGTGTCGACCTTTGACTCGGCCGCCGCACTGGAACAGGTCCTCGCCATGGGCATGGAAGAGGGCATGAAGCAGGCCCTCGGCCAGATCGACGGCATCCTCGCCGGCTCAGGCCCCGCCTGACCACCACCGTCCGCCCCGCAGCTCCGGAGCGGAACGAGGGGCCCCGGCAAAGAAAAAGTCTCCGGAACCTATTGGTTCCGGAGACTTTTTCAAGGGTGGCAGATGAGGGATTCGAACCCCCGTAGGCGTTGCCAGCTGATTTACAGTCAGCCCCCTTTGGCCGCTCGGGTAATCTGCCGAACTTCAAAAGAAGATCACTCCCGGCCGCTATCTACAAAACGCCTGTTTCCAGTCCGTTCCGCTTCCAGTAACCGCGGGCAAGACAACTTTACAGAACTTCCGCCGAAGAATCGAATCGGCGGTCTGCCACCTCAAAAAGCCTGGAAACTCAGGCCTCGCCTAGGATGCGGCCGGCGAGTTTCGCCTCGAACCTTGCGGCCTGTTCCTCGGTGACCTGGTTCAGCTGGATGGCCCGCGCCAAGTCCGCATGAACACCATCCAGCCTCGCCGAGGCATCGGCGGCGGGGCTGAAAATGATCGAAGCCGCCAGTGTTGCGGCAGCCACCGAGGTCGCGGCGGCGGCAATTCCGCCAACTGCCGCCGCGGTGGAGCTAATGACGTACCGGACGGCCTGGTTTTGCATAAGGTCTACCTTTCGGGGAACTCTTCCAACTCCCGCAACTCTGCGCGCCGAAACTTCGTTCCCGCCCTGACTCAGCTTTGAGCGGACTGTGAAAGCGGCGGATCGCGGCGCCTTCAGATCGGGGCATCCGTACTAGGCTGGATTACAGACCCCAGAGCCCCTCGACGGGCACCCCAACGATCAGGAGGACAGTCATGGCAGGCGAATCCACATTCGACGTCGTCAGCAAGGTAGACAAGCAGGAAGTCGCCAATGCGATGAACCAGGCGCAGAAGGAACTGGTCCAGCGCTACGACTTCAAGGGAGTCGGCGCCGAGGTTGATTTCAGCGGCGAGAAGATCCTGATGAAGGCCAACTCCGAAGAGCGTGTGCTGGCCGTCCTGGACGTGCTGCAGTCCAAGCTGATCCGACGCGGCATCTCCTTGAAGTCGCTGGACACGGGTGAGCCGTATCCCTCCGGCAAGGAGTTCCGGCTCGAGGCCACCATCAAGGAAGGCATCGAGCAGGATCTCGCCAAGAAGATCAACAAGCTGATCCGCGACGAGGGTCCCAAGTCCGTCAAGTCGCAGATCCAGGGCGACGAGCTGCGCGTGACTTCCAAGTCCCGCGACGACCTCCAGGAAACCATGAACCTGCTCAAGGGATTCGACGAGGCAGACCTGCAGTTTGTGAACTTCCGCAGCTAAGAGCCTGCCGCGGCACAAAGTTGCCGACGACGCGCGAAAGGGCTGTCGATGCCGTAATACCGGCATCGACGGCCCTTTCGCGCAGCACGGGCACTTCTCGGCGTCAGGGAGGGTCGCCGCCCGCCGGTGCCGGGCCAGCGCCTAGCCCGATTGCCGGCCGGCCATCCGCTCAAGCCGGCCGATCCTCTCGCTCATCGGCGGATGCGTCGAGAACATCTTCGCTACGCCGCCGGCGCGGAACGGATTCGCGATCATCAGGTGCGAGGCGTTAACCAGCCGCTGGTCCTGCGGCAGCGGCGCCAGTTGCACGCCCTGCTCAATCTTGCGCAGGGCGGAGGCGAGCGCCAGCGGATCACCCGTGAGCTTGGACCCGTCCTCGTCGGCGTCGAACTCCCGGGTCCGGGAAATGGCCATCTGGATCAGCGAGGCGGCAAAGGGTGCGAGCAGCGCCATCGCGATCGCGGCGATGGGGTTGGCATTGCGCCGGTCCCCGCCGCCGAACAACAGGAACATCTGGGCCACGGAGGTAATAACCCCGGCGACGGCCGCAGCCACGGACGAAGTCAGGATGTCCCGGTTATAAACGTGCATCAGCTCGTGGCCCAGCACACCGCGCAGTTCGCGGTCGTCCAGCAGCCGGAGGATGCCTTCCGTGCAGCACACCGCCGCGTTCTGCGGGTTCCGTCCGGTAGCGAAGGCATTTGGCGCCATTGTCGGCGAGAGGTAGATCCGCGGCATGGGCTGCTGTGCCGTGGCCGAGAGCTCTTGGACAATCCGGTGCAGTTGCGGCGCCTCGGCCGCCGTCACGAGATAGGCCTGCATGGACCGGATGGCGATTTTGTCACTGTTCCAGTATCCGTAGGCAGTGGTGCCAACGCCGATCAGGGCCATGATCCACAATGGCGCGGCGCTGCGCAGGCTGGCGGCCATCAGTGCGCCGATACCCAGCAATACCGCCCACAGCACGCCAAAAAGAGCGGCGGTCTTCAGTCCGTTGTGATGCTGGTGCAATGTCCCTCCCGCAAGTTGTCCTGCCCTGGACCCGGACCCGGACAACGTTTCGTTACGGCACCGGGTTCCGCGCGTCGTACCTCAGGAAGCCCGACTGCCAGCGCGCCACGGTCCAAGCCACCGCGACGCACAACAAGCCGCCCAGAAGCAGGACCCAGCCTTCACTAAGAATTTTAGTCCCGCCGCCCGCCAGCATGTCCCCCACCCTCGGACCGCCTGCCACCACCACTATGAACACTCCCTGCAAGCGGCCGCGCAGGTGGTCAGGGGCCGAGGCCTGCAGGATGGTGGTGCGGAAGACGGCACTGACAGAGTCCGCGATGCCGGCCAGCCCGCAGCACAGGGCCGCCGGAAGCAGCCACCACGTTACGCCGCCGGCGCCGGAGTTCCCGGCAAGCACCACGACGAGGCCGAAACCGGCAATCGAGGCGCCCCAACCCATCACGGACCAGACGACGGCCGTTCCCTGCCGACGCACCGCCCCCAGCGGCCCGGAGAAGAGGCCGGCCAGGAACGCCCCAACCGCGGTGGAGGCAAGCAGGATGCCCACGGTGGTTTCGCCGCCGCCGATCATGACGGCGCCGATCGCGGGAAGAAGCGCCCGGGGCTGGGCAAGGATCATCGCGACGAGGTCAATCACAAAGGTCATCCGCAAGTTGGGGCGCGTGCCCAGGAACCGGAAGCCTTCGACGACGGAGCGCAGGCCCGCCGGCCGCGCATGCTCACCCGGCGGCATGGCGGGCAGACGCAGGAGGGCCCACAGGGCGAAGGCGAAGGTGCCGACGTCGACTGTATACGTCCAGGCGAAGCCGACGGAGGCCACGAGAAGCCCGGCCAGCAGGGGCCCGGCCGTTAGGGTGAGGCCGAAACTGATCATGCTCAGCGCGTTCGCCGCCGGCAGGAGCTCCTTGCGGATCAACACCGGAATAATGGCGCTGCGAGCCGGCTGGTTGATGGCCTGGGCGCCGCTCTGCACAGCGACCAGAACGTACAGCAGCCAGATATTTCCCAGTTGCAGCCAGGCTTGCAGTGCAAGGCAGGCGGTGGTCAGCCACAGCACAGACGAAGCCAGCAGTGCTACCCTGCGTCGGTCGTGGGCGTCGGCGATCGAACCGCCCAGCAGGCCACCGATCACCAACGGGACCAGGGCGAAGATGCTCAGCAGTCCAACGTACAGGCTGTCCTGGGTGAGCCGGTAGACCTCCAGGCTCACGGCGACCAGGGTCAGTTGGCTGCCCAGCGCGGCGACGGCGGACCCGAGCCACAGGCGGCGGAACGCCGGACTCTCGCGCAAGGGCGTAATGTCCGCCAGATATTTCCCCACCCGGATACTCTAGCGGCGGCGGAAGGGCCGGCCGGTGTTCCGGACGTCCGGCGCGGTCTGGGGGTCGCCCTTGGGACGGGGTCGCTAAGGGGGTGCGTAGTTAGCCGAGCCTTATTGCGATCGAATCATAATAAGTGCTTGAATGGTGCCATGACGGTTTCGACAGGCAGCCAGGCAGCATGGGCTGCTGCCCTGCGCGCCCATGGCCGCCGCGTGACCAAACAGCGGCTGGCCGTCCTTACCGCCGTCGAGCATCTCCCGCATTCACCGGCCGAGCACATCCTGGCCGCCGCACGCCGGGAACTTCCCGAGTTGACCGCACAGTCCGTCTATGTTGTCCTCGGCGACCTGACCGAGTTGCAAATGCTGCGCCGCTTCGAGCCGCCGCACTCTCCCGCCCTGTACGAGACGAGGGTGGGCGATAACCACCACCATGCTGTCTGCATCGGTTGCGGCCGGGTGGAGGACGTCGATTGCGCCGTCGGCCATGCCCCGTGCCTGACACCCAACTGGGATACCAACGCCCGGCCGATGAGCATCCAGATCGCCGATGTGCTCTACCAGGGCGTCTGCCAGGACTGCCAGGAAACCCAACAACTTCCCGCCACCTCTGAAAACAAGTAATCCACCAAGGAGAATGATGACTGCGAACCTTTCCGCGCCCATCCCGCACACCGCGACCACTACCCAGACCGGAGCCCCCGTCGCCTCCGACGAGCACTCGCTGACCTCCGGTGCCGACGGTGCCACCGCGCTGCACGACCGTTACCTGGTCGAGAAGCTGGCACAGTTCAACCGCGAGCGGATTCCGGAGCGCATCGTCCACGCCAAGGGTGGCGGCGCCTTCGGCACCTTCACGGTGACCGGCGACGTTTCCCGGTACACCCGCGTAGCTGCGTTCCAGCCGGGCGCCCAGGTTGGCACGGCCATCCGCTTCTCCTCCGTCGCCGGCGAGCAGGGCTCCCCCGACACCTGGCGCGATGTCCGCGGTTTCGCGACCCGCTTCTACACCCCCGAGGGAAACCTGGACATCGTGGGCAACAACACCCCCGTGTTCTTTATCAAGGACGGCATTAAGTTCCCGGACTTCATTCACTCGCAGAAGCGCCTGCCGGGTTCCGGTCTGCGCGATGCCGACATGCAGTGGGACTTCTGGACGCTCTCCCCCGAGTCCGCCCACCAGGTCACCTACTTGATGGGTGACCGCGGACTGCCCCGCTCCTGGCGCGAGATGCACGGTTTCTCCTCCCACACCTACCTGTGGACGAACGCCGCGGGCGAACGCTTCTGGGTCAAATACCACTTCCGCTCCAACCAGGGCGAGCACAACATCACCAACGAACAGGCCGGGGAGCTTGCCGGCGCCGACGCCGACTACTACCGCCGCGACCTGTATGAGGCCATCAACGAGGGCAACTTCCCCAGCTGGGACCTGCACGTCCAGGTCATGCCTTACGAGGACGCCAAGACGTACCGCTTCAACCCGTTCGACCTGACCAAGGTCTGGCCGCACGCCGACTACCCGCTGGTCGAGGTCGGCCGTTTCGAGCTGAACCGCAACCCGGAGAACTTCTTCGCCGAGATCGAGCAGATCGCACTGTCTCCGGCGAACGTCGTCCCGGGCCACGACATCTCGCCGGACAAGATGCTCACGGCACGTGTGTTCTCCTACCCGGATGCGCACCGCTACCGCGTGGGCACCAACTTCAACGAACTGCCGGTCAACCGACCGGTCTCGCCGGTGAACAACTACTCGCAGGACGGCTCGCTGCGCCACGGCTACAAGCCGGCAACGGCCCCCGTCTACGCGCCGAACTCCTTCGGCGGTCCCGTGGCCGACCCGGCCCGCGCCGCTGAGGGTTCCTGGGAGTTCGACGGCGCCCTGATCCGCACCGCAGCGACCCTGCACTCCGAGGACAGCGACTTCGGCCAGGCCGGCACGCTGTACCGCGACGTCTTCGACGAAGCAGCCAAGGCCCGCTTCCTGGACACCATCACCGGTGCCGTCGGCGGGGTGCAGAACGCTGCGATCAAGGAACGCGCCATCCAGTACTGGACCAACGTCGACGCCGGACTCGGCGCGAAGCTGCGCGCCAACCTGGGTGCCGGCGCTGCCAGCTCCGAGGCTGAGGCAGCCAACAAGATCTGATCCTCTTGTTGGCGGCTGCCGCGTAACGCCGAAGTCGCCGGAGCCGTGCCAGTTCGTCGGAAGTTTCCGGCGAACTCGCACGGTTCCGGCGACTTCGCTGTGTCGGGACCGGCCACTCCCTGATCAGGAGCGGGTGAGGGCAGCGTTCCTGTCGCCGGGGCCGTTAACCGAAGCCTTGGCCTCGGCGAGTTTCTCGTTCAACCGGGAGTGCCGCTGGCCGTAGGAGAAGTAAATAATCACACCGATCACGAGCCAGCCGGCGAAGAAGATCCACGTCTCCACGGCCAGGTTGGTCATCAGATACAGGCACAGCACTGCAGAGACAATCGGCAGGACCTTCCCCAGCGGCACGCGGAACGCCGGTTTCAGGTCCGGCCGCTTCTTACGGAGCACCAGCACTCCGATGCTCACCGTCACAAATGCCGAGAGCGTGCCGATGTTGATCATTTCCTCCAGCAGGTCCACGTTGGTGAGTCCGGCGACGACGGCAACGGCGGCTCCGCAGATGATCTGCAGCCGGACCGGCGTCGCGCGGATGGTGCTGGTCTTGGACAGCGAGCGGGGAAGCAGGCCATCGCGGCTCATGGCCAGCACCACCCGGGAGAGGCCCATCAGCAGCACCATGATCACAGTTGTCAGGCCCACCAGGGAGCCGAAGGCGATGACCTTGGCCGCGTCGTTATTGCCAACAGCCTCGAACGCCGTGGTGAGGGTCGGGTTCTTGGCCACGGCCAGTTCGGTGTACGAGACCATGCCGGTCAGCGCCAGTGAGACCAGGATGTACAGCACTGTGACGACGGCGAGGCCGCCGAAGATGCCGCGGGGCAGGGTCTTCTGCGGGTTCTTAACCTCCTCGGCCGAGGTGGCAACAACGTCAAAGCCGATGAAGGCGAAGAAGACCAGGGCGGCGCCGGCGAAGATGCCCAGCGTGCCGTACTGCGCCGGGGCAGCCCCAGTAAGGAAGCCGAAGAAGGACTGCTTCATGACGTCGGCGGCGCCGGTGCCCCCGGTCGGCTCGGACGCCGGAACGAAGGGCGCGTAGTTCTCGAACTTCACGTAGCTGAAGCCCACCACGATGACAAAGAGCACAACTGCGATCTTGATCAGGGTAAAGACGTTGCCGACGCGGGCGGACAGCTTCGTTCCCAGCACCAGCAGCACCGTAAACACGGCGACGATCAGGAAGGCGCCCCAGTACAGGTCCACGCCCGCCAGGGAGATCGACGGCGGGATGTCAGCGCCCATAAGCGCGAAGACTTTGCTGAGGTAGATGCCCCAGTACTTGGCGATCACCGCACCGGCGGTGAACAGTTCGAGGATGAGGTTCCAGCCGATGATCCACGCCAGCAACTCGCCCATGGTGGCGTAGGTGAAGACGTAGGCGGAGCCGGCGACCGGAATAGCCGTGGCGAACTCGGCGTAGCACATGATGGCCAGGGCACACGTGACGGCGGCAATGGCGAAGGACAGGGTCACGGCGGGGCCGGCGAAGTTTGCGGCCGCCTTGGCGCCCACCGAGAAGATACCGGCGCCGACAGCGACGGCGACACCCATAATCATCAGGTCCCAGGAGCTGAGCGAGCGCTTCAACTTGCGTCCGGGTTCCTCGGCGTCCGACATGGACTGCTCAATCGATTTGGTCCGGAATAGATTCATGGCAAAGTCCACATTCTTGGTAGCTGGGTGGAAACAACCTGTCCATAGTAGTGTCCATCCACTGGACGGCCATTTTCATCCCGCATAGTGAGACCAGAAAGCGGGCCGCGCAGGGTAGCTGCACGGCCCGCTCGCGGATCATCCGCCCGGTTCCAGGCCCGCCTAAACCGGCCAGTCCATCAGCTTTGACCGGATCAGGAACCGTTTGCCCTCAGGTGCTTCCACCGAGAAACCACTCCCCCGGCCGGGAACGACGTCCACGGTCAGGTGCGTGTGGCTCCAGTAGTTGAACTGTTCCTTCGACATCCAGAACTCAATGGGCTGCGGCTGCAGGCCGTCCGAGATGTCGAACAGGCCAAGTTGCACGTCGGAGTCACCGGTGATGAATTCCCCTGCGGGGTAGCACATCGGGGAGGAGCCGTCACAGCAGCCGCCGGACTGATGGAACATCAGCGGCCCGTGTTGGAGCCACATCTTGCGCAGCAGCTCCACCGCGGCCGGAGTGAGCGCCACCCGGGAGAAGTCTTCCCCGGGAAGGGTCACTGCGGCGTCGAGTTTTGTCCCGGACATTAGCATTCTTCCTTCGTCAGTATTTGATGACCACACGGCCGTCGATCTTGGCGTGCTTCATTTCGTCGAGGACGGCATTCACTTCCGAGAGTTCCCGGGTGGAGACCGTGGGCCGGATCTTGCCCTGGGCGTAGAAGTCCAGCGCCTCCTCCAGGTCCTGCCGGGTACCCACAATGGAGCCGCGGACGGTCAGGCCCTTGAGCACAATCTCAAAGATCGGCGCCGGGAAGTCGCCCGGCGGCAGGCCGTTGAACACAATCGTCCCGCCGCGCCGGGCCATGCCGATCGCCTGGCCGAATGCCGACGGGTGCACCGCTGTGACCAGGACTCCATGGCAACCTCCTGTTTCGCGCTGGATAACTTCGGCCGGATCCTCGTGCAGGGCATTGACGGTCAGTTCGGCCCCGTGCTTCTTGGCGAGGGCGAGCTTGTCGTCGGCAATGTCAACCGCGGCGACACGCAGGCCCATCGCCACCGCATATTGGACGGCGATGTGGCCGAGTCCGCCGATGCCCGAGATCGTGACCCACTGGCCCGGCCTGGCCTCGGTCATCTTCAGGCCCTTGTACACCGTCACGCCGGCGCACAGCACGGGAGCCACCTCCACGGGGTCCGAGCCGGCCGGGATCCTGGCGGCGAAGCGGGTGTCCACCAGCATGTACTCGCCAAATGAACCATCCACGCTGTAGCCGGCGTTCTGCTGCGCTTCACACAGGGTCTCCCAACCGGTCCGGCAGTACTGGCAGTCGCCGCAGGCGGACCAAAGCCAGGCATTGCCGACGAGGTCGCCGACGGCCAGGTCCGTCACGCCGGCGCCGAGGGCAACGACTTCACCGACGCCTTCATGTCCGGGGATAAACGGCGGGCTCGGCTTCACCGGCCAATCGCCTTCCGCGGCGTGCAGGTCCGTGTGGCAGACTCCGGTGGTCAGGAGCTTTACCAGCGCTTCACCCCGGCCCGGCACGGGGACGGGCAGGGTCTGGATCTGCAGGTCCTTGCCGAATTCGGTCACTACTGCGGCCTGCATTGTCGTCGTCGTCGTTGTCGTCGTCATAGCGAAATCCTTGCGTCATAAAGCGTGTGTGTAACCAAAGGCATGTGCAGTGGGCCGGCATCCTTCCGCTGAGGTGCACAACTGGTGCGGTCGGGGCGGATCCATCCTGATCCGCCCCGACCGGGTTTGGTGCGGCTTAGAAGAAGCCGAGCTTGTTCTCGTTGTAGCTGACCAGGAGGTTCTTGGTCTGCTGGTAGTGGTCCAGCATCATCGAGTGGTTTTCGCGGCCGATGCCGGATGACTTGTAGCCGCCGAACGCAGCACCCGCCGGGTAGGCGTGGTAGTTGTTTACCCACACCCGGCCGGCCTGGATCTCACGCCCGGCGCGGTAGGCTACGTTGCCGTTGCGGGACCAGACGCCGGCGCCGAGGCCGTAGAGGGTGTCGTTGGCGATGCCCATGGCGTCGTTGTAGTCGCTGAAGCGGGTCACGGAGACCACAGGGCCAAAGATTTCCTCCTGGAAGATCCGCATCTTGTTGTGACCTTCGAAAATGGTCGGCTGGACGTAGTAGCCGCCGGCCAGGTCGCCGGGCATTTCGGCCCGGGCACCGCCGGTGAGGATCTTGGCACCCTCCTGCTTTCCGATGTCGATGTAGGAGAGGATCTTTTCCAGCTGGTCGTTGGACGCCTGGGCGCCGAGCTGGGTTTCGGTGTCCAGCGGGTTGCCTTGGATGATCTTCTCGACCCGGGCCACGGCGTCGGCCATAAAGGAATCGTAGATGTCCTCCTGGACCAGGGCGCGGGAGGGGCAGGTGCAGACTTCGCCTTGGTTGAAGGCAAAGAGCGTAAAGCCTTCCTGGGCCTTGTCGTAGAACGCGTCGTTGGTGTCGGCCACGTCGTTGAAGAAGATGTTGGGGCTCTTGCCGCCCAGTTCCAGCGTGACCGGGATGAGGTTCTGGCTGGCGTACTGGCTGATCAGCCGGCCGGTGGAGGTTTCGCCGGTGAAGGCGATCTTGCGAATCCGCGGGCTGGAGGCCAGCGGCTTGCCGGCCTCGACGCCAAAACCGTTGACCACGTTCAGGACGCCGGCCGGGAGCAGGTCGCCGATGAGTTCCATCAAGACCAGGATCGAGGACGGTGTCTGCTCGGCCGGCTTCAGGACCACTGCGTTGCCTGCGGCGAGGGCCGGGGCGAGTTTCCAGACGGCCATCAGGATCGGGAAGTTCCAGGGGATGATCTGGCCGACGACGCCGAGGGGCTCGTGGAAGTGGTACGCGGTGGTGTCCTCGTCGAGCTGGGACAGCCGGCCTTCCTGGGCCCGGACGGCGGAGGCGAAGTAGCGGAAGTGGTCGGCGGCGAGCGGGATGTCCGCGTTGAGGGTTTCGCGGATCGGTTTGCCATTGTCCCAGGATTCGGCGACGGCGAGCATCTCGAGGTTCTCATCGATGCGGTCGGCGATCTTGTTCAGGATGGCGGCCCGCTCGGCCACGGAGGTTTTGCCCCAGGACGGGGCAATCTTGTGTGCGGCGTCCAAGGCAAGCTCGATGTCCTCAGCGGTGCCGCGGGCAACCTCACAGAACGCCTTCCCGGTGACGGGGGTGATGTTCTCGAAGTACTGGCCTTTGACCGGGGCAACCCACTCGCCGCCGATCCAGTTCTCGTAGCGGTCCTTGAAAGTAACCTTCGAGCCCTCGGTACCGGGCTGTGCGTAAACAGTCATTGCTAGCTCCTTTGCTGTGCAAGATTGATGGCGGCCAGTTGCCGGCGCCACCGTTGCACTCAGCCTAGGAGCCAGGAGGTTGCAGTCAGGTTGCAGTGGGCGTGACCCGGGTCACGCTGCTCCGAAAGCGCACTTCAGGCGGTAAGTTCCGCCTCGAGCCGTTCCAGGTCAGCGACGATCGCGGCCCGTTTGGGCGAGCGCGGCGGCAGCAGCTTCAACGCCGCGATCCGGACCTCGACGTCGTCCCTGGCCTCGGGAAGCTCGGCGTAGCGCAGCAGCGACTCGGCGCTGCCATCCGTGAGGACCGCTTCGCGGAGCAGTGAACCGACCCGGTTCCGCAGCTCGGCGATGCCGGGGGCCTCGGAGCGCGGCAGGACGGCGCCGCGGTAGATCTCCAAGGCGATCCGGTGGGCGCCGCGCTGCAGGCAATTGAGGACCTGGACTGAGTCCGGCACCAGATCCAGCGGCAGCCGGTAGGGGCGCGACTCGGGAACGGCGTCCGGATTGAGCTGCTGGAGGACCTTTCGCAGGCGGACCATCTCGGCCCGCAGAGTCATGGTGGAGGCGTTTCCGGGGTACAGCAGTGCGCAGAGCTCCTCGGCGTTCAGGCCGTCCGGGTGGGTGCTGAGCAGCGCCAGGATTTCACTATGCCGGGCCGACAGCGCCACAGTGCGGCCGTCGATACTAAGCAGCGCCTGGTCCCTGCCGAGCAGCTGGAGGCTGTTGCGGTAGAGGCTGCCGGAAGCCACGGCCGGCCCCCCGCCCGAAGCGGCGGAAGCGGCGCCCCGCCGTCGTGCCGGCGAGGACTGGCGCGCAGCGGCCAGCTGCAGCCGTTCCACCCGCAGGTGCGCCTGGGCAGCGGCGACCGTCGCTTCGACCAGCGACAGTGTGTGCGGGGCGACGGCAGATTCCGTCCCGGTAATGTCGACGACACCCAGCAGGGCCCCGGAATCCGGATCATGGAAGGGAACTGCCGTGCAGCTCCACGGGTGCACGGAGCGTTTGTAGTGTTCGGCGCCCGCGATCTGGATGCCGCGGCCCAGGGCCAGGGCAGTGCCGGGGGCGCTGGTTCCCACCGTCGCCTCGGACCAGTCGGCCCCGGGTACGAACATCATGCCTTCGGCCCGGCGCCGCATCTCGGCATCGCCTTCGACCCAGAGCAGACGACCCACTTCGTCCCCCACGGCGACAAGCATTCCACTCTCGTGGCTGGGCAGAACCAGGAGTTTGTGGATCACGGGCATAATGGCGGCGAGCGGATGCTGGCGGCGGTACTCTTCGAGTTCCTCTAGGTCCATGGCCAAGGGGGCCTCGGGGTTGTCCGGGTTCGCCTGCAGCTCCGCTGAGCGGCGCCAAGATTCCTGGATCAGGCTGCTGAGACCCGGGAGCTGCAGGTCCGCCGGCAGCACACGTCCCCGGGAGTCCAGTTGCTCATGGCCGGCGCTTGCATACTGCTGGCGCAACGCAGCGGGCAACCTACCCGCTGGCGGGAACGGAGCCGCCGGATGGATCACTTTCGTCATTGAACTCCCACTGGAGAGGCGCGACCACGCCGAAGGCAGCCACGTCCAGCTCAGTGTAGTGCGCGTTGTCAGTGCCCGCCATAGCTCGCCGGTCCCGGGCACTGTCGGAGCGTGGCCTGTGCCAACTGCGTGGACCAGGCGCCACCTCCGGCGGGGCGCCAAAGCGCCTTCGACGCCGCAACACCCGGTGCCCCAGCGTTCTTGCGCGTCGCGGGGTGAGCTGCGCCGCGTGGAGCAGGATTAGTCGCGGGAGATCTGCACCATGTCCTCGCGCGGAACCACCTTAACGCGCTCCCGGACGATTCCGTTGGCCTCGCCGGACGCCGACCACTGCGCGCCAAGGGCCAATTCGTGGGCGTCGAGCTTGTTCCAGCCTTCCCAGGTGGTGTATTCGACCCCGCGGGCTTCAAGGAGCTCGATGATCGCCTGCGGGTCCGGGTTTTGCGCCGGCGGCAAGCCCAGCCGGTCCTCGAGCAGGCAGCCGATGGTCTCCAGGGCGTCGCCCTTGGTGTGGCCGATCAGGCCCACGGGGCCTCGCTTGATCCAGCCCGTCGCGTAGATGCCCGGCACCGGATTGCCGTCGGAGTCCAGCACACGGCCGCCCTCGTTGGGGATGACGCCGCGGCGGGCGTCGAACTCCAGTTCGTCCAACGGCGAGCCGTGGTACCCGATCGCGCGGTAGACGGCCTGGACCGGGTAGTCCAGGAACTCCCCCGTGCCCTTGACGTTTCCGGTGCCGTCCAGCTCCATCCGTTCGAACGTGATGCCGGTAACCTCGCCGGGCCGTGCTGCGTCATCATGGACCTCCACCGGGCTGTGCAGGAAATGCAGGTGCAGGCGGCGGGAAGATGGCTCCTGCGCTGCGGTGTGTTCCTCGACGAGCCAGTTCGTGAGGGTGTTCACCATGGTGCGGATCTGGTTGTTGCCGCGGATCGCCTCGTCCGAGGCGTCGTCGAACTCGAAGTCCTCCGGGTAAAGGACAATATCGACGTCCCGGGCGTGCGAGAGCTCGCGCAGTTCCAGCGGCGTGAACTTCACCTGGGCCGGTCCGCGGCGGCCAAAGACGTGCACATCCGTGACCGGGGAGTTCTTGAGCGCCTGGTAGACGTTGTCCGGGATTTCCGTCACAAGCAGCTCGTCGGAGTGTTTGACCAGCATCCGGGCGACGTCGAGGGCCACATTGCCGTTGCCGATCACGGCGATCTCCTTGGCCTCCAGCGGCCAGTCGCGCGGTACATCCGGGTGGCCGTCGTACCAGGAAACGAAGTCCGCCCCGCCGAAGGATCCCGCAAGGCCCACACCGGGGATATCCAGTTCCGCGTCCTTGACGGCTCCGGTGGAGAAAATCACCGCGTCGTAGAAGGCCCTGAAGTCGTGCAGGGTCAGGTCGCGGCCATAGCTGACGTTCCCGAGGAAACGGATGTCGCCGCGGTCCAGGACCTTGTGCAGGGCGTTGACGATCCCCTTGATCCGGGGATGGTCCGGGGCGACGCCGTAGCGGATCAGGCCATAGGGGGCCGGGTAGGCTTCGAAAAGATCGATGCTGACCTCGAAGTCGCCGTCCTTGACCTCGTTGGACTTGGTGAGAATGTCAGCAGCATAGACGCCGGCCGGGCCGGCGCCGACAATCGCAACGCGGAGCGGACGTTTGGACGTGGTTTCGGCCGAGTTGGACACCGGAAGCCCTTCTGAGTCTTAGCGACGGCGCCAGCTCATGCAGCGCACAGTCTTCCATTCTAAATGTCCTCGGCCGCCTCCGGGTGCCCCGGTGACCAACGTCCCAGGAATCCCGGGCCCGGCGCTGCAGGCATCGGAGCCGAAAGCAGGAATACCGGCCCTGGAGGTGGTGTTATTGATCTTGTGCCTACCCCCGATGGATCCCCCGCCCCCACGTCTCTGACGACCAGGGGCGCTGCTGCCCCCGGCGGGGGTGCCCCGCAGCATGCCCCGGCAGCTCTCAAGGCAGTAGACACGGACACCACGGCGGGAATTGTCTTTGGGATCGGCGCGTACGGCCTGTGGGGGCTGATGCCGCTCTACTTCTTCCTGCTGCAGCCCGCCGGTGCGGTGGAGATCGTGGCGAACCGGGTGCTCTGGTCGCTTATTTTCTGCGTCCTGCTGATCACTGTCACCCGTTCCTGGCGGGTCCTGGCGGCCGCCTTCCGGAACCGCACCATCATCTTCCCGCTCGTCATGGCCGCTGTGCTGATCGCCGTCAATTGGCTGACCTATGTCTACGGCGTAACCACCGGACAGGCCGTTGAAGCCTCATTGGGGTACTTCATCAACCCGCTCGTCTCGGTGCTGTTGGGTGTGGTGGTGCTCAAAGAGAAGCTGCGGCCGCTGCAGTGGTCCGCCGTCGGAATCGGTTTCATCGCCGTGGGCGTCCTCACGGTCTCCTACGGCAAACTGCCGTGGATCGCGTTGACTCTTGCGCTGAGCTTTGGCCTGTATGGTTTCGTCAAAAAGCGCGTCGGTCCACGCGTTGATGCGATTACCAGCCTCTCGATCGAGACGATTGTGCTGGCGCCGGTGGCCGCGGCCGCCTTGATCGTCCTGGCGCTGACCGGCGCTGCGACGCTGACAACCAACGGGTCCGGGCACTTCTGGCTCCTCGCCGCCTCGGGCATCATTACCGCCGTGCCGTTGCTGTTCTTCGGAGCCTCCGCCAGGCGCCTGCCGATGACGACCATCGGCCTGCTGCAGTACTTCGCCCCCGTGCTGCAGTTCATCGTGGCACTCGCCGTGTTCCACGAACCCATGACCACAGACCGCTGGATCGGTTTCGGCGTGGTGTGGCTGGCGCTGCTGGTACTGACGGTGGACATGCTGCTGACCGCACGGAAGAACTCCGTACTGCGCAAACGGGCGCGCGCGGCTGCCTGATCCCGGAACCTGGGGACCCGCCACGGGCCGGCGGGGGCCGGGCCGATGCTCGCGATGGGTGTTCCGGTGCGTTATTGTCATGGCATTGGACGCATTAAGTTGGAAGCTGAGGTATGCCCGTGCCTGACCGGGATTTTGAAACCCCAGGCGGGTCGTTGATCGAATCCCTTGAGTTCGACCACGGCGGCATTCTGCGGCTCGTCTGGCGGCGGGGGGTCAGCATCGACGGCGCCGGCGCCCAGTTGGCCATGGACCGTGTTAACGAACTGTGCCGGGGGCTGCCGCGTCCGCTCCTGATCGATATGGCCACCACAAATTCTGTGAGCAGGCCGGCGAGGGCCGTGTTTTCGCGACCCTGCGACGCGTCGGCCATCGCCCTGCTTGGTTCCTCCCCCGTTGACCGTGTCCTTGCCAATTTTTTCCTCGGCGTCCACGCGGCACCGGTTCCGACGAAGTTCTTCACCAGCCAGGATGAGGCTGTCAACTGGTTGATGACGCGGGCCGATGCTCGCGAGTAACGACGACTGGCGGCTCGAACAACTGGTAGCAGGCATCGTCGTCCTCTCCTCCGGGGATCTGTCGAACCGGCTGGAGACTTCCCCTGCCCGGGACGGCATTGATGCCGTCACTACCGGCATCAATTTGCTCGCCGAAGAGCTCCAAAGCATGTATGACAGCCTGGAAGTCCGGGTCGCCGAACGCACGGCGCTGCTGGAAGACGCCAAGGCGGACCTGCGCCGGGTCATCAACACCGATGAACTGACAGGCTTGGCGAGCCGGTCGCTGCTGCGGGAGACAATCTCCCGCTCCGCCCTTGCGGCCGGGGAATCCTGCCGCCCGCCCGCGCTGATCCTGGTGGACCTGGATGCCTTCAGATTGGTCAACGACAGCCTGGGAAATGCTGCGGGGGACAGCGTCCTGGTGGAAATCGCCCGGCGCCTGAGGTCCGCCGCCGACGGGCAGCATCTTGTGGCCCGGCTCAGCGGAGACGAATTCGCCGTGCTGGTCAGGGACTGCGACCCCGAGTCCGTGCTGCAGCTCGCCGCCCGCCTCGTGACGGCCACCGAGGCAGCCATCCCGGCGGGCGGAATCACCGTAAACGTCACGACAGGAACAGGCGTAAGGTTCGGCGAGTCCGGGCTCCGAGCCGACGAACTCATCCGGGACGCCAACATTGCCTTGCACGAGGCGAAAAAACTGGGCCGCAACAAGTTGCAGGTTTTTTCCCCGGCCATGCACGAGACCGCGAAGGCGCGGGTCCATCTCGTCACGGAAGTACGGACCGCGATCGCCGCCGGCGAGTTTGAGCTGCACTACCAGCCAATCGTCGACCTGCGCACGGGCGGTGTCGCCGGAGCCGAGGCCCTGATCCGCTGGCGGCATCCGAGCCGGGGGCTGCTGGCGCCCGCTTCGTTCCTCGCCTCGGCGGAAGAAAGCGGCCTGACCGTGGAAATAGGCCGCTGGGTATTGGACCAGGCCATCGCACAGGCCGGCCGCTGGCGGACCGCACCGGGCCTTCCCGAAGATTTCCGCATCCATGTCAACCTGTCAGCTGTGGAACTCCACCACAGCGACCTGGCCGGGTACGTCCAAGGCCTGCTCGCGAAGTACGGGGTGGTGCCGGAACATCTCGCGATCGAAATAACCGAAACGGCGATCATGAGCGGCGGACCGGAAGTCTCCCGAACCATGGAAGCGCTCACCGGGCTCGGCATTCCCCTGGAGATTGACGACTTCGGCACTGGCTATTCGTCCATCAGCTACCTGCGGACCCTGCCGGCCCTGCACGCGAAAATCGACAAGTCACTCATCGATGGCCTGGTGCAGGACAGCCAACAGGAAGAATTCGTCGCTGCAATCCTGCAGTTGATCCACTCGGCGGGCCTTGGCGCCGTAGCCGAGGGAATCGAGCACCGGGAACAGGCAGAGAAGCTCAAGGAAATGAAGTGCGAATTCGGGCAGGGCTATTTCTTCAGCCGGCCTCTTGCGGTGGCTGATATGACGGCACTTCTTGCCGCCGGTGATCTGCACTGCTTCGCGTCCCCGGCCGGCAGCCGGGAGGGCCAGGGACGTCGCCGAGCGGACGCACCAACGTAATGGTCCTGCTGCCGGATGCACTGGCCAAATCCACCGACACCCTTCGGCTTGTGGTCCGGGTGGCCGCCCTGTCCCTCAGGTTCCCCCGGCACCCTAATAGCCTCTGGGACGAATTTTGGCGCGGTGTTGCGGCAGGTTCGCTGCGTGAGGCCGTCATCTGGGAAGCCAACGCGGAGGGAGAAATGGGCCAGCACCTTGCTCGTCTGGCCGGTCTGCTGGATACCGGGCTCCCAATCGTCGACCTCGGCTGTGGCACCGGGGCCCCGTCCCGGCGGCTCGCCGAGCTGTTTCCCGCAGTCGTCGGAGCCGACGTTTCGCCCGGAGCCGTGGCCGCCGCCACCTCGGCCAGCGCTGGGGTGCCGCACCTCAGATTCGTTGTCCTGGACGCTACGGACCCGGAAGCCGTCACTGGCCTTGCAGTCAATCTGGGCGAAGCAAACGTCTTTGTGCGCGGTGTGTTCCATGTCCTGAGCCCACGCCGCCAGGCTGCGTTGGCGCGGGCCATCGAACCGCTGCTGGGAACCCACGGCCGGATCTACCTGGTCGAGTCGAACGTCCCCGGCGGGGCCCTCGACTATCTGCGCGGGCTGGGTGCCACCGGACGTGCCATCCCCGCGCCCCTGAGGCAGGCCATCGCGACCCTTCCTAAACCGGGCCATTTTGGTGCACAGCAACGGGGCCGGGCGTTCCCTGCCGGGCACTGGACGGTGTTTGCGGACGGCGCGACAACCCTGGAGACAGCACCCATGCAGGACGGCGGTTCCGGCGTCACGATCCCGGCCTACTGGGCGGTTCTGGGCAAACGGCACAGCTAGCGGCCGGCCCCGGCCCGCGACGGCTCTGGCTGCGGCGGGCCGGGCCAGGTGTTAGTCCGTAGGGCTGGTGTTGACCCGTACGTAGTCGCGCGGGACCACCACCATGGGAACCGGCAGGGCCAACAGTACTTTGTGTGCCGTGCTGCCAATGAACAGTTTATTCTTCTCCGCCAAGCGGGAGGAGCCCACGATCAGGATCTCGCCCTCGTCCCATTCGAGGTCGTCGATCGCCTCCTCAATGGAGCGCCCGTGGGCAACTTCAACGCTTACCTGGTGCCCCGCCGGCAGCCGGCCGGCGGCCGCGGTGAGAACGGTATTGGCATGCACGTGCGCCGCATTGATGTTTTCGCCGCCGATCCCTTCGGCGTCGAGTTCCACGAGGGAAACCAGCCGCAGCGGGACGCCGCGGCGTTCAGCGGATTCGATCGACACCTCGATCGCCGCATCCGCCCCGCTGCGCTGGCCCACCGCGAGGGTCAGCCGCGTGATCGCTTCGGTCCGGCGGTAACCGCGCGGGGCCAGCGCCACCGGAACCGGAGAGGCATGGAGCAGGGCGTTGGCAGCACTGCCGATGGTGTAACGCTTAAACAGCCCGGCGCTGGCGGCACCAACAACGATCAGGCCGGCCCTGTATTCCAGGGCCGCGTCGATGAGGCCTGCGGCGTGCGAATCGGCTTGGCGGACATGGAACCGGGCCTCGATGTCCTTGGGTACAAGGGACAGGCCCTCCCGTTCGGCCCGGAGTACTTCCTGCTCGGCTGCGCTGATACGGCTGCCCTCAGGGTTCATCGCGACATAGGGCGTTCGCCGGTCCACCACGTAGACCAGGTCAAGGTGCGCGCCCTGGGCGCGGGCCATGGCGGAGGCCAGGGCCACGGCGTCAGCGCCGCGTTCGCTGGGAGTGTAGCCGACTACGTATCGCATGTATGAACCCCTTATGGGTCTGTGGCAGAAGCCAGCCTTGCTCCGGGGGTCCCGGGCGACGTCGGCCGGTCTGCGTTCCTGCAGTGGTAGGAACGACTCTAGCCCAGCAGGACCCGAATTGGCCGGGATGGTCAGCGGGATTTGGCGCCGCGCCCGGCAACGCTCCGATCCGACGCCGGGCGCGGCCCGGATTAACCCAGCAGGGCCCCGGACCGTGGTCCGGGGCCCTGCTGTTGTCCGGCCGGGGTTGTTGTCCGGCGGGCCGGATCCGTTAAGCGTTCGCCTTGACGGCGGCGGCCAGCACCTGGAGTCCGTCCAGCAGGAGCTCGTCGCTGATGACCAGCGGCGGCAGCAGGCGGATAACGTTCCCGTACGTGCCACAGGTCAGGATGATGACGCCCTCCTTCAGGCAGGCTGCGGCGACGGCCTTGGTCAGCTCCGGGTTCGGCTCCTTGGAGCCGGCCTGGACAAGTTCTATCGCCAGCATCGCACCGCGTCCGCGGACCTCACCGATCACTGGCTGTTCAGCGGCGAGTTCGCGCAGTTTGCCGAGCGCGATCCCCTCGATGTGCTTGGCCCGGGCGTTCAGGCCGTACTGTTCCATCGAGCCGATCGACGCCAGCGCCGCAGCGCAGGCCACCGGGTTGCCGCCGTAGGTGCCGCCGAGGCCGCCGGGGTGGACGGCGTCCAGCAGCTCCGCCCGGCCGGTGATCGCGGAGAGCGGCATGCCGCCGGCAATGCCCTTGGCCATGGTGATGATGTCCGGGATAACGCCTTCGTGGTTGACGGCAAACCATTCACCCGTGCGGCAGAAGCCGGACTGGACTTCGTCGGCGATGAAGACGATGCCCTTGTCCTTGGCCCAGGCGGCAAGAGCCGGCAGGAAACCCTCGGCCGGGACGATAAAGCCGCCCTCGCCCTGGATCGGTTCGATGATGATCGCGGCGACCTGGTCCCCGCCGATCTGCTTTTCGATCATCGTGATGGCGCGCTTGGCGGCCTCGGCACCGGTGATCCCCGGGTTTTCCTCGCGGAAGGGGTAGCTCATAGGCATCCGGTAGACCTCGGGCGCGAACGGGCCGAAGTTGGTCTTGTACGGCATGGCCTTGGCGGTCAGTGCCATCGTCAGGTTGGTCCGGCCGTGATAGGCGTGGTCGAACGCGACGACCGCGTCACGGCCGGTGGCCAGGCGTGCCACCTTGACGGCGTTTTCCACGGCTTCGGCACCTGAGTTGAACAGCACGGTGCGCTTCTCGTGGTCGCCCGGGGTGAGTCGGTTCAGCTGCTCCGCGACGGCGACGTAACCTTCGTAGGGGGTGACCATAAAGCAGGTGTGGGTGAAGTGCTCCACGGCTTCCTTGACCGCGCCGACGACGGCCGGGTCAGAGGCGCCGACGCTCGTTACGGCGATGCCGGAGCCGAGGTCGATGAAGGAGTTGCCGTCGACGTCGTGGATGATCCCGCCGTCGGCATCGGCAACGAAGACCGGGACGCTGGAGGCGACGCCGGCAGCGACGACGGCCTTGCGGCGCTCGGTCAGGGCGAGGGACTTGGGTCCCGGAAAGTCGGCCTGGACGCGGCGCTTTTGCTCCAGACGGTACGTGATGTCATGTGCGGTGATGGTCATGGGAAAGCCTTTCTAAGCGTGAAGTGGGGGCTAAGCCGGGCGGGCGGGTGAGTTAGGCGTCGAGCGCGCTCATCACGTGCTTGATGCGGGTGTAGTCTTCGACGCCGTACATGGAGAGGTCCTTGCCGTAGCCGGAGTGCTTGAAGCCGCCGTGCGGCATCTCGGCGGTGAGCATGATGTGCGTGTTGATCCAGACGGCGCCAAAATCAAGGTCCCGGCTGACGCGCATGGCCGTGCCGTGGTCGGTTGTCCAAACGCTGGAGGCGAGGGCGTAGTCGACGTCGTTGGCCAGCTCCACGGCCTCGTCCTCGGTGCTGAACTTCTGCACCGTGATGACCGGGCCGAACGTTTCCTTCTGCACAATGTCATCGCTCTGTCTGGCGCCCGTGACGATCGTGGGCTCGAAGAAGAATCCCTTCTCACCCGCCCGGTGGCCGCCGGTCTCGATCCGGCAGTTCGCCGGCAGGTGGTCCACAACTGCGGTGACGGCGTTGAAATGGTTGACGTTGTTGAGCGGGCCGAAGTAGTTCTCTTCATCGTTCTGAGAACCTGTGCGCAGGGTCTTGGTGTGTTCGACCATGGCTGCAACAACGTCGTCGTGGACGTCTTCCTGGACCAGGACGCGGGTGATCGCGGTGCAGTCCTGGCCGGCGTTGAAGAACGCAAATTCGGCGATGGCCGCGGCGCTCTTCTTCAGGTCGGCGTCTTTGAACACGATGGCCGGGGCCTTGCCGCCAAGTTCCAGGTGGGCGCGCTTGAGGCCCTTCGCGGCACCGGACGCGACCGCGATGCCGGCGCGGACGGAGCCGGTGATCGAGACCAGGCCGGGGACCTTGTGCTCGACCATCAGGGCGCCGGTCTCGCCGGTGCCCAGCACAACATTAAGCACGCCCGCCGGGAAGATGCCGCCGGCGAGGCGGGCCAGCACGAGGGTGGATTCCGGCGTGGTGTCCGAAGGCTTGAGTACCACGGTGTTGCCCGCGGCCAGGGCCGGCCCGATTTTCCAGATCGCCATCAGGAACGGGTAGTTCCAGGGTGCAACCTGCGCGACTACGCCGATAGGTTCGCGCCGCACGTAGGACGTGTGGCCCTCGAAGTATTCTCCGGCGGACTTGCCCTCCATAATGCGGGCGGCACCGGCGAAGAACCGCAACTGGTCCGCCCCGGCGGCAACTTCCTCGGCGGCGATCAGGGACCGGACCTGTCCGGTGTTCCGGTGCTGTGCTTCGACGAGTTCGTCGCTGTTGGCCTCGACGGCATCAGCGAGCTTAAGCAGCATCAGCTGGCGCTGGCCCGGCGTCACATGCTTCCAGGTCTTGAAGGCATCATTCGCGGCGGTCATCGCGGCGTCGACGTCGGCCTGGACCGAAATCGGGGAGATGGCAACGACGTCCCCGTTCGTGGGGTTGACGATGTCCAGTACCCCGGTTCCGGCCGGGGTAACAAACTCGCCGTTGATGAAGTTCTGCAAGGTTTGAACCACGGTGTACAACCTCTTTCACGCTGAAAGGACCCAATGAGACTGCTCCGAGCCTATGCCAGCGGTGCACACCAGGGAATAGTCACCTGCACACCATTCCAGCGTGATTTTAGTGCGCTTGCCCAGCCCCCGGTTATCCTGAAGTTATGGCCATTTCACTCGCTGCTCTGTTGGGGGTTCCGTCCCTCAAACTCGCCAAGGCCGGCCTCGCCGAGACCACCTGGCACCAGGACATTGCCTGGGTGGCCGTTACCGAACAGGAAGATCCGCAGCGGTTCCTCAACGGCGGCGAGCTGGTCCTCACCACCGGCATGCGCCTCAAAAGCGCCCCGGAACAGCGCCGCTTCGTCCGTCAGGTCCAGCGCGCCGGGGCGGTAGGCATCGGCTTTGGGATCGGCCTGACGCACGAGGCCGTGCCGCAGGCACTGATCGCCGAAGCCAACCGGTGGGGCCTGCCGGTGGTGGCGGTCCCGTATGAGACGCCGTTTATTGCGATCGGCAAGCTGGTCGCCGATGCCCAGTCCGCCGACCATTTCACCAAGCTGGAACGGCTCATTGCCGGGCACCAGATCCTGGCCCGCGCCCTGCTTACCGGCGGCGGCCTCGCCGAACTGCTCAAGCACCTCGGATCCATGCTGCGGACAGAGATCGTGCTGACCCAGTTCACCGCGCAGCTTTACAGCAGCGAGCCCGGTCACGCGGCGCCCAGCGCCGAAGGCTGGGCATCCTTCTCGATTCCCACCGGCCGCCGCGACGCCTGCACCCTGTGGGTGCGGCAGCCGTTTGAGGACTCCGGGATTGTGGGCTATGCCCAGAACCTGATCAGCGTCGAGCTCAACAACATGGTCAAACAGCGGCAGTCCCAGCGCGCGCTGGCGGGCCAGGTCCTCGAGGATGTAATCCACGGGACCCTGGAGGCCAATGAGGCCACCCGGCGGCTGGCCGGAATCGGCATCAACAGCACCCGCAGGAACGTTGTGCTGCTGGCAGAATCGGCCGCCCACCCCAAACAACTGGTCACCTCCTCCCTGCCGCAGCCGCTGGAAGGGTCGATCAGCGCCGTCGTCGGCAAGGATCTGGTGGCCGTGGTCCCCGACGACGGTTCCGGCGCCGGGGCCCTGGCCCGCAGCCTCAGCGATCATCTGGCCGAAGCCGGAATCCACGCGACGATCGGGATCGGCGGAGCCTACACAAAACCCAACGGGCTGCGCTGGAGCTATTTCGAGGCCCGTGACGCGGCAAGCCACGGCCTGCCCGTGAACGAACCTGAGCGGCTGAGCCTAACCTCGCTGCTGCTGGCCAGCGAGGATGTGCCGCTGGCGGACATGGCGAACGAGTCCCTCAACCCGCTCCGGAGCTTTGATGCCGCCCACGGCGCCGAGCTGTTGCCCACGCTCGAGAGCTACCTGAACAACAACGGCTCGGTGGCGGCCGTGGCCGAGGAGCTCACGCTGCACCGGAACACGGTCCGCTACCGGCTTGCCCAGATCACCGAACTCACCGGCTACGACCCGGCTCAGACCTCGGACCGTGTGCAGCTGTGGCTTGCGCTGGCCGTGCAGCGTCTGGGCGCCCGCCACTCGGGCTAAGCACGGCCCCCGGCCGGTGCCGACCCATCCGCGTTCCCGACGGGTCCGAATAGCCCTATGGCACCTTTTTGGTGCGTTGAAACCGTACGGCTACCTAACTGGAGATGAACGTGAATAAGACCCTCAAGACCGCTACCCGGATCGCCGCAGGATCAGCACTGGCATTCTCCGCCTTCGCCGTCACGTCAATGCCGGCCCAGGCCGCCACCGCCCCTGACACCACGGCCGTGAGCAGCAGCCCGGCATCGAACAACCACTTCACCTTCGGTCCGTTGTTTGAAGGCGGGCTTATCAACGGCCCCCTGGTGGACGGCCCCCTGGTGGACACCGGTGTGATCGGACCTTTCCAGTTCGGCCAGTTCCAGTAAACCTCCCCTGACCCCGTCAGTCCGGCCGTCCGGCCGCCCTGGCGGGGTCATCCCGTCTGAGCCCGCGGCGCGGGCCGCTTCGCTGTGCCCTGAACGCGCCCACCTCGAAAGATACCGAGAAGGAACATGTCCCCGAATCCTCTGAACGCCCAGCCCAACACCTCCGGCGGCCGGCTGGATCTGAGTCCCGCGCAGCGGGGCATCTGGTACGCGCAGCGGCTGGCGCCGGAGAATCCGATGTACCAGATCGGGCAGTTCGTCGAGATTGAGGGAACGCTTGAGGTGCCGGTGCTGGCCGAGGCCCTGGCCCGGGCCGTGGCGGAAACCGATGCCCTCAATGTGGCCTTCGGCGAGGACCATGCAGGTCCGTTCCAGCTGCCGCGGTCCAACCCGGCCGGACTGGACGTCACGGATCTTAGCGGCGCCAACGACCCCGAGGCCCAAGCCCGGATGCTGATGGACTCGGACCTGGGCTTCCCCCGCGATGTCATCACCGATGAGCTGCTGCACACCGAACTGATCAGGATTTCCGACCAGCGGCACTTCTTCTACCAGCGCGTGCACCACCTGATGCTGGACGGCTACTCGGCCGTGCTGGTGCTCAAGCGCGTGGCAGAGCTTTATCAGGGCCTGCTGGGGGGCTCCGACGGCAATGGCGCCGGGCGTGACCGGCCGCGGGCCTTCGGCGCCTTGCCCGAGCTGCTGGCCGCCGAGAGCGACTACGCAGAATCAGCGACCGCCGACGCTGACCGCAGCTTTTGGAAAGACCAGCTGCAGGGCGCTTCGGCCGCAACAGGACTCGCCGGCCGGCCGACGGGTACGGCCAGTTCGCTGGTCCGCGCCACCAGGACGCTGCCGCCCACGGCCGTCGCCGCGCTGGCCTCAGCCACCGGATCCGCACCTGCCCAGATCCTCACCACGGCAGCCCTTTACCTGCAC
Source organism: Arthrobacter sp. AL05 (assembly GCF_029960715.1). NCBI lineage: Bacteria > Bacillati > Actinomycetota > Actinomycetes > Micrococcales > Micrococcaceae > Arthrobacter > Arthrobacter sp. AL05. The sequence goes on from NZ_JASBRC010000001.1 coordinate 44,968, forward strand.
CGGATCACCGGCGAACGCGAGGTCTCCGTGGCACTGCCGGTGACCGCGCGCCGCGGCCAACTGGCGAAATCCACGCCGTCCATGCTCTCCAACATCCTGCCGATCCGGATCGGCGTCGAACCCGGCGCGACAGTGCGGGATACCGTCAGCGCCATGGGCGCCACCCTGCGCGGCGCCCTCATCCACCAGCGCGCCCGCTTCGAGGACCTGAATGCCCAGAGCGGCTACCGCGGCCCCTCGGTGAATATCCTGCCCGTCCTGGAAAACATCAGTTTTGGCCCGGCCCGCGGCACCATGAACATTCTCTCCACCGGCCCCATCGATGACCTCTCCATCATCATCCACGGCCTGGCCGGCGGTTCGGCGCCCGAGGGCGGTTCCCGCGGCAAAGCGGCGCCCACCGTCCAGTTCGAAGCCAACGCGGCGCTCTACAGCACATCGGAACTGCAGGAGCATCTGGAGCGCTTCGTCCGGCTCCTCGACGCCGTAGCTACCGAGCCCGAGTCGCTTCTGGCCTCACTGTCGGTGACGACCGCCGCCGAAGAACTTTCGCTGCTGGCGGCCGGGGAGGCCGGGGACGCGGACCTTCCCGGGCACACCATAGTGGAGGAGTTCCGGCTCAACGCCCGCGAGTCCGGCCCCCGGACCGCCGTCGTGGCGCCCGACGGCGAACTGACTTTCGGCGAGCTCGAATCGCGGTCGAACCAGCTGGCCAGGTTCCTCAGCAGCCACGGGGCGGGCCCCGGGCAGACCGTTGCCGTCCGGCTGGGCCGCAGCGTCCTGCTGCCCGTCGCAATCCTGGCGATCCTGAAATCCGGCGCCGCATACCTGCCCCTGGACCCGGACTACCCGGCGGGCCGGGTCGAGGGCATGCTCGAAGATGCCGCGCCGGTCCGGCTGCTGACGTCCGGAGCCTTCACCGGCGACGCGTCCGAGCATGCCGACCTCGCCACGGATGTACCCGTCACTGTGCTCGATGCCGCCCTGATGGTGTCCTGCCTGGACGGCAAGGACGCGTCACCGCTTCCGTGCCCGGCCGGCCAGCAGGATCTCGCGTACGTCATCTTTACCTCCGGTTCCACCGGCCGGCCCAAAGGCGTCGGCGTCGAGCATCTGGCCCTGCTGAACCTTTACACCTCGCACCGGGAGAGCATCTTCGCCCCCGCAGAAGAGCGGCTGGGGCGGAAGTTGCGGGTCGCGCACACCGCAGGGTTGTCCTTTGACGCCTCCTGGGACCCCATCCTCTGGCTCATCGCCGGACATGAACTGCATCTGGTGGACAACCAGACCCGCCGGGACCCGGAAGCCCTCAGCAGCTACCTGGCCGGCACCGGCATCGACTCGATCGAAACCACCCCGTCCTTCGCCAAGGTGCTGCTGGCCGGGGGCTTGTTCGATCAGGCCGCCCACCCATCCGTGGTGGCCCTGGGCGGCGAAGCCGTCGACCCGCCGCTGTGGAGCGCCCTCGCCGAGAAGGAAGGGCTCGTGGCCTACAACTTCTACGGCCCCACGGAGACGACTGTCGATTCCCTCACCGCCGTGATGTCCCCCGGCACGGAACCGACCCTCGGTGACTCCGTAGCCAACAGCCGGCACTACATCCTGGACTCCGGCCTGAACCCGGTTCCCGTCAACGCCATCGGTGAGCTCTACGTCGCCGGCATCAACCTGGCCCGCGGCTACCTTGACCAGCCCGGGCTCAGCGCCGAACGCTTCGTCGCCGACCCGTTCGTTCCGGACGGCTCCCGGATGTACCGGACCGGCGACGTCGTCCGGCGCCTGCCGGACGGCACCCTGGAATTCCGCGGCCGGATGGACGCCCAGGTCAAGATCCGCGGTTTCCGGATCGAGCTCGCCGAAATCGAGGAAGCGCTCCGCGGCCTCGACGGGGTGGAACACGCCGCCGTCGCCGTCACGAAGAACCGCGCCGGCTACGACCAGCTGCTCGGCTATGTCACCGCGGCCGGACCGGACGGAACCACACTGGACACGGCCGGACTCCGGCACGCAGTCCGCCGGCAGCTGCCGGATTATATGGTGCCCACCGCCGTGCAGCAGATCCCCGACATCCCGCTGACCGCCAACGGCAAACTGGACTCCCGGGCCCTTCCTGCTCCGCAGCAGGAAACCGCCGTCTCGACGCCACGCAATGAGCGGGAACGGATCGTAGCCGATGCCTTTAAGGAGGTCCTGGGCCTCGACGCCGTCGGCGTGGACGACGACTTTTTTGAACTCGGCGGCCACTCGCTGCTGGCTACCCGGCTCGTGGCACTGCTGCGGGACCGGACCGGGGTCGCACCGGCGCTGCGCACGGTTTTTGAACAGGCCACCGTGGCTGCCCTCGCCGGCACCCTTGAGTTGGGAGCCAACAACGCCCACCCGCTCAAGCCCGCCGACCGCCCGGCCGTTGTGCCGCTGTCCTTCGCCCAGCGCAGGCTGTGGTTCCTGAACCGCTTCGATCCGGAGTCCGGCGCCTACAACATCCCTGTGGTGCTGGACCTCAAAGGCACCCTGGACGTCCCGGCGCTTTATGCTGCGATCAACAGGCTGGCCGGACGCCACGAAACACTGCGGACGGTTTTTCCGCTGATCGACGGTGAACCCGCCCAGCAGATCCTGCCCGACGGCGAGCGGCCGGTGGAACTGCTGGCTGTCCAGTGCAGCGCCGAAGGACTGCCGGGCGCCCTCGCAGCGGAAACCCGCCGCGGCTTCGACGTCACACGCGAACTGCCGCTGCGCGCCGTGCTGTTCCAGCTGGCGCCGGAGCACCACGTATTGGCCATCACACTGCATCACATTGCCGCAGACGGCTGGTCCCTGGCACCGCTCGCGCAGGATCTCTCGCTCGCCTACAACGCCCTCGCCTCGGGCGCGGACACCGCACTGGCGCCGCTGCCGGTGCAATACGCCGACTACACGCTGTGGCAGCGCGGCGAACTGGGCAGCGAAGCTGACCCGACGAGTGCCATCTCCCGCCAGCTGGAGTTCTGGACCCGCGAACTGCGCGGCGCTCCGGAGGAACTCCGGCTGCCGTTCGACTTCATCCGGGGCGCGCACAGCGCCGCCGGACCGGCGTCGTCAGTTCCCCTGACCATCCGTCCGGAAACCAGCGCCCGGCTAAACGCGCTGGCACGCGAACACAACGCCAGCCTCTTTATGGTGCTGCAGGCCGCGCTCGCGGCCCTGCTCACCAAGTCCGGCGCGGGAGAGGACATCCCGCTCGGCACCCCCGTGGCCGGCCGCACGGACACCCAGCTCAACGAGCTGGTGGGCTTCTTCGTCAACACCCTGGTGCTGCGGACCAACACCTCCGGAAATCCCACCGCGGCGGAGCTCGTGGAAAGTGTCAGGTACACAAACCTGCACGCCTACGCCAACCAGGACGCGCCCTTTGAGCGTGTGGTCGAGGAGCTCAACCCGGCCCGGTCCCAGCACCGCCACCCCCTGTTCCAGGTGATGCTCACGCTGCAGAACACTGCGGCTGCCGGGCTGAACATGAACGGGCTCGATGCCACCGCGGACCTGAGCCAGGAACCGGGCGGGGCTAAATTCGACCTGCTGCTGGACCTGGTGGAAGCTGCCACCGATGAGGACGGGCCCGCGGCCACCGGCATCCGCGGCTCACTCGCCTACAACCCCGCGTTGTTCGCCCGGTCCACCGTCGAGCAGCTCGTGGCAGGGTACGTAGCAGTGATCGAGCAGTTCGCCGCAGATCCCGGGATCACGCTGGACCGGCTGCGGATCCAGTCCCCCGAGCAGCACCAGCTCGCCCTGGCACACAGCCTGAGTGCAGGGGCACCCGGGTCCGGCGACTTCGGCCCGGAAACCGTCGTGGATGCCCTCCGCGCCACGATGGCACGGACTCCGAACGCGCCGGCACTCGTGGACGCCACCGGGGCCATGAGTTTCGCCCGGCTCGATGCCCGGGTCCGGGCCCTCGCCGCCGGACTGATGGCCTCCGGTGTGGGCCCTGGCGACCGGGTCGCCGTTGCCCTGCCGCGCACTGCCGACGTGGTGACTGCGGCCCTCGCGGTACTGGCCGCCGGCGCCGTCTACATCCCCGTGGACCTTTCCTACCCGCAGGAGCGGATCCGGGTGATCCTTGAAGACGGCGCTCCCGCCGTCGTCATCTCCGCCGCACCGTCCGCGGCGGACCGCGGCACCGACGGCCCGCGGCACCTCGACGTCGGCACGCTGCTGGCGGCGGGTGCCGAGGTCACCGACGCGGACCTGGCACAGCGCCGCCCGGCCGCCGGCGACCTCGCCTACGTGCTCTACACCTCCGGTTCCGCCGGGCGACCCAAGGGCGTCGCCGTGCCGCACGGCGCGCTGGCCAACCTGTACCGGCACCACCACCGCACACTGTACGTACCGCGCTTCCAGGCCGCCGGTCCGGACGGTACCGTGTCCGTGGCCCATATCGCCGGGCTTGGCTTCGACGCCGCCTGGGACCCGATGCTGTGGCTGATCGCCGGCGCGGAGCTCCACATCGTGGCTGACGAGGTCCGCAGCGACGCCGAATCACTCGCTGGCTACTGCCGCAGCCACGGCATCGACGTGCTGGAAACGACGCCGTCCTACGCCGGCCAGCTTCTGCACAGCGGCCTGCTCGACCCGGCCCGGGACCAGCCGCTGCTCCTCGCCCTTGGCGGCGAGGCTGTGACGGCCGAGCTGTGGACGCAGCTGGCCTCGACTCCCGAGGTCGCGGCCCATAACTTCTACGGTCCCACTGAGTTCACTGTGGACTCGGTGACCGCTGAGATCAGCGGCGGCTCACCGTCCATCGGCCGTGGCATCGCCAATACGGACACCTTTGTCCTGGACCCGTACCTGGCGCTGGCTCCGGCAGGCGTGCCGGGCGAGCTGTACCTTGCCGGTCCCGGCATGGCACGCGGCTACGACCGGCGCCCCGCCGAGACGGCCTGCCGTTTTGTGGCCAACCCCTTCGCCGCCGACGGCAGCCGGATGTACCGCACCGGCGACCTGGTCCGCCGGGCACCGGATGGCTCCCTGGAGTTCCTCTCCCGCACGGACGAACAGGTCAAGGTCCGCGGTTTCCGGATCGAACTCGGCGAAATTGAGGCCGCGCTGGCCTCCCACCCGCAGCTTGACCGCGCGGTAGCCGTGGCCGACGGCGAGCCGGCCCACCGTGTGGTGGCCTACTACACGGGGAGCGCCGGAGCCGAGGATCTGCGCGAGCTGGCCGCCGGCAAGCTGCCCGACTACATGGTGCCGTCCGTCTTTATGCAGTTGTCCGCGATTCCCCTGACGCCGCACGGCAAGCTGGACCGCAAAGCCCTGCCGGCTCCCTCCGCGGGCACCGGCGCGGGCTCCGGGGCCGCTCCCGAGACCGCTGACGAACGCACCATGTGCGGGATCTTCGCCGATGTCTTGGGCGTTGCTGAGGTCTCGATGGGCGATGACTTCTTCGTCCTGGGCGGACACTCCCTGCTCGCCGTCTCGATGATGGGCGGAATCCGCGACGCCTTTGGCACCGAACTTCCGCTGCGTATGCTCTTCAACGAGCCCACACCGGCCGGGCTGCTCTCGGCAGTGCACCGGCAGACCGGTACCCCGGGGACCGAAGCTTCCGCGGCGGCGCCGGCAACGGCGCCGGGCTCCGGGCAGCGGGAGCCGGCCGCTGAGCCGGTCTCCCTCACGGAATGGCTGGCAAACAACGATTCTGCCCGCAATGCCCGGCCGGAGCTCTCGTACGCCCAGTCCCGGATGTGGTTCCTCAACCAGCTGGATCCGGGCTCGGCCGACTACAACATCTCCCTGGCGGTGCGTCTGACCGGTGAACTCGACGAACAGGCACTGGCCGCCGCCGTCGGCGCGCTGTTCCGGCGCCACGACGTCCTCCGGACCATCTACCCGGAGACCGGCGGAGTTCCGGAGCAGCTGGTCCTGGACCCCTCTGACGCCACCCACGGGCCGGGCATGCACCTGACCGTCAATCCGCCCGCGGCGCGCGACGCAGTCCCGGTGCTGCTGCGGGACGACGCAGAGCACGGCTTTGATGTCCGCTCCGAGCTGCCGCTGCGGGCGAGGTTGATCCCCGTCCGCTCAGCCGGCTCACCGGAGTGGGTCCTGCACCTTGTGATGCACCACATCGCAAGCGACGGGGCGTCCCTGGCCCCGCTGGCGCGGGACCTCTCTGCCGCCTACACGGCCGCCCGCGGCCAGGGCCCGGCCGCCGCTCCGGCACCCCTGCCCCTGCAGTACGCCGACTACGCCCACTGGCAGCGGCAACAGCTCGACGGGAGCGCCCTTACGGCCAAACTGGACCACTGGCGCCGCACCCTGGCCGGGATCCCCGCAGAGCTGATGCTGCCGGCGGACCACCGCAGGCCCCGCGAGTCACGCCAGCCCGGCCGGCAGCTGGGCTTCCTGCTCGGTCCGGACAGCGTCACTGCACTGAACGCCCTGGCCTCGGCATCGAACGCCAGCCTGTTTATGGCGCTCCACGCCGCCCTGGCCGCTTTCCTGCACCGCAGCGGCGCCGGCGAGGATCTGGTGATTGGTTCCCCCACCGCCGGACGGACGGACCCCGCCCTGCGCGAGCTGGTCGGCTTCTTCGTCAACACCCTGCCGCTGCGCGTGGACGCCGCCGGAGACCCCAGCCTGCGGACCATGCTCGGCCGCTCGCGGGAAGGCATCCTGGATGCCTTCGACCATAACGACGTACCGTTCGAACGGCTCGTCGAGGCCGTCAACCCGGACCGTGAACTGGGACGCCACCCGCTGTTCCAGACCATGCTCACCGTGGACACCGGGGCTCCTGCCGTTCCGCAACTGCCCGGAGTCCGGGTGGACGCCGAACCCGAAACAGGGTCGGGCGAGGCGAAATTCGACCTCTCCTTTACGTTCCGGCCCGACGGCGGAAACGGCGGACTGGCCGGCACGCTGGACTACAATGCTGCGATGTTTGAGGACGCCACGGCCCGGCGCCTGGCCGCCAGTTTCGGCCGGTTCCTGGAGCTCGCCGCAGCTTCCCCGGACACCCCGGTTTCGCTGCTGGGCCTGATCGGGACTGCGGAAGCTGGCGCCCTGATGAAGGTCACCGCCGGATCCCGCTCGGATCCGTCTGCGGAAGACCCCGAACCCGGAATCCTGGCGGCGTTCGCCGCCACGGTCCGGGCGACGCCGGACGCCGCAGCGGTGGTCGCGGCCGATGGCACCCTGAGCTTTGCCGGACTTGCCGCCTCGGCATCCCGGATCGCGGCCGCACTCACCGGGACAGGTGTCAGCCGCGGCGACGTTGTATCCGTGCTGCTCCCCCGCTCACGGGCAACAGTTGAGGGCATGTTCGGTGTACTGGCCGCCGGCGCCGTCTACAACCCGATCGACACCGAATACCCGGACGAGCGCGCCTCGGCAATCATCGCGGACGCTGCCCCGCCGGTCATCCTGACCAGCCGCAGCGTGGCCGCCCGGGTGGAGCAAATCCTCGCCGGGCTGACGGTCCGGCCCCGGGTGCTGGTCCTGGAAGACCTGGCGGCAGTGACGGAACCGGAGAAGGAACCCGGCCGGGACACCGTCGCCGCCGCGCTGGCAGCGTTTGCCGTTCCGGAGCCGCGCGAGCTGGCCTATGTGATCTTCACATCCGGTTCCACCGGCCGGCCCAAAGGCGTCGAAATCAGCCATGGCGCCCTGGCTGCCCTGCTCGGATCGCACCGCGAGACCCTGCTGTCCGGCCTCGGACACCGCCGGGCCGCGCACACCACGGGCGTTGGCTTCGACGCCTCCTGGGACCCGATCCTGTGGATGGTGGCGGGCCACGAGCTGCACCTGATCGACGACGAGACCCGCCGCGACGCGCAGCAGCTGGCCGCCTACTTCGCAGCGCATGGCATCAACGCGTGGGAGACCACCCCCGGCTATCTCCGGCAGCTCCTGGCCGAGCCGGAATTCACCCGGCTGCTCGAGGCGCACACCCCCGGCGGCGACGAGGCGGAACGTTTTAGCCTGGCCCTCGGCGGGGAGGCCTTCGACGCAGGACTGTGGAACACAGTTGCCGCACACCGCGGCGTCCAAGCCTGGAACCTCTACGGACCTACCGAAGCCACCGTGGATACCGTGCTGGCCCGGGTTGGCGGGACCGGCGAGCCGGTGCTGGGCAGCCCCACCGCGGGCACCCGGCTTTACGTCCTGGACGACCGGTTGCAGCACACCCTTCCCGGCGCGGCCGGCGAGCTCTACATCGCCGGCCGCCAACTGGCCCGCGGCTACCGCGGCCGTCCGGAGCTGACGGCCGAGCGTTTTATTGCGGATCCCTTCACCGGCGGCGGCGAACGTATGTACCGCACCGGCGACCTGGTCTTCCGGCACGCCGACGGCCGGCTGGTATTTGCCGGCCGCAACGATGACCAGCTGAAGATCCGCGGCTTCAGGGTCGAACCCGGCGAAGTGGAGCAGGCCCTGCGCAGCGCCGCCGGCGTCAGCGCCGCCGTCGTCCGTGCCGTCGGCACCGACGGCGGCACGCGCCTGATCGGGTACGTCGTTCCGGCGGCACCCGGCCACACGGCGGACTCCGCCGACGGCCCCGATGCCGGAACCCTGTCCGGGGAGGTCCGCGACCACGTACGGGGCCTGCTGCCGGACTACATGGTTCCCGCCGCCGTTGTGGTGATCGATGAGGTGCCGCTGACCCCGCACGGCAAGGTGGACACGGCCGCGCTGCCGGATCCCGGCAGCACGGCCCGCACTGCCGGGCGGGGTCCGCGGACGCCGCGGGAAAAAACCGTCGCGGCGATCTTCGCCGACGTGCTGTCCCTGGACCGGGCCGGCGTGGACGAATCGTTCTTCGAGCTCGGCGGCCACTCGTTCCTGGCCCGGCCGCTCATCGCCAAGGTCAACGCTGCACTGGGGACGGAGTTGACGGTCCAGTCGCTGTTCCGGGCGCCCACCGTCGAGGGCCTGCTCCGCGAGGCGTCCAAAGGTGCGCAGGAGAGCGCCGCGGACAGCCTGCGCCAACTGCTTCCGCTGCGGACCACCGGAACCAAGCTGCCGCTGTTTGCTGTGCACCCGGCATCCGGGATCAGCTGGGGCTATGCCTCCATGCTGGGCAAACTGGATCCGGAGCGGCCGTTGTTCGGACTCCAGATGCCCGGCATGGAACCGGGCCGCACCCACCCGATCGAGGCAGCAAATCTGACCGAACTGGCCGATGACTACATCGCCAAGCTCCGCTCCGTGCAGCCGGCGGGCCCCTACCATCTGATGGGGTGGTCCTTCGGCGGCCACCTCGTCCACCGGCTGGCCACCCGGCTGCAGGAACTCGGCGAGGAGGTGGCTTTCCTGGCCATCCTCGACGCCTTCCCCGGCAACCAGGAGGATAACGCCAAGGTGGGTACAGGCCAAGCGCTCTGGGCCAGCTACCTCGAAGCGCAAGGCTATGAGCTGGGGGAACAGGACAAGGCCGGGCTCGACGGGCAACGCGCCCAGGAAATCCTGCGCGAACACCACAACCCGCTGGGCAGCGTCCCGTTGGCCTCTGTCAACGCCATGGTGGGCAACTTCCCGCCGCTGGCGCGGCTGATCCGCCAGGAGCAGCCGCAGGTTTTCGACGGCGACCTGCTGTTCCTCCGGGCCACCCGCGAGGTGCCTGAAGGCACCCCCGGCACCGGTGCCTGGCAGCCGTTCATCAGCGGGACCATTACCGATGTTGCCGTGGACGAGCGTCACTCCCAGCTGCTCAGTGACCGGGCTCTCAGCGCAATTATGCCGGCACTGGCCATCCAACTGGGCAGCGGACCCGAATAACCAGTGATGCCTCAGCTCCAGTAGGGGGCTGTCCGAACGCCAGAACTGACAGGAAAGGTCAACGTGACGAATCCATTCGATGACAAGTCCGCAACGTTCTCCGTACTCGTGAACGAGTACCAGCAGCACTCCCTCTGGCCGGCTTTCGCGGCAGTGCCGCAGGGCTGGGTCACCATGTTTGGCCCGGACAGCCGGGAGGCCTGCCTCGACTACGTGTCCCGGACCTGGACGGATATGGCGCCGCGCAAGGTCGCAGAACTCGCTACTGCGCAGTGATCCGGGTCGAGAACGTCAGCAAGAGTTTCGGCAGCTTCAAGGCCCTTGACGGGCTCACGCTGCGGGCCGGCGAAGGAACGGTGCTGGGACTGCTGGGACCAAACGGTTCCGGCAAGACCACCACCGTCAAGGTGCTCACCACCTTGTTGTCCCCTGACAGCGGCGACGCCCGGGTCGCCGGCCATTCGGTGCTCAGCCATCCGGAGCTGGTGCGGCGGAACCTGGGCCTGTCCGGCCAGTATGCCGCCGTGGACGAGAAACTAACCGCCTTCGAAAACCTGCACATGGTGGGCCGGCTCTACGGGATGAACCGACGGACCGCCACGGCCAGGGCACACGAACTCCTCGAGAGCTTCCGGCTCACCGACGTCGCAGGCAAACGCTCCGGGACGTTTTCCGGCGGCATGCGGCGCCGGCTGGACCTCGCCGGAGCCATAGTCGCCCGGCCCAAGGTCGTTGTACTGGACGAGCCCACCACCGGACTTGACCCGCGGGGCCGCCTCGATACCTGGGACGTTGTGTCCGGTCTTGTGGCGGACGGCACCACCGTGCTGCTCACCACCCAGTACCTCGAGGAGGCCGATCGGCTCGCAGACCACATCGCCGTCATTAACCACGGCCGCGTCATCGCGGAGGGGACCGCGACGGAACTGAAACAAAGCGCCGGATCCGAACGGATCGACGTCGTGATGCGCAACGCCGCCGACCTCGCCGCGGCGGCCGGGGTGCTGGAGCAGGCAGCGGGCCCGGGCTCACGGCCCGAGCTGGACCCGCAAAACCTGCGGATTTCCGTCGCCGCTCCCGAAGGCCACCGGTTGCTGGTCCGGGTGCTTTCAGAACTTGATGCCCGCGCCCTGCCGGTAGAGGAAGCATCGCTGCGCCGCCCCACCCTGGACGACGTCTTCCTGCAGCTCACCGGCCACGCCGCGGCGCCGGCCACGCAAGACCGGACGCCGGACGTGCAGACGCCGGAGAAAGTCGAGGTGCCAGCATGAGCGCCATCGCCGCAGCCGCCCGCGACAGCTCCGTCATTGCCCGGCGCAACCTCATCAACGTAGTGCGCACGCCCGGAGCGCTGGTCACGGGAATCGTGCAGCCGGTGATGTTCGTCCTGCTGCTGGGCTTCGTCTTCGGCGGCACCCTCGGCGGGGACCAATACCGCAGCTACCTGATCGGCGGCATCCTGGCGCAGACCCTGACGTTTAACGCCTCCTTCACCGCGGTCTACCTGGCCAAGGATCTCCAGCTCGGGCTGATCGACCGCTTCCGCTCCCTGCCGATGTCCCGCGTGGCCGTAATCCTGGGCCGCACCTCCTCGGATCTGTCCACGAGCGTACTGTCCGTCGCCGTCACCCTGCTCTGCGGTCTCGCCATCGGCTGGCGGATCTCCACGGGGCCGGCATCCGCCCTGGCCGCCCTGGCCCTGTTGCTGCTGTTTGCCTTTGCCGTCTCCTGGATCGGGGCAGTCATTGCCCTGACCGCCCGGAGCGTTGAAGTCGCCCAAAGCCTCGGGCTTGTCTGGCTGTTCCCGGTCACCTTTGTGTCCGGCGCCTTTGTGTCCGTGACCTCCCTTCCGGGCCCGCTGCGGGTGATTGCCGAATGGAATCCTGTCACCGCCGTCGCCACTGCCGCCCGGGAGCTCTTCGGCAACACGGCACCGGCTGGATTCCTCACGCCGACCGGCTGGCCAGCGGAGAACGCGGTCCTGTACTCCGTGCTCTGCAGCATCGGGATCATCGCCGTTTTTGCCCCGCTGGCGATCGCCCAGTACCGCCGGATCAGCAAGCGATGATCGCGTCCGGGCACGGGCCCGCCGAGATCGGCTACCTCGTGGTCCCGTCACCCGCCGTCAGGGATGCCGCGGTAGAGGCCGGCCAGGGACTGTTCGCGGGCTTATTCGGCGGCCTGGGCGCGTTCCTCTCGGCACCGGAACGCGAGGCCTCGCTCCGTTTCAGCCGCGCCGAGGACCGGCTGGACTACCCGGCGTCCCACGCCCTGTTCCGGCTGCTCGCAGCGTGGCGGCTGGGGCTCGAACCCGAAGACGCTGCCGGGCTGACCGTCCGGCGGACGTGCGCCGGCTGCGGCAGCACCACCCACGGCAAACCCTCGATCGAGGGCGTCGAATTGAGCATGTCGCGCAGCCACGGAACGGTGATGGCTGCTGCCGGTCCGGCCGGCGCCAGCCTCGGAGCGGACCTCGAAAGGGTGCCCGCCCGCGTGTTCGCCGGCTTCGACGAGTTCGCCGTCGCGCCGGAGGAACATCCCGGTCCGGATGGCCCAGAGCTGACCGACGCCGGGCGCATCCGGCTATGGGTGGCGAAGGAAGCCGCGCTGAAAGCGGCGGGACTTGGCTTGGCCGTGGACCCCGCGGGCCTGCGGCTGGCCCCGGCCGGCCCCCGCGGGCACCTGAATGCGCAGAGCCCCACGAATCCAGCGGTCGATGGCCTCCTGGTCCGGCCCGTGCCGGCTCCCGACGGATACTCCGCCGCCATTGCGTCCGCCGCGGACCTGCCCGTCCGGGCCGTGCCGCTGGCCGAGATATTCGCCACTAAAAAGCTAGGTCCAAACGTCAAACGTCTAACCTTTAGGTATGGCTAGCAGCACGGCGTCTTCCGCCCTTCCCGAGACAGCACCTCCCGCCGTCGTGCGCTCACCGCGCGGCGTGGCGATCGCCGGAGTCATCGCGATTGTGCTGATCGGGCTGAACCTGCGCGCCGGCATCACCGGAGCCGCCGCCCTCCTGCATGACTTGCAGGAGGTCCTCGGCTACGGGCCGCTGACCGCCGCCATTATTCCCTCGATCCCCACGCTCTGTTTCGCCGTTGCCGGCGCAGCCACGTCCTGGCTGACCCGGCGGCTGGGACTCGAGAAAGCCATCCTGCTCTCCCTCGTGCTGCTCGCTGCCGGCCTGCTGGTCCGGGGCATCCCCTCCACCGGCATGCTGCTGGCAGGCACCGTCGTCGGGATGTCCGGACTGGCGATCTGCAACGTGGCGATGCCCTCCTTCATCCGGGTCCACTTCGCGCACCGGACATCGCTGATGACGGCGCTCTATACGGTGACCATGACCACTGGCGCCACCGCGGTTGCCGTGCTGATCGTTCCCGTGGCGCACCAGCTCGGCTCGCCCTCCGCCGGGGTCGGCGCGATCGGCTTCCTGGCCCTGGGCGCCTGCCTGGGTTTCCTGCCGATCGCCCTGCACGCGCACCGCAACGCACCCGGCATCAAGGCCGCCCCGGTGTCCCCCTGGCCGCTGTTACGGACCCGTACCGGCAGGCTCATTACCCTTGGGTTCACCGTCCAGGCCCTGCTGGCCTATTCGGTGCTGAGTTGGTTCCCCTACATGCTGGTCACGCTGGGCCTCTCCGCATCCGAGGGCGGGCTGATGTTCGGTCTGATGCAGCTCGTCTCGGTGCCCGCCGGCATGGTGCTCGTCGCGATCGGATCACGCCCGCGGATGCAACGGACCGCTTTCTACCTGGCCACTGTGACGATGGCCGCGGGTGTCCTGGCTATGCTCGTCCTGCCGCTGAGCTGGGCACCCGTCACCGCGGTACTGCTTGGCTTCGGGCTCGGCATCTTCCCGCTGGTGATGGTGATGATCAGCCGCAGCGGCCGCACCACTGCCGAAACCACCGCCTTGTCCACGGTTGCGCAGTCGGCCGGCTACCTGCTGGCGACGCTCGGCCCCTTCGGCATGGGCTTGCTGCACAGCGCCACGGGCGCCTGGACGCTCCCGTTGATCCTGCTGCTGGCCGTTGCCTTGGGCCAGATCGCCGTCGGGCATCTGCTGACCACCCTGCCGAAGGTTCCGCAGCGGAAGGAACTTCAGGACACTGAACTGCGGGCCGCAGGCACACCGGCCCGGCCTGATGCCGGCGAGGGACGGTCATGAGCCATACACCGTCCCATCGGCCGCCGCTGGTGGAGGAGGTCACCGCCAAGCTGCGCGGCCTGATCCACTCCGGCGAATGGCCGCTGCAACAGCGGATCCCGGCCGAACCTGAACTGATGGCCATGCTCGGAGTCTCGCGGGGAACCCTGCGGGAGGCCGTCAAGGCCCTGGCCCACGGCGGCATGCTCGATGTCCGGCGCGGGGACGGCACCTACGTCCGCGCCACCAGCGAGATCTCCGGCGCGGCCCAGCGCATGTACCTGGACCACTCGCAGGCTCACATCCTGGAGGTCCGGGTGGGGCTGGACACCCAGGCGGCCCGGCTTGCGGCCCGCCATGCAGCTGGCAGCGACGTCGGGGCGATGCGTGAACTGCTGACGGCGCGCCGTGAGTCCTGGCTGGCCGGCGACTACGCAGGCTGGGCCCGGGCGGACTGGGATTTCCATCTGCTGGTTGCGCAGGCATCGGGCAATCCGCTGCTGTACGAGCTGTACGCCAGCTTCGGCGCTGTTTTCCACGCCGGCCTGCTCCGCCAGCAGCAGCGCGGCGGCTTCAGCGGCCTCCCGCACGAAGGGCATGACGAACTTGTGGACGCAATCGCCGCACACGACGAAACTTCCGCCGTCGAGAGTGTGCACCGGAACCTGAACTCCTGCGCGGAGTGGATCCGGCAGTAACCGCACTGCAGCGCACAGGCCGCGGCGCCGGAACGGGATTCCGGCGCCGCGGCCTGTGCGCTGACGGCGTGTGCCGCTAGCGCGTGAGGCCCTGGAAAACGTTCTTGGGCCGCTGCATTTCACCGTGCTTGGCACCGAGGACGATCACCACGCCGGCGAAGACGGGGATCGCCCACTGCAGGATCTTCAACTGCTGCTGGGCCGAGCGGAGTTCCTCCGAGGCGCCGGGCTTGGGCTCGGTGGCACCTTCGGCGCCTTCGGCGGCTAGCTTGTCCACCTTCGCGCCCTGCAGACCGGAATACAGCGTCACGGCGGCACCGGCCAGGGTAACGATGGACTTGTAGACGCTCAGCCGGGTTACGCCGTCCTGCTTGGCCATCCGGCCCTTGTTCTCCCACATGATGGCGAGCCCGGAGAGCAGGTGCGCACCGAAGGCGGCCGCCTGGAAGGGGGCCCACTTCTTCCAGCCCAGGCTGGAGAGGCGGGTGCGTTCGGCCGGGTCCTTGGCTTCAGCCGTTGCTCCGTTCAGCCCGATAGCACCCATCAGCGAGCCGCCGAACCAGGCCCCCGCCGTCAGGTCGTGGATGGATCGGGCAACAAGATTTCCTGCCATGGTGAGCTTCCTATCGTCTGGGTCCGGGACTGCCGTCACCCCTTAAGGCCACGACCCGACTATGGTAAGCACACTTAGCAAAAAGTTGATAGTTCGGCGCGGGGACCGGGTCTGAGTAGACTCTGCGGCATGGAATCACCAGGGCCCCGGGACCGGCCCTCCCCTGCCGGCGAGGACCCTGACGAATCCGTGGCGTATGCCGCCGACGCCGCCGACGCGTCAGATGCCGCAGATGCCGCGGAGGATGCCTCCAACAGTGCGGCCCTCGACGTCGTCGCCCGTTCCGGTTTTGCCGTGATGGCACTGCTGCACATTATTATCGGCGCGATTGCCGCGGCCCTGGCCCTGGGTTCCCCCGGCCAGGCGGAGCCCACCGGGGCGATTGAACAGCTCGCGGCCAACCCCTGGGGGCCGGCGGTTATGTGGGCGGGGTTCGTCGCGTGCGCCGGACTCGCCCTGTGGCAGCTGAGTGAGGCCACGCTGCGGGCCCGGCACCTCCCGCGCCGGGCCCGGGTTGGCAAGTTCGTTTCCTCCGGCTTCCTCAGCATCGCCTACGCCAGCGTGGGACTCAGCTTCGCCGGCTTCGCGCTGGGCAACGGGGGCGATTCCGGCGATTCGACCCGGGATTTGAGCGTCGCACTGGTGCACGGGCCGTTCGGTGTGCCAGCGCTCATCGGTCTGGGCCTGACCGTGAGCGGGATCGGGGTGTACTTCATCGCCAAAGGCGCGGGGAAGAAGTTCAAGGCGGAGTTAGGCCATTTTGAGGGAACGCGCAGGGGCCATCTGATCAGCGGCTTGGGCGTTGCCGGACACATCGCCAAGGGAGTGGCGCTGATCCTGACGGGCCTGCTGTTTGTGATCGCCGCGGCCACCAATGATCCGGCCTCCGCAACCGGGCTGGACGGCAGCCTCAAAGCCCTGCTGGAGCATCAGTTCGGCCCGGTACTCTTGCTGGCCATCGGTGCCGGGTTCATCGCCTACGGGGTGTTTGCGCTGCTCCGGGCGCGCTTCGGACGGATGTAGCTCCCGCAGCGCACGGCGTCAGCGCCAGCGCCGCAGCGCACGGCGTCAGCGCAGCGCGACGACGTCGCCCTCGCGGTACAACAGGGCCCGGACCTCGGACTCGGCGGAGTCCGGCCGCTTCGGGTCGATCGTCTCCCCCGCGGCAAAGTGGTCCAGCAGCCGGGGATCTACGTAGCTTTTCCGGGCGATCGACGGAGTGTTACCGAGGACATCCGATGCATCCACCATGGCCCGGCTCACCGCGCGCTTCCGGGCTGAAACCTTTGGCTGCGGACCGCTCCGCGCCAGGCTGGCGGCGGCAGCCACCGTTCCGCGCAGGGTCCGGAAGTCTTTGGCGGTGAAGTCCTGGCCGGTGCGTTCCTTGACGTACTGGTTAATCTCGGCGCTTGACACGGGATGCCAGCTCCGTCCGTCCCGGTACGCCAGCAGGCGGGCCTTGCCGCCGCGGCGCTTGAGCTGGCGAACGACGGCGGCAAGGTCGGCGTCGTTGATCCGCGATTCCCAGGCCTGGCCGCTCTTGGCGGGGAAACTGAGCCGCAGTTCGTCCTTGCTCACGCGGACGTGGGCGCAGAGCAGCGTGGCGAGGCCGTGGCTGCCGTTCTCGTTGGTATACCGCTCCGAGCCAACCCGCAGCGAGCCGCTGTCCAGCATCCTGAAGGCGGCCGCCAGCACCCGCTCCCGGGCGAGGCCCTCGGAGCGCAGGTCCAAGGTAACGAGCCGGCGAGCGGCCGGTAGGGTTTCCGCGAGCTGCAGCGCCCGGTCAAACTTCAGCCGGTCTTTTTTCTCCCGCCAGCTTGGGTGATAGATGTACTGGCGCCGGCCGACCGCGTCCAGCCCGGTGGCCTGGATGTGCCCGTTGTCGTACGGGGCTATCCACACGTCCGTCCAGGCCGGCGGGATGCCGATGCTTGCCAGCCGATCGCGCACCTGCCCGGCAGCCAGGGTGGAGCCGTCCAGGTCCTTGTAGCTGAAGCCGGTCCCGGACGCGAGACGCCGGTAACCGCGCCCGGACGCGTTGCTGCGACGGAGCCTCATCGGCGGGCCGCTGGCGTGAGTTGCTCATCCATGACGGTAAGCCTACTGACTACACGTCGAAAATTCCCCTCCAGGACAATGCGGGGCCAGCTGGCGGTCAGACTTCCGCGGCCACCCCGTCGCGGGAAATCCGGACCATGGCCGCACGCGGGACCACCTTGATGCGTTCGCGGGCGACCTCGACGCCGTGCGAGCCGCCGTCGGCGGTCGCCTTTTCGCCCAGGGACCGCTCGTGCGCGTCGAGCGCCAGCCAGCCTTCCCAGCCGGTGTATTGCACGCCCCGGTTCTGCAGCAGTTCGACGACGGCGTCCGGCGCGGGTGCTGCGGCCGGCGGCAGCTTTTCGAGGTCCGCCAGCAGATGCGTCACGGTTTCGAGGGCGTCGCCCTTGGTGTGCCCGATCAACCCGACCGGGCCGCGCTTGATCCAGCCCGTGGCGTAGATGCCCGGCATCCGGGCGCCGGACGCATCCAGGACCCTGCCGCCGTCGTTCGGCACAACACCCTTGCCGTGGTCGAAGCCGACCTCGTTCAGGGCCGAACCGAAGTAGCCGATGGCGCGGTAGACGGCCTGGACCGGGTAGTCGATGATCTCACCGGTGCCGCGGGCGTTGCCGGTACCGTCCAGCGCGGTGCGTTCGAATCTGATCCCGGCGACACGGCCCGGGGCGTCCGCGTCGTCATACACTTCCACCGGGCTGTGCAGGAAATGCAGGTGCAGGCGGCGGGAGGATGTGAGTTCGCTCAGGTCCTCCGGCTGCCCGGCGATCCAGTTGGTGAGCGTTCCCACCATGGTCTTGGTCTGGTTGTTGCTTTGGATCTGGCGGTCTGATTCGGCGTCGAACTCGAAGTCCTCGGCGTAGAGGATGATGTCGACGTCCCTGGAGTGGGAGAGTTCGCGCAGCTCCAGCGGGGTGAACTTCACCTGGGCCGGCCCGCGGCGGCCGAAGACATGGACGTCGGTGACCGGGGAGGCTTTCAGCCCGGCGTAGACATTGTCCGGGATTTCGGAGCTGAGGAGGTCGTCGGCGTGCTTGGAGAGCATCCGGGCCACGTCCAGGGCCACGTTGCCGTTGCCGATCACGGCAACTTCACTGGCTTGGAGCGGCCACTCCCGGGGGACGTCCGGGTGGCCGTCGTACCAGGAGACGAAGTCGGCGCCGCCGTAGGAGCCCTCCAGCTCGATCCCCGGAATGTTCAGGTCCGCGTCCTTGATGGCGCCGGTGGCGAATATGACGGCGTCGTAATGACTCTGCAGGTCCGCCAGGGACAGGTCAGTGCCGTAGTCCACGTTGCCGAAAAAGCGGATGTCGCCGCGGTCCAGGACCTTGTGCAGGGCGTTGACGATGCCCTTGATGCGCGGGTGGTCCGGTGCCACGCCGTAGCGGATCAGCCCATAGGGTGCCGGGTAGCGGTCGAAGAGGTCGATGCTCACCGTAAGCCCACCGCTCTTGACCGCCTCGCTTTTGGTGAGGATGTCCGCGGCGTACACACCGGCGGGTCCGGAGCCGACAATGGCGATGCGCAGCGGGCGAGCGGCAGTTCCTGCAGGGCTGTTCGTTGACACGGCTGTGTTCCTTTTTTCTGTCACGGCCCAACTGACTCGCAGTTCAGGTCGTTTTGCGGGCTCATAACGACCTCAACTGCGAGTCAGTTGGGTGAGGCTACGGGTCGGGGCTACTTGGTCAGGACGCGGGGGGCGTTCGGGGCGGTGGTGCTGTAGTCCGCGGTCTTAAAGTGCGACGGCGCAAACGGGCTGACGCGGACCACGTCACCGATCACGATCACGGCGGGGTTCGCAACGCCTGCGGCCTCCGCCTGGTCCGCGATGGTCCCGAGCGTTCCGATGGTCACCCGCTGGTTGGGCAGGTATCCATTCTCTACGATGCCAACAGGTGTCCCCGGAGGCAAACCGCCGCGTGCCAGGGAAGCCGCTGACTCGCGCAACTGGCCCACGCCCATGAGCAGGATCACTGTGTGGTCGGCACGGGCCGGGACTTCGGCGAGTTCCTCGTGGCCGGTCACCACACTGAAGCCCTTGGCCAGCCCGCGGTGCGTGACCGGGATGCCGGCGGCGGCCGGAACCGAGATGGCCGAGGTGACGCCGGAAACCACCTCAACCTCGACGCCGTGCTGCCGGCAGAACTGTGCCTCCTCGCCGCCGCGGCCCAGGACGTAGGGATCGCCGCCTTTGAGCCGGACCACCCGGTGCCCGGCCAGGGCTTCATCCACCAGGATCCGGTTGATGTTGGACTGCGGGACAGGGTGGTGGCCGGGGGACTTGCCGACCTCGATCACCCGAACGTCGGGGGCCAGTTCGGCCAGGAGTTCGCGCGGGCCCAGCCGGTCCGCGACAACAACGTCGGCCTGGCCCAGGAGCCGCCGGCCGCGGACGGTGATAAGTCCGGAGTCGCCGGGGCCGCCGCCCACGAGGGCCACGGAGCCCGGAGTTTCCCGCCGGCGGCGCAGCGGCAGGTCCCCGGTTTCGAGGGCGGTGGCGACGGCGTCACGCAGTGCCATGGCGCGGCGCGGGTCTCCCCCTGCGTTCACAGCGATCTTCACGTCGTCCACCACCGCGACGGCGGGCGTCCACGCGGCCGAGGCTTCGTGGTTGGAGGCGTTGACGCACCAGATGTGCTGCGCCTCGGCGTCGGCCGCTACCTGCGCGTCAACGGTGGCATCCCCGGTGGCGGTCTGGACGAACCAGACGGCGTCGACGTCGGTGCTGCGGTACGCCCGCGGAGCCCAGTCGAGGAGCCCGGCGTCGGACAGCTCTGTCAGGGCCGGGCAGGCCACGGGGGCAACGGCAGTGACCCGGGCACCGGCGTCGAGCAGTCCCTTGGCGCGGCGCGCGGCGACCGGGCCACCGCCGACCACCAGCACGGGGCGGCCGAGGAGGCGCAGCGCCGTGGGGTAAATGTCCTGAATTGCCATGCATCGACGATAGGGCGGCGTTCCAGGGTGGAACAACGGTGCGGAAACACCAGTTCATCCGGGGTAACGAGGCGTAACCTGGGGCTTCGCTGCGGTCCGGGTCATCCAGTAGCCGTCAGGGCAGCCATGGATCTACTTAACTGCGATGAGCTCGATCAGTTTGATGTCGGGGTCCTTGGCCAGCAGCTCGGGCCCGTGTTCGCCAAGGGCCGCGGGGATGGCTCCGTTGAGGTGGGCCTGCCGGTCCTCCTCGGTGTCGAACGTGTCGAAAATGCCGAAGCTGTTCTCGTTGACCCGGAAGGCATACCAGGTCCGCGTGCCGGGCTCGGCCAGAACTATCTCGCGGCCCCCGTTGAGGAAGTCCCAGACGTCGCGTTCCTTCCCCGGCTTGGCTTCGACCAGTGCCAGCACTCCGTATTTTGGCGCCACGGCTGTCTCCTTGGAATTGGGCTGGAAGGGCCGCATACCGGCCTATAGCCGCGAGTGTAGGCCGGTCCCGGGGTCCGGACAAGGCGTCGCGAGGAGGATCCCGCGAGCCGCAATAAGGCGTTGCAGATAGCGGCGCAGGATAAGCCGCTCGACAAGCCAGCCCAGCGGTCCAAAGGGTGCCGAGAATTCAATCCGATCCGTCATAACGGCCCCAGCATCGTTTGACGCGAATTCGTGGACGTGGCGGAACGCCTTGAAGGGCCCCTCTACTTGCTCATCCACGAACCACGTCGGGTAGTCGAAGCTTGTCACGCGGCTGGTCATGGTCAGGGGAACGCCGAAGTGCCGTGCCCGCCAGGTCACTTCCCCGCCCGCGCCGATGAGCCCCTCGGTGACCCCGGCAACGGCCCGCTCGCCCGAAGAAGCCATCGTGTCCACGTGCACGTCGATGCTGCGCGCCCGGTCGAACAACTGTTCCTTGGGCAGGACTGATTCGGTGCGGCAGACGAAACTCACGGTCATGCCGTCAGTCTGCCAGATGCCAGCCCGACGGCGGAGCAGCCGCCGGCGCACCCACCAGACAACAGCAACGCGGGGTGCCGGCCTAGCGGGTACTGCCCGTGAGGAGTCCGCGGCGGCGGAGCAGCCGTTTTTCGATCGGGCCGAACACCAGCAGTTCGATCAGGATGCCGACGGCGAGGATCAGCAGGATCGCGGACATCACCATGGTCATCTCCGACAACACACGGCCCTGGTCCAGGAGTGAGCCAAGGCCAAAGCCGATGCTGCCTCCGACGGCGATGATCTCCGCGGCCATCAGCGAGCGCCAGGAGAAGGCCCAGCCTTGCTTGAGACCGCCCAGGTACCCGGGCAGTGCTGCCGGGAGGATGATCTGCAGGGCCAGTTGGACCCGGGACGCGCCCAGCACTTTTCCGACACTGCGGTACAGCGGCGGAATCTGGTCCACACCCGAAATCAGCCCGTTGATGATCGAGGGGATCGCGCCCATAAACACCACAAAGAAGACGGTGGCGTCGGTGAGGCCGAACCAGATGATGGCGGCGGGCACCCAGGCCACCGACGGCAGCACCTGCAGCCCGGAGATCAAGGGGCCGAACGCGCGCCGCAGCGGGGCGACCTGGGCCAGCAGCAGACCGACCGGGGTCGCGATGGCCACGCTGATCAGGAATCCTATGAGCCCGCGCTGCAGCGAGGTCCAGAGCGCTTCCTGCAGCTTGCCCTCTGCCCAGAGCCGGCCGAACTGGGCCATCACGTCCAGCGGGCCGGGCACCAGGTCCTGCCGCTTAAAGCCCATCAACACGTACAGCTGCCAGACAAGGATCAAGGCCACAATCGCGGCCAGCGGAAGCAGGATCCGGCTCCAGTCGACGCCCGCCCGGCGCACGGCATCGGACTGCAATGAGTCCAGGCCAGCCTCAAGCTCCCGAAGTTCGGCCGGGCCGGTGGAGGAGCGGGTCAGGGCCGCGGTGACGTGGCGGGTGTCCCCCGGCTCAGCCAGGGACGATTGTTTACTTGGCATGGCGGCGGATCTCCTCGCGGAGCCGGGCGGTGATTTCGCCGGTGAGCTGGCCGGCGAGCCCGGCGTCGGTGCGCTGCTCTTCGCTGACTTGCCACTCCCGCACCACGCGGCCGGGCCGGGAGGAGAGCAGCAGCACGCGCTGGCCCAGCCGGACGGCTTCGCGGACGTTGTGGGTGACAAAAATGATGGTGCGGCCGGTTTCCTTCCATATCCGCTCCAGCTCATCGTGCAGCAGGTCGCGGGTGATCGCGTCCAGGGCTGCAAAAGGTTCGTCCATCAGGAGCAGCTGCCGGTCCTGGGCGAGCGAGCGGGCCAGGGCCACCCGCTGCCGCATGCCGCCGGAGAGCTCGTGCGGGCGTTTGTCCCCCGAGCCGGCCAGGTGCACCAGGTCCAGGAGGTCGTCGGCTTTGATCCGGCGCGCGGCTTTCCCGACGCCGCGCAGCTTCAGTGCCAGCTCGATGTTTTCCCGGGCCGTGAGCCAGGGGAAGAGTGCCGCGTCCTGAAACATCAACGCGGCGCCGTCGCTCGGCACCTCCAGGGCGCCCGACGTCGGGGCCTCCAGTCCCGCCATAATGTTCAGCAGGGTGGACTTGCCGCAGCCGGAGGCACCGAGCAGGGCGACGAATTCGCCCTGCCCGATGCTGGCGTTGACGTCATCCAGCACCGGGGCGCTGTCGCCGAAGCGCTTGCCCAGGTGTTCGAGTACGACTGGCATGGTCAGGTCCTATCTTGTTGGGGCGGAGCCGGTGCCGGGAACCGGCTGGTCCCTGCCCAATCCGGGTGCGGAGATCTTCGTCCCCGTGGCATCCCCGCCCAGGACCCTGTTCAGGGCAGTGAGCTCGAAGATGCCGCTGATGTCGGCCTGGGTGGTGGTTCCGGCCGCAACCCCGTCCTGGAGCAGCTTTTTGTAGGTTCCGGCGAGCGGGTCGACAGTGAAGACGATGTTCGTGAGCGACCGGTCAATCACATCGGCGGGCAGGGCGGCGCCGGCGGAGTCCTTGAGCGCGGCGTTGAGGACCGCGGCCTTCTCCGCGGCGGGGGCGGCGTTGAGCCAGTCCACGGATTCGACGTGGCCCTTCAGCAGGGCCGTGACGGTGCCGGGGTGCTCGGCGGCAAACTTCTTGTTGACGATCAGGACGGTGGTGGGGAACTCGCCGGGCTTCCCTGACAGTGCCCCGTCCCAGAGTTCCTTTTCGTCAACGAGGACTTTCGCGCCGGCTTGGAGCACCAGGCGGGAAGCCCAGGGCTCCGGCAGCCACGCGCCGTCGAGCTTGCCGTCCTGGAACAGCTTGAACGTCTGCGCGTTCTCGGTGGGGTTGATCGCGACGTCGCCGCTGCCGTCGGTGTTGGTCCGGTAGCCCTGCGTGCCCAGCCAGGCGCGCAGGGCCACGTCCTGAGTGCCGCCGAGCTGCGGCGTCGCGAGCTTCTTGCCGGCCAGGTCCGCAGCCGAGGTGATTTCGGGTTTGACCACCAGCTGGGCTCCACCGGATGCGGCACCGGCGATGATGCTGATCGATTCGCCTTTGCTCTTGACGTAGGAGTTGATGGCCGGGTTGGGGCCGATGTAGGTGGCGTCAAGGGCGCCGGCGTTGAGGGCCTCGATCGCGGCCGGGCCGGCGTTGAACACCTGGGTGCTGAGCTTGGTCCCGCCGAGGTTTTTGGCAATGAAGCCCTTGTTGACGCCTACGAGGGCCGGGGCGTGGGTGATGTTGCCGAAGTAACCGAGCCGCAGTTCTGCGGCGGGGGTGTCGGAAACCGCCGCTGCGGGGGCGGCTTCAGTGTTGCGGGACGCCGTCGAAGCCACGGCAGCACCTGCCCCGATCAGCAGCACGAGGCCGGCAGCCAGGCTGATCTCCAGCGTGCGCTTGCGCCTGGGCATAGCAGCTTCACCGGCGACGATCCGGGTGGTTCCGGGACTCTTCCCGGTGGCGTAGGAGATCCGATCCGTAGGTGTCATTGGTTCACCATAGGGACCGCCCGGGACAGGGTTCAACGGTCCGGAAACCCGGGGTCATGCGGGTTCATGCGGCGTCACATGTGAGCGAGGCTCCCGCTGCGGCCGGAGAAGACGGCCGGACCGGTGGGACCGTCAGAGTGCCGCGAAGATGTCGGCCAGCAGCGGCGCGCCGGACTGGCGGGGTGGCCAGGCGAGCACGTACGACTCCCGGCCCAGGACCCGCAACTGCTGTTCACGGGTGAGCGTGTCAGCCATGATGACGTGCCGCTGGGTCCGGTGCTCCCGCAGGCCGGCAAGGACGTTGCCTGCCACGGCGCGCGTATCGACTTCCACGCCGATGGTCTCGTCCGGCACCGGGCGCAAGTGGTAAACGCGCTCCCGGTCCCACGGCTCCAGGCCGTGCTTGAGGCGTGCCATGTTCCAGCGCAGGAACGTAGATTCGCGCATCGCGCCGTGGAGCAGCCGTTCCATCCCGGCGCCACCTTCGCTGCGGACCTGGTGAAAGGCGGTGTCGGCGGCCCGCCCGGTGGCAATGTGATCGGGGTGTCCAGTGATGCCATCCGGGCCAAAGGTACACACCACCCGCGGCCGCTCCTCCCGCAAGATCCGCGCGACCCTTCCCGCGAGCTCCGCCAACGGCACAGCCGCCACCCCGCCGTCCGGGTAGCCAAGCCAGTTATGCCGGTCCGGGGGCCGGCCGTGGGCCTGCCACGCGGCGTCGTCCTCCCGGCGCCGGAATTCGCCCAATCCCCCGGCTGGAACCTCGACGCCGGGCGCGATCTCCCCGGCGCCGCCGTCGGTGGCGTGAATCAGGATGAACCGGAACTCCGGATTCCGGGCATACAAGGCCACGGTGCCGGCCAGTCCATACGCGTCGTCATCGGGGTGCGCCATAACAGCTGGTCAGCGGCGAATTCGCCGGAAACCTGCGGGGTCGCCGGAAGTTTGCGGCGACCCCGCAGGTTTCCGGCGACCTGGCAGGCAGTCGGCGGAGCAGCCCTCAGATCGAGTAGCGTTCGTCCTCGTGGTCGCCGGGGTGGTCCTTGACGAGGCCGGCGGCGAGGGTGTTGCCGTCCTGCGGATCGATTACCAGGAACGCGCCGGTGCGGCGGTGGTTCCCGTAGTTCTCCAACGGCAGCGGAGCGGAGAGCCGCAGCTGGACGTGGCCGATGTCGTTTAGGTCAAGGGTGGTGGTGGGCTCCAGCTGGAAGTCGGCGAGGTCCAGTTTTCCGGTCACGTTGCGCACCAGTGCCTGGACGGTGCGGGTGCCGTGTTTGACCAGCACCTTGGCTCCCTCGCGGAGCGGCTTCGGCGACAGCCAGCACAGCGCGGCATAGAGGTCAGCCGAAGCTTGCGGTATTTTGCCACCGCCAGGCCCCGCCGCCGCAATCGTGTCGCCGCGGGCGACGTCGAACTCGTCGGCGAGCCGCAGCGCGACGGACTGCGGGGCCACAGCCTCCCTCAGTACCTGCCCGGCGAAGTCAATGCCAGCCACGGTGGTGGTGCGCGTTGCCTGCCCCGGAGTCAGGACGCTGACCCGGTCCCCCAGCTTCACCGAGCCTTCGGTGATCTGCCCGGCGTAGGCACGGTAATCCCGGTACGCAGCGGGATCAAGACCACCGGCGACGGCGTCGGGAGCGAGTGCGCCCTGCGGCCGGATGACCAGTTGGACCGGGAAACGGAAGCTTTCCAGGTGGCTTTCGATTTCGTCGGCGGCGGGCAGGGTCTCCAGGACTTCCAGCAGCGCCGGGCCGAAGTACCAAGGCGTGCGCTCGGAGCGGTCCACAACGTTGTCCCCGTCGAGCGCGGAGACCGGGATGACGATGAGGTCAGCGATGCCATCGGAACCGAGCCCCAGCTCCCGGCCCACCCGCTGCACGTCCGCTTCGAGTTCGCGGAACACGGCCTCGCTGAAGTCCACCAGGTCGATTTTGTTCACGGCGACGATCACGTGCGCCACCCGGAGCAGCTGCAGCACGGACATATGCCGGCGGGTCTGCTCCAGGACACCCTTGCGGGCATCAATGAGCACAACAACGGCGTCCGCAGTGGACGCGCCGGTCACCGTGTTTTTGGTGTACTGCACGTGGCCGGGGCAGTCCGCGAGGATAAAGCTGCGGCGGT
Organism: Arthrobacter sp. AL05; assembly: GCF_029960715.1. Taxonomy (NCBI): domain Bacteria; kingdom Bacillati; phylum Actinomycetota; class Actinomycetes; order Micrococcales; family Micrococcaceae; genus Arthrobacter; species Arthrobacter sp. AL05. Next base: position 71,233 of record NZ_JASBRC010000001.1, read on the forward strand.
CCGTGGCGAAGTACCGGTAGGCGACGTCGATGGTGATGCCCTGCTCCCGCTCGGCGCGCAGGCCGTCGGTCAGCAGCGCCAGGTCAATGGCCTGAGTGCCGGTGGCGCCTGCCCCGCCGAACCCGCGGTCCGCGGAGGTGCGGGCAACGGCGTCGAGCTGATCGGCGAGGATCGCCTTCGAGTCATGCAGCAGCCGGCCCACCAGGGTGGATTTGCCGTCATCGACCGAGCCGGCAGTGGCGAAGCGGAACAGCGTGGCGGGCAGCGCCGCGGATGCCAGGTCCAGGCCCGGGATAAGAGTTTCCGTGCTCATTAGAAATAGCCATCCTTCTTGCGGTCTTCCATGGCGGCCTCGGAAATGCGGTCATCGGCCCGGGTGGCGCCACGTTCGGTGATGGTGGAAGCGGCAACTTCGATGACAACGTCGCGCACGGTGGCGGCAGCCGATTCAACGGCGCCGGTGCAGGACATATCGCCGACGGTCCGGTAGCGCACGGTCTTGGTGATGACCTCTTCGTCGTCGCGGGGCCCGGAGACCTCGCCGACCGCACGCCACATGCCGTCGCGGGCAAAAACTTCGCGGCGGTGGGCGTAATACAGGCCCGGCAGCTCAATGTCTTCCCGCTCGATGTAGCGCCAGATGTCCAGCTCCGTCCAGTTGCTGATCGGAAAGGCCCGGACGTGCTGGCCCACGGTGTGCCGGCCGTTGTACAGGTTCCACAGCTCGGGCCGTTGGTTGCGCGGATCCCACTGGCCGAACTCGTCGCGCAGGCTCAGGATTCGTTCCTTGGCCCGGGCCTTGTCCTCGTCCCGGCGGCCGCCGCCGAAGACGGCGTCGAATTTGTTGCGCTGGATCGCGGCCAGCAACGGCACAGTCTGCAGCGGATTGCGGGTGCCGTCGGCACGCTCGGCCAGCTCGCCGGAATCGATGAACTCCTGGACGGAGCCGACGACAAGCTTGAGGCCCAGCCGCTGCACGGTCCGGTCGCGGAACTCGATAACCTCGGGGAAGTTGTGCCCGGTGTCTACGTGCAGCACGGGGAACGGCACTTTCCCGGGCCAGAACGCTTTGGTGGCCAGGTGCAGCATCACCACGGAATCCTTGCCGCCGGAGAACAGCAGTGCCGGCTTCTCAAACTCGGCAACAACCTCGCGGATGATGTGGATCGCCTCGGACTCCAATGTGTCCAAAGACGACAGGCGGGCCGACAGCAGAGCTGCAGAACTCAGGTCACCCGGCGGCAGAGCCGGAGCAGCAGATGCCGCCCCGGGAGTGGCATCGGGCCTGTCGGAGCGGGACGCGATGCTGCTTGCAGCATCGCCGTCCCGCGCAGGGGCGGGGGCGGCATCTGCTGTGGAGGCGTAGCCGGCCACGAAAGTCTCAACATTGCTCATACGTGTAGTCCGCATTCTGTCTTGTCGGTTCCTGCCCAGCGTCCGGCGCGGGGGTCATCACCCGGCGCCACTTTGCGGGTGCAGGGCTGGCAGCCAATGGACGGGTAGCCCTGCGACAGCAAGGGGTTGACGGGCAGGAGACTGTCGTCGGAAAACTGGACCAATTGGTCGAAGCTCCAGGCGGCGACCGGGTTGACCTTGACCAGGCCGTTGGTTTCGTCCCAGCTGACCAGCGGGGTGTTGGTGCGGGTGGGGGCTTCGTCGCGGCGGACGCCGGTGAACCAGAGTTCGTAACCGGCGAGGGTACGGCGCAGCGGCGCGACTTTGCGCAGCGCACAGCACTGGGCGGGGTCGCGGGCGAAGAGGTCCTTGCCCAGGAGCCGGTCCTGCTGCTCCACGGTGTTCTCCGGCAGCACGTCGACGACGTTAACGCGCAGGTTCGCTGCCACCTCGTTGCGCGTCGCGTAGGTTTCCGGGAAGTGGTACCCGGTCTCCAGGAAGAGGACGTCGACGCCGGGAAGCTGGTCTGAGACGAGCGCGGGGAGGACGGCGTCGGCCATGGAGCAGGCGACGGCGACGGCGGGCAGCTCGAAGTGCCGCGCCGCCCAGGCAATAACCTCCCGCGCCGCGGCGTCCCAGCCGAGCTCGGCGGCACCGGACTCGGCGAGGATCCTAAGCTCCTCGTGGCTGCGCAGCGGTTGGGGGCTCACTGCAGATCACCCTCCTCGGCGGCGAAAGCCCACTCGGCGAACGTCTGGCCCTCGGAGTGGTCGGCCACGAACTTCCGGACCACACGCTCCACGTAATAGGGCAGGTCCCCGGCGGTGACCTTGAGGCCGCGGACGGTGCGTCCCAGGCCCGCTTCCTCGCGGTCGAGGGAAGCCAGCCCGCCGCCAAGATGGACCTGGAAACCCGGGGTGGGGTCGCCGTCGGGTGTGGGAAGCATCATGCCCTTAAGGCCGATGTCGGCCGTCTGGATCCGGGCGCAGGAGTTGGGGCAGCCGTTGATGTGCAGCGACAGTGCCTGCGGGAGCTGCCGGGACTCAACGAGGTCGGCGAGGCGGCGTTCCAGCTCGGCGACGGCGGTGGCCGCGGTTACCTTGGTTTCGACGATGGCGAGCTTGCAGTATTCGATGCCGGTGCAGGCGATGGTGCCGCGGCGGAACACGGAGGGCCTGGCGGAGAGGCCCAAGGCGTCCAGTTCCGCGACGAGCGGTTCCACCTGGTCCTTGGCCACGTCGAGGACCACGAGCTTCTGGTGCGGTGTGGTGCGCAGCCGCCGCGAGCCGCGGGCTTCCAGGGTGTCAGCGAGCGTGACCAGCTGGCTGCCGGAGAGCCGGCCGGCCAGCGGGGTGGCGCCGATGAAGAACCTGCCGTCCTTCTGTTCGTGCACGCCGATGTGGTCCCCCGGGCTGGACGGCTTGGGCGCGGCGGGGCCGTCGTCGAGTTGGTAGCCGAGGTATTCCTCCTCGAGGACCTGGCGGAACTTCACCGGCCCCCAGTCGGCCAGCAGGAACTTCAGCCGCGCCTTGGTGCGCATCCGCCGGTAGCCGTAGTCGCGGAAGATGCTGGTGACGCCGAGCCAGACGTCGGCCGCCTGATCCGGGCGGACGAACGCGCCCAGCCGCTTGCCCAGCATGGGGTTGGTGGAGAGCGCTCCGCCCACCCAAAGGTCGTAGCCGATCCCGAGCTCCGGGTGGACCAGGCCCACAAGTGCGACGTCGTTGATTTCGTGGACCACGTCCTGGCTGGGGTGGCCGGTGATGGCGGTCTTGAATTTGCGCGGCAGGTTGGCAAGTTCCGGGTCGCCGATGAAGCGCTCGGCGAGCTCGTGGATCAGCGGCGTCGGGTCGATGATCTCGTCCTTGGCGATGCCGGCGACCGGTGAGCCGAGGATAACGCGGGGAACGTCTCCGCAGGCTTCGGTGGTGGACAGGCCCACCGATTCGAGCCGGCGCCAGATCTCCGGGACGTCCTCGACCCGGATCCAGTGCAGCTGGATGTTCTGCCGGTCGGTGAGGTCGGCCGAGCCGCGCGCAAAGTCGACGGAGATCTGGCCGATGACACGGAGCTGTCCGGTGCTCAGCGCGCCGCCGTCGATCCGCACGCGCAGCATAAAGTACTTGTCTTCGAGCTCGTGCGGCTCAAGGGTGGCGGTCTTGCCGCCGTCGATCCCGGGCTTGCGCTGGGTGTAGAGGCCCCACCAGCGGAAGCGTCCGTGCAGGTCGGTGCCGTCGATCGAATCGAAGCCGTGTTTGGCGTAGACGGACTCGATGCGCTCGCGGACGTTCAGGCCGCTGTCTTCCTGCTTCCAGGTTTCGTTGGCGTTCAGCGGCGCGGTGCCGTCGACTTTCCACTGCCCGTGCGGCTTTGCGGCGGGGCGGGAGGTGGGGCGCTTGGTGCGGCTTGGGTCAGCCTGGTCCGGGGACGCTCCGGCTAGAGCTGTATCAGTCATGGATCGACTGTAGGGCGGCCCGTAATGACGTCACAAAGGCTCAGAAACGCGGGGTCACCTTGGGCAACAAATCGTCACGAAGCATCGGCGAGCCTTGAAGTGGCACTGCAGCTGTGTATGTCCGGGGCAGAATTCCGGCGCCCTCCCGGGCCATTGCGACGGCGCTGGCGGAGCCGGTTCAGGTGCCTGCCGCGAGGGCGGCATCGTAGCGTTCCAAGGCAATTTCCGCGAGCACCGGTGACGGCAAAAGTGCTGCCGTGACCAGGTCAGCGCCGGCCTTGGCAAGCTGGTCGTGGAAGAATCCCGGGGCCAGCAGGTACGCGGCGATGACCACGCGGCCACCCAGGTCCACTGCTCCGGCGGACTCCCCCGCGCCTGCTCCGCCTGCAGCTTCCGCACGGAGCATGGCCACAGCCTCAGGCACTGACGGCTTCGCGGCCGAGCCGTACGCGGCCACGATCCGGTTCGAACGCAGGGTGCGGAGCTGGCCCGCGAGTTCCTCGACGTTCTGCGCCGCGGTGGGGTCGGAGGAACCCGCTGCTGCGAGGACCACGGCGTCGTTGTCGGTGACGCCGGCTTCCCGCAGCCGCCGGTCCAGCAGGGCTGCGAGGCGGTGATCGGGTCCCAGCGGAGCGGCGGCGCGGGTGCCGGCGCGGTCCTTCGCCGCCCGGGCGATGTCGACCTTGACGTGGTACCCGACGCTTAGCAGCAGCGGAACAACGACGGCGGTCGCCCCGGCCGGCAGGCCCGCGACGACGGCCGGCAGATCGGGGTTCTGGACATCGACATAGGCCTCGCGGACGTCGAGCCCCGGGCGCAGCGCGGCTATCCCGTCCCGGAGGGCGTTGACTTCGGCGGCGCCCGCGGTGCTGGAGGTGCCGTGGGCGCAGGCGATCAGGATGGGGCTATTCATAGCCGTTAGCGTAACCTTGGAGCCGCCCTATCCGCCCTCACGAGACTCGACCGGGACCCTCCATGACTCTTTCCTTCAGCCTTGTCCTGGTCTGGCTGGACCTCGCCGGTGTCTTTTTCTTCGCGGTCTCCGGCTCCCTGCTCGCGGCCCGCAAGCAGTTCGACATCATCGGTTCCCTGCTGCTGGCCTCCGTGGTGAGCCTGGGCGGCGGCGTCATCCGTGACATCATCATCAACGCCGGACCGCCCGCCGCATTCACCAACCCGGCATACCTGGTGCCACCGTTGCTCGCCGCCGTGCTGGTGTACTTCCTGTTCTCCAGCGTCCAGCGTTTCACCTCGCTACTGGTCCTCTTTGATGCCGGCGGACTGGCGCTGTTCTGCATTACCGGCACCCTCAAGGCCTTGTCAGCCGGGATGCACCCCGTTGCGGCGCTGCTCCTAGGGGTCACGACGGCGGTGGGCGGCGGCCTGCTCCGGGACATCACGGCCAATGTGGTTCCACAGCTGTTCGACCCCAAGGATCTTTATGCGCTGCCTGCTTTTGCGGGCGCAACCCTGACCATGGTCCTCTCCGTCACCGGCACCTTTAACGCGGCAACCGGCGGAGCCGTGGCAGCCGTCGTCTTCGCCTTCCGGGTCACGGCCTGGCGGCGGCAGTGGCACGTCCCGCTGGCGGTCCGCGGGTGGCACCGGCTCGGCCTGGACACAGCGGATGGCGGGGCCAAGGATTAGCTAGGATAAGAACCATGACTGACATGTTCCTCGAGAAGTTCCGCGCGCTTGTTCCGAAGTATCTCGAAGACGAATGGCAGGAAGAGGATGGCCTCCCGGCCGATGAGGTGGATGCGGCCCTCGCCGAGCACCAGTTCCAGGTTCCGCTGGTCCTTCGGGAGTTCTACCTCGCCGTCGGCGGCTGCGAGGACATCATGGAGGCGTACCACTATTTCTGGGACCCCGAAGAGCTCGAAGTTGACGACGAAGGCTTCCTGATGTTCCTTGAGGACGAGGAGGAACAGTTCACCTGGGGTTTCCGGGTCGGCGACCTCAGCGTTCCGGACCCGATCGTGTACCGCCGCAACAACGCCCGCGGCCAGTGGAAGAGCGAGGAAGGCACTTTCTCCGAGTGCGTCTTTGACATGTTCGAGTGGGCTTTCAACGACGAGGACGAGGACTAGGCGGCACCGGTTCCGGTCCAGCCGCCAATTCTCCCCAGCTTTGGCAGGACTTTCCGGCGTGCCGCACTTGCCCCCGCGGTCCAGCTTGAAGGGGGGAACCTCGGCCCGGACAAGCCCTCAACATCTCGTGACAAACGATTTACAGGCACGCTAGACAGCATGACATTTTTGTCATAAGCTCGTTTCTGGGTTCACTAAATGCCTCCGGTGAATCTGATGCGAACGGAGAAATGGCCCCGGCTCGGCACAACGGTTGTCCTAAAACGTTGTGAGGAACCGGGGCCATTCCGTTTAATCCGGGGCAGCCCGGGTGCGGCTGCCGGCAGCCAGGATCAGCAGGCAGCAGGCCGTAGGCACGATCAGCTGGCGCGGTCCACCACGGCCAGCGCAAAGCTGGCCAGCGAGCTCTTCACCACACCCTCGGGCAGCGGCGCCAGGGCCGCAATCGCCTCGTCGGCCCAGGCACGTGCTACCACCCAGGATTCCGCCGTCACGGCGTGTTCCCGGAGGCCGGCGACCGCCGCCGCGAGGGACTCATCGGAGCTGAGGTCGCCGTCGATGAGCTCCAGGAGCTCGACGGCGGACTGGTCGCCGCTCGCGGCCGCCTTCCGCAGCAGGAGGACGGGAAGCGTCGGCACACCCTCGCGCAGGTCGGTGCCCGGGGACTTGCCGGACTTGACCTTGACGCCGGTGACGTCAATGACGTCGTCGGCAAGCTGGAAGGCCACACCCACTTTCTCGCCGTACTCAACCAGCATCGGCTCGTAGGCTTCATCGGCTCCGGAGAAGATCGCGCCCAGCTGTCCGGAAGCGGCCACCAGCGAGCCGGTTTTGTCCGCGATGACCGAGAGATAGTGCTCCACGGCGTCCTCGTCCGGGCGCGGGCCAACGGTTTCGTGAAGCTGGCCCAGGCAGAGCCGCTCAAAGGTACGGGCCTGGATGCCGAGCGCCCTGGATCCAAGTTCGGAGACCAGGATGGACGCGCGGGCAAAGATCAGGTCGCCGGTCAGCACGGCGACGGAGTTGCCCCAGACCTCATGCGCGGTGGGGGCCCCGCGGCGGAACGGCGCGGAGTCCATCACATCGTCGTGGTAGAGCGTCGCCAGATGGGTCAGCTCAACGACGACGGCGGCCTGCACCACAGCCGGCCGGGAGGCGTCACCCAGGTGTGCGCACAACAAGGTCAGCAGCGGACGGATCCGTTTGCCGCCGGCTTCCACGAGGTGGCGCGACGTTGCATCGGCCAGCGGATCAGAGTTGGCAATGGCTTCACGCAGCTTCTTCTCCACCCGGGCCAGGTTGGTGGTGATCGCGGGGCCGAGGTCGGCGTCCCCGGCAATCGCGGCAAAGCCTGCCGGCAGCTGCAAACCGGTGGCGATCGCGGTGGTGTTGAGGTCGGGTTCCGAGCTCGGCAGGCCGTGCCCGGCGTGCGTCCAGCTTTGGTCTGCAGAGTTGATCACGGGTTAACCCTAACTTTTGTTGCGGAATCCGCGGAGTTGGCGCTGGAATGCGATGACGCGTCAGCGCCGGAATGGCCTTGGTTGGACGTTGCCGGAACCAGCGATTCCAAGACCCGGATGGCACGGTCCTCGAAACCCTTGGCCGCGGGATCGGTCAGGTTGGCCAGCAAACGCACCACAAAACGCATCAGGACAGGGATGGGCATGCCCGTCCGCAGTGCCAGTTTCATCACAGCCGGCTTGCCGATCAGGGCAGCAAAGGCCCTGCCCAGGGTGAAGTGCGAACCCCACTGGTCCCGCACGTAATCCGCATACCGTGCGAGGTGCGCGTCGGCGTCTGTCCCGCCGGCTGATGCGGAGCGGGCGGCGGCGTCGATGATGAACTCGGCAGCGAAACGGGCGGACTCCATGGCATAGGAAATGCCCTCCCCGTTGAACGGGGAGACCACACCGCCGGCGTCGCCGAGCAGGAGCAGCCCCGGCGAGTAGTGCGGGGTGCGGTTGAAGCCCATCGGCAGGGCAGCGCCGCGGATCTCGCCCACTTGGTTCTCGGGGGTGAATCCCCACTCCGCGGGCATGCCCGCGGTCCATTCGCGCAGCACCTGTTTGTAGTCCAGTCTGCCGAATTCCTTGGACGAGTTCAGGATGCCGAGGCCAACGTTGGAGGTGCCGTCGCCGACGCCGAACACCCAGCCGTAGCCGGGCAGCAGCTTTCCGTCGCGCCCCGGAAGCTCCAGCCAGCCTTCCATCCAGTCGTCGTTGTGCCGCGGGCTGGTGAAGTAGGTTCGGACGGCGACGCCGAGCGGCCGGTCATCGCGCTTCCGGATGCCCAGGGACACGGCGGTGCGGCTGGAGTTGCCGTCCGCGGCGAGGACGACGTCGGCGCTGAAGTCACGGGTTTCGCCGGTCTTGCGCCCGGCATCGTCCAGCAGCGCGGCCCGGACCCCGGTGACGCGGCCGTCGTCGGAGCGCAGCGCCTCGGTGACACTGTGCCGTTCCAGCACAACGGCGCCCGCGGACTGGGCGTGCCGGGCCAGTTCCTCATCGAAGCCTAGGCGGGTCCGGATCAGCCCGTACTGCGGGAAATCGGAGACCTCGGGCCAGGGAAGTTCGATGCTGCGCCCGCCGGCAAGCAGGCGCAGGCCCTTGTTGCGGCGCCAGCCCTCCGCTTCGGGGTGCGGCAGGCCAAGCTTCTGGATCTCGCGGACGGCCCGGGGGGTGAGCCCGTCGCCGCAGACCTTTTCGCGGGGGAAACTGGTCTTCTCCAGGACCGTGACGTCGATGCCGGCTTGGGCCAGGTAGTAGGCGGCGGTGGACCCGGCCGGACCGGCTCCGACGATCAGTACTTTCACGGCAGCGGCGAACTAACGCGCGGGCCGGGTGTTGCGGCGCAGCTTCGCCACGGGTCCGGTGTGGTTTGCCAGTGCTGCGGCGCCCGCGCCGGGACCTGTTTCAGGGCCGGGCTTAACGGCCCGGTGCACGGCGACGATGCCGCCGCTGAGGTTGCGGTAAGTGACGTTGTCCCAGCCGGCCTCCTGCAGCCACGCGGCCAGGTGGTCCTGGTCCGGCCAGGCGCGGATGGACTCGGCGAGGTAGACGTAGGCATCCGGGTTGGAGGAAACCTTGACGGCGATCGCGGGAAGTGCGCGCATCAGGTATTCGGTGTACATGGTGCGCCACAGCGGGACAACAGGCTGGGAGAACTCGGCGATGACCAGCTTGCCGCCCGGCTTGGTGACGCGGAGCATCTCGGCCAAGGCCTTTTTCGGCTCGTTGACGTTACGCAGACCAAAGGAGATGGTGCTGGCATCAAAGGTGTTGTCCGCGAAGGGCAGGCGCGTGGCGTCACCGGCAATGAAGTCGATGTCCGGGCGCCGGCGCTTGCCGACCCTCAGCATGCCGAGCGAGAAGTCGCAGGCGATCACGTCGATGCCGGAGTCGGCATACGGTTCGCTGGAGGTGCCCGTGCCGGCTGCGAGATCAAGCACCCGGTGGCCCGCCTTCACACCCATGGCCTCGACGACAATCTTGCGCCAACGCCGGGTCTGCCCCATCGACAGGACATCGTTAACGACGTCGTATTTGGGCGCGACGTCGTCAAACATTGTGGCTACTTCGTCCGGACGCTTATCCAAGGATGCTCGGTTCACTCTGACATTGTCTCAAATGTTCGGCACACCCACTAACCACGCCCTGAACAGGGCCCCCGGCGGAGGCGGGAGTAGTGTTGTCTCACTATGACGAGCACGTTCCGAACCTTGACAGTCCCCCTCGATGCAGCATCATTCCCCGGGGGCGTACCGTCGCTGATGGTCCGGGATGACCTGCTCTGCTGGACGCGGCGCGAAGCCGGACTCGTTGGTTTCGGCGAGGTGGCCCGGTTTACCGCCACGGGCCCGGAGCGATTCCTCGAGGCGGACATCTGGTGGCGCCACCTGGTCATCGAGGCCGAAATCGAGGACCGGGTGGAATGGCCCGGCACCGGTCCCGTCGCTTTCGGCTCCTTCGCTTTCTCCAAAACCTCCGCGCACGCCTCACGGCTGATTGTGCCCGAAATCGTTGTGGGACTGCGCGACGGCAAGGCCTGGCTGACGCAGTTGACGTTCGACGACGCCGACCTCACCGAGGCCGGCGCACGCGCCGCGCTGGAGCGCTGGCTCGGTGCGCCCGTCGTCGTGCCGGCAACAGCTGCCGGAGCAGACGCCGCGCCGGTTGAGGCGACGCTGAGCACCGGATCGCTGAGCGAGGCCGAATGGATGACGGCCGTGGCGGCCGGTGTGGCGGAGATCCGCACCGGAGCGCTGGAGAAGCTTGTGCTGGCCCGCGACATTGTCGCCACCGTTCCTGCCGGTGTGAGTGCCGCCGAGATCCTGCGCCAACTCGCCGTCCGGTACCGCGAATGCTGGACCTACGGTGTGGACGGACTGGTGGGTGCCACCCCGGAGATGCTGATCCAGGTGGAGGGCCGCACCGCGCAGGCCCGCGTCCTGGCCGGCACCCTGGACCGCCGCGACGCCGACGGGATGGCCGGCTCGCCGCTGGAGTTCGCCGAGCGGGTGCTGGCCGGATCCGAGAAACAGCGGCACGAACACGACATCGCCATCCAGTCGCTCACCACCCAGCTGGCCCCCTTCTCCGAGGCCATGAACGCGCACAGCGAACCGTTTATCCTGGAACTGCCGAACGTCTGGCACCTGGCCTCGGATGTGAAAGCGGAGCTGGCCGAGGTGGAGGGCCATGTGCCCACCAGCCTCGCCCTGATCAATGCGCTGCACCCGACGGCGGCGGTCTGCGGCACGCCGACAACCGTGGCCGGCGCCCTGATCCGCAAACTTGAGCACCTGGACCGCGGTCCTTATGCCGGGCCGGTCGGCTGGCTCGATGCGGCCGGCAACGGCGAATGGGGCATCGCGCTGCGCGGCGCCGTCATTGAGTCCCCGGCGACGGTCCGGCTCTATGCCGGCTGTGGGATTGTAGAGGGCTCCGTTCCGGACATGGAGCTCGCCGAAACCTGGGCGAAGTTCCGTCCCATGCTGGAGTCGCTCGGCATCGGCAGCTAGACGCCGCGCGGCGACTCTGCACAGCGACCGGCGCGCAGCGACCGGGCGACGGCGGCGTTCCGGTCGGCAAAAATCCGGGATTACAGACAGATCTGGCGTTGGGAATCTTGCTTTTGGGTCTCGTTTAGTTATCCAATAGTGAAACTTAGTTTCCTGTGATGCACATCTCATGTTCGGCGTTACACTATAACCCGGCCTCTTTACGTACCCCTCCAGCAACAAAAAGGTAATCAAATGCAGATCTCCCGTTCACTCCTGAGCAACCCCGCACTGAAGGCCGCCACGGTCCTCGCGGTGAGCGCATTGGCCTTGACGGCCTGCACCAATGCCTCCGAGACCGGCACCACCGGCGGGCCGTCCGCGTCCGGCAGTGCCAAGGAAAGCTTCGACCCCACCACTGTCAAAAAGGACGACGCCCTGGCGGCCATGGTCCCTGAGGCGATCAAGTCCAAGGGCACACTGACCGTGGGCTCGGACACCACCTACGCCCCCGCGGAATTCCTCGGCAACGACGGCCAGACCGCGGTAGGTTACGACGTCGACATTGCCAAGGCAATCGGCGCCACCCTGGGCCTGAAGGTCCAGGTCCAGACGTCCGAATTCACCGGCATCCTCCCGGCCCTCGGCCCGAAGTACGACCTCGGCATCTCCTCCTTCACGATCAACCCGGAGCGACTCGGCGCTGTCAACATGGTCAGCTACTTCAACGCCGGTACCGCTTGGGCCGTGCAGAAGGGCAACCCGAAGAAAGTCTCGCTGGATGATCTTTGCGGCAAGTCCGTCGGCGTGCAGACCGGTACCGTCCAGGAAGATCCGGACCTGTCGGACCGTAACAAAAAGTGCGCAGCGGACGGCAAGCAGCCCATCAACGTCGTGACGCTGAAGAACCAGACGGACATCACCACACGGCTGGTCAACGGCAGCGTCGATGCGATGGCAGCCGATTCGCCGATCACTGGCTACGCCGTCACCCAGACCAACGGCCAGATCGAAAAGATCGGTGACGTCTATGACGCCGCGCCGCAGGGGATCGCAGTGGCCAAGTCGGACATGGCCCTGGCCGAGGTCATCCAGAAGACCGTCGCCCAGCTCATCGAGAACGGCTCGTACAAGAAGATCCTCGAAGGCTGGGGCAACGCCGAAGGCGCCATCACCAAGTCAGAGGTCAACCCGGCGGCCGGCTCGTGAGTCTTCCCGCAACCGGCCACACCCCAGGCGCGCAGCTGGGCAGTAGGCACGAAGATCTCGACGCCCCGGTAATACTGAACCATCCGGTGCCCGTTCGGCATCCGGGCCGCTGGATCAGCGCCATCATCATCCTCGCCGTCCTCGCCCTGTTCCTGCAGAGCCTGGTCACCAACAGCAACTTCCGCTGGGATATCGTAGGGACCTACATCCTGGATATCAAGGTAGTGCAGGGCATCGGCTGGACGCTGGTGCTCACAGTGGCCTCCATGGTCCTGGCGATCATCCTTGCCATCCTGCTGGCCTTTATGCGCCAGTCGGAGAACCCGGTCTTCCGCTGGTCCAGCTGGGCCTGGGTCTGGTTCTTCCGGGGCACTCCGGTCTACACCCAATTGGTCTTCTGGGGCCTGATCTCCGTCCTGTATCCCAAGATCACCGCCGGCATCCCGTTCGGACCCGAGTGGTTCAGCGTGGACACCAGCACTGTCATCACTGTCACTGTCGCGGCCATCCTGGGCCTGGGCCTGAACGAGTCAGCCTACCTGGCGGAAATCTTCCGGGCCGGCCTCAAGTCAGTGGACCGCGGCCAGGCGGAAGCCGCTGAGGCCCTGGGCATGGGCAAGACCAAGATCATGTGGCGGATCATCCTGCCGCAGGCCATGCGGGTGATTGTGCCACCCACCGGCAATGAAACGATCGGCATGCTTAAGACGACCTCTCTCGTCCTGGCCGTGCCGTTCACCCTGGACCTGACATTTGCCACGAATACCCTGGCCAACCGGACCTATCTTCCGGTGCCGCTGCTGATTGTGGCGGCTATCTGGTACCTGGTGATCACCAGCCTGCTGATGGTTGGCCAGCACTTCATCGAGGCCTACTACGGCAAGGGCGTGGACAACCTTGCCCCGGCCGCCATCAACCCGGCGGCAGCAAAGGCCGCCGGAGCCGGTGCGCCAAGCGGCGCGGCCAAGCCGGCCTTGAAGAAGGACATTCCCGAGGAGGAGGCAAAATGACGACGGCCACCAAGGAACCGCTGGTGCGGATCGAAGGCCTCCATAAGTTCTACGGCCAGCACCACGTGCTGCGCGGCATTGACCTGGAGGTGAACCAAGGCGAGGTGTCAGTGGTCATCGGCCCGTCCGGTTCCGGCAAATCCACCATGCTGAGGTGCGTGAACCTGCTGGAGACCATCAGCGCGGGCCGTATCTCCGTGGGTGGGAACCTGATCGGCTACCGCGAAGTCAACGGCCGGCTCCACGACCTCAAAACCAAGCAGATCGCGGCCCAGCGCCGCGAGATCGGCATGGTGTTCCAGCGCTTCAACCTGTTCCCGCACAAAACCGCCCTCTACAACGTCATGGAGGCGCCGGTCCAGGTCAAGGGCCAGTCCCGGGATTCCGCGCGAAAGCGGGCGATGGAACTGCTGGATCGCGTGGGCCTTGCGGACCATTCGGGCCACTATCCGTCCCAGCTCTCGGGCGGCCAGCAGCAGCGGGTGGCAATCGCCCGGGCCCTGGCGATGGACCCCCAGCTGATGCTGTTCGATGAGCCCACGTCCGCGTTGGACCCCGAGCTCGTGGGCGACGTGCTGGAGGTCATGAAGGACCTTGCCAAGTCAGGCATAACAATGATCGTGGTGACTCACGAAATCGGCTTCGCCCGCGAAGTCGGCGACCGCTTGACGTTTATGGACGCCGGTGTTGTGGTGGAAACGGGAGACCCCCGCGAGATCCTCGCCAACCCGCAGCACCCGCGCACCAAGGAGTTCCTCAGCCGGGTCCTCTAGGCGGCCCGTCCGGGATTTCGCCCCACGTTGCGCAAAAGTCCCGTCGCTACCGGAATTGGGAAGCGACGGGACTTTTCCGCGTCGTAAGGCATCGCCGTTGCCGTCGCAGCGCGGGGCGTCCCGCCTGACGCATTTCAGTCCGGCCGCGACGGCCGCCCGCCTATTCCGCGGCGATCACTCCTACCACCGCGTCGCCCACTGCGGCCCTGATGCGTGTGTGCAGCTCCCGCAGTCCGCGACGGTCCGTGCGCACCTCGATGATGACCCGGCCCGCCCACGGCTCGGCCAGCGCCCGGGCGAGTTCCGCCGTCGTACTGACTGAACGGTGTGCAACTCCGTAAGCGGCCGCCAGTGCGGCGATGTCCACGCTGTGCGGAGTACCGAATAGGCGTTCGACGGCGGTGCCGTAGCGGCCCGCGGCTTCGACGGCGCCGTGTTCCAGCAGCCCGAAAATGGCCCCGCCGGCGTCGTTAAGGACCACGATCCGCAGCGCAGGCTCCTCTTCCCCTGCGCCGAGCAGCAACCCGCCGGCGTCGTGCAGGAACGTAACATCACCCAGCAGCACCGTGGTGGCCTGCATTCCGCCCACGGCAATGCCAGTGGCCGTGGCCACCGTGCCGTCGATTCCGGCGAGGCCGCGGTTGGCGTAGACCGTGGCACCGGGCTCGGGGGCAGGCGCGCCGGCGAGGTCGACGTCGCGGATGCCGTTGGAGGAGCCGAGCATAAGCTGTCCGCGCGAATGCTCCCAGACCAGCGCGCCGACGGCGGGACCGGTGGCAGCGGCGGATCCGGACAGGACCAGGTCGACGGCGTGTTGGGCGGCGGCCCCGGCCAGCAGCCAGGCATCCAGCCAGGCGGAGGAGCCCCGGCCGGCAAACTCGGCCAGGTCCGCCAGGGTCTCGAGTGGAAGTTCGGTTCGGCGGCCGGGCTCGTACCAGGCCACCGGAACCGGTTGGTACAGGGCAGAAGGGACGTCCGCGCGGGCCAGCAACTCGCTGACCGGCCGCGAGAGGGTCGGCCGGCCGAAGAGCACCACCCGCTCGATGGGCTGCCCGGAGTCCGGGCCAAAAGCCGCCAGCAGGAGCCGGTAGGGCCCCACCGCGTTTGGTCCGAACCGGGCATTGGAGGACGGCTCTGCCAGCAGCGGCAGGCCATGGGCGCGGGCAAAGGCTTCGGCCACCGGGCCGGCGTCGTGCCCGGCGAGCACCACTGTCCGCCGTTCGGGCAGGTTGTCAGCGACCGGGGGGAAATCGAGGGCCAGCGGGCCGCGGGGTGCCCGGTATACCCGGCGGCCGGACTCGGGCGGCAGGCTGTCGCCCGGAGCCGGAACCAAGGGGTCACGGAAGGCCAGGTTGAGCTGCACCGGTCCGGGCGGGGCGTCCGCAAAGGCTCCCGTGGCGGCGCTGAGGGCGGTCTCGACGGCGCGCCGCGGGTCGTCGCCGGCGGGCACGTCCGCGGCGAAGCGGACATGCTCGCCGAAGAGGTCCAGTTGCGCGGTGGTTTGGTTGGCGCCGGTCCCGCGGAGTTCCACGGGACGGTCGGCGGAAATCACCACCAGGGGGACGGCTGCGTGGTTTGCCTCCATCACGGCCGGCAGGAGATTGCCGACGGCGGTTCCGGACGTGGTGAGCACGGCCGCGGGTGCGCCGGTGGCGAGGGCCAGCCCGAGCGCCGTGAAGCCGGCGTCGCGCTCATCGATCCGGACCAGCAGCTCCACCCGCCCCGCCGCGTCTGCCTCGGCCAGGGCGTAGGCCATTGGTGCGGAGCGCGAGCCCGGCGCCACCACCACGTAGCGGACCCCTTCGAGCAGGAGTGCAGCGACAGCGATCCGGGCGGAATCCAGCGCCGTCAGTTCGTCCGGGTTCACATGTTCTCCGGCGTCTCGATGCCCAGCAAGTCCAGGCCCTCGGACAGGCGGCCCAGGACCACGGCGCACAGGGCCAGGCGGGACTCGCGCACCGAGTCCTCGGATTTTAGCACCGGGCACTGGTCGTAGAAGGTGGTGAAGAGCTGCGCGAGCTCGAACAGGTAGGTGCACAGCCGGTGCGGTTCCAGTACCTCACGAACCTTGTGCAGCGCGGCACTGTATTCGAGTAGGTGCAGGGCAAGTGCTCGTTCGGCGGGCTCGACGACGGCGATCGGGGTGGCCGTCGTTCCGCCGTCGGTATCGGTGCCGGTGCCGGTGTTGGTGACGGCGTACTGCTCGAGGACGCCGGCCTTGCGCAGGATCGAACGGATCCTGGCGGCGGCGTACTGCACGTAAGGGCCGGTGTTGCCGCTGAGGGCCAGCATCCGGTCGAAGTCAAAGACGTACTCGGTGTCGTGGCCCACGGAGAGGTCCGCGTACTTGACCGCGCCGATACCCACCTGACGGGCGGTCAGGGCGCGTTCGGACTCGGTGAGCTCCGGCCGGCTGGCGTCGATGACGGCGCGGGCGCGGTCTACCGCTTCCGCCAGCAAGGCCATTAGTTTGACCGGGGCGCCGGAGCGGGACTTCAGGATCTTCCCGTCCTCCCCCAGCACGTTGCCGATTTGGACGTGCACGGCCTCAACCGTGTCGGGCAGCCAGCCGGCGTCGCGGGCAGTGGCCATGACCATACGCAGGTGCATGTTCTGCGGCGCGCCCACGACGTACAGGACGCGGTCTGCCGCAAGCTCGCGGACCCGGTAGCGGATCGTGGCAAGGTCCGTTGTGCCGTAACCGTAGCCGCCGTCGGACTTCCGGATGATAAGCGGCATGGGCTCCCCGTCACGGCCGGTGAAGCCCGCCGGGAAGGTGCACAGCGCGCCGTCGCTGATCCGGGCAAGGCCGCGGTCCTCAAGTTCCCGGCACAACTGTGCCAAGTGCGCATCGTAGGAGCTTTCGCCCGCGATGTGGTCGTCCGTGAGGCTGATGCCCAGCACCGAGTAGATGGCGTTGAAGTAGCGCTTGGACTGGGCCACGAGGCGCTGCCAGACGGCGAAGGTTTCCTCGTCGCCGCCCTGGAGTGCCACCACCCGGAGCCGCGCGCGGGTCGCGAAGCCGCCCTCCTCGGCGGCGGAGGCATCGAACTTGGCGCGGGCGGCCTGGTAGAAGGCGCTGGGGTCATCGACCAGCAGCGCGGCCGCCGGGGAGTCCTCGCCGATCTCCAGCCAGTGTTCGATCAGCATCCCGAACGGCGTGCCCCAGTCGCCAATGTGGTTCTGCCGGATGACGGTGTCCCCTAGCGCTTCGAAGACCTTCACCAGGCTGTCCCCCACCACAGTGGTCCGCAGGTGGCCGACGTGCATTTCCTTGGCGACGTTCGGGGAAGAATAGTCGACGACGACGCGCCGGGCCGCCGCGGCCGGCACGTCCGGGGTGCCGGCAGACTCGGCGTTTAGCAGCTCTTCGATCCAGGTGCCGTCGAAGGTGAGGTTGATAAAGCCGGGTCCGGAGATCTCGGTCGCCGTGCAGATCCCGTCCAGGTCCAGTGCGTCGACGATCTTCGCAGCGGCCTCGCGCGGCGGCATGCCGACCCTCTTGGCCAGCGCCATGGCCGCGTTGATCTGGATGTCCGCGAATTGTGAGGGCCTGACCACCGGATCCGTGCCGCGGTACTCTTCGCCGAACGCGCTGGCAATTGCTGCCTGGACTCTGGGGACAACCATTTCGGCCGGATTATTCACACTGTTCAAATTATCAGTTCCTCCACACCCCCGACGCTCCCTCAGCTCCTGCGCCCAAACAGCAAACGCTCCCTCACGTCCGGCGCCCAAACAGCAAACGCTCCCTCACGTCCGGCCGCCCGAAGGCGCAACGTGAGGGAGCGTCGACTCAATGCCCGCGAAAGGTGCGGGAGCGTCCGCCCGAAACCCGCCTAACCTGCGGGAGCGTCGGGAGGGGATGGGGCGGTCAGTCGTGGGTACGGAAGACCTGGACCACGGAGGGGCGCGGGGCGCGCACCTGGCCAGGCTTGGGCGATGTACCGGCAGCAACATAGTCCGGGAAGAACGAGTTCTGCGCCTCGAACGAGCCGTCCTCGCCCGGGTGCTGTACGGCGACGAACACGGTGCGCTCTTCATCGTGGACGATGGGGCCGCAGGTCTCGGCGTCCCGCGGCACAGCCAGGAACTGCTCCACCCGACCGCGTTCGGCGCCGTCGAGGGTGACCTTGAACAGCCCGTCGGCCTGGCCCGTGGTGGACGGCGCGCCGTCGGTGGAGATCCACAGGTTGCCGACGGAGTCGAACGCCAGGTTATCCGGGCAGGAAATCGGCGAGACCTGGTCCGCCGGGAAGCCGCTGAAGTAGGCGGACTTATTCTGGGCCGGATCGCCGCAGACCAACAGCAGGTTCCAGTCAAAGCCCGTGGAGGTCTGGTCGCCGCGTTCGGTGATTTCCACGATGTGGCCGTCGCGGTTGAGGTTGCGCGGGTTGGGTTCGGTGGCGCCTTCCTTGCCGGCCTTGCCGCGGTCCGTGTTGTTCGTGCAGGCCACGTAGACCTTGCCGGTGTGCAGGCTCGGCTGGACGTCCTCGCAGCGGTCCATTTTGGTAGGTCCGACCTTGTCAGCCGCCAGGCGGGTGTAGACCAGGACTTCCTCGACGCTCATGCCCGCGACCATCGATTTGCCGCCGACCACCAGCGGCAGCCACTGGCCGGATCCATCGAAGGCGCCGTCCGTGGGGAGCTTGCCCGAGCCGTCGATCTCCCCGGCCGGGGAGTCGCCAGTGAACTTGGCAACGTAGAGGTCCCCGGCGGAGAGCAGGGTCATGTTGTGCTTGCGGTTGCCTTCAACGTACTTCTGCGCAGAAACGAACTTGTAGAGGTAGTCGAAACGTTCATCGTCTCCCATGTAGGCCACTACATGGCCGGACTTGGCCACAATGACGTTGGCCCCTTCGTGCTTGAAGCGGCCCAGGGCGGAGTGCTTCTTCGGCGTCGACGTGGGATCAAGGGGGTCGACTTCGACGATCCAGCCGAAGCGGTTGGTCTCGTTTTCGAAGCCGGGGGTGCGGGCGTCGAAGCGGGGATCGTCGAGTTCCCACTGGCGGGCGGTGGGCTTGCTGGTCAACCCGTAGCGCTTGTCCGAGTCCGAGGTGCCGGCAGAGACGAAGTAGCCGTTGAAGTTCTCCTCACCGGAGAGGATGGTGCCCCACGGCGTGGTGCCGCCGGAGCAGTTCCCCAGCGTGCCCAGGATGGAACGGCCGGCGGGATCGGCCACGGTGCGGACCAACGGGGAACCGGCGACGGGTCCGGTGAGTTCGTAGGCGGTGTCGGAGAGGTAGCGCCGGTTGAGCTTGGCGCCCTTGACGTAGCTCCACGGCTTGTTCTTGTTTTTGCGTTCCAGCTCGACGACGGTCAGGCCGTGGGCGGCGCGGCCGATGGCGCGTCCCTCAGCCGCGGGCAGGGACGCCGGGAACATGATCGACTCGTTGGTGTATTCGTGGTTTGTGAAGAGCACTGCTCGGCGGTCCTTGGAACCCTCCAGCGGCAGGATGTCGGTGTAGTCGTTGTTGTAGCCGAACTGGCGGGCCTGGGCGGCCGCGGTCTGGCCATTCAGATCAAACGCCGGAGCATCGTTGAACAACGGGTCACCCCAGCGGATGATCGGCTGCCAGCCGAAGCCTTCCGGCACGGTGAAGGCGTCGACGGCGGCATCAACGGGGGCGATCGCGGTGAACTTCAGCTTGGACTTCCCGAAGCCGTCCTTCGCGGCGGCGGCCAGTCCGGGGCCGCCGTCGGCCACTGCGGACTCCGGTGAGCCGAGGGCCCCGCCGAAGGCGATCGCCAAGGCGCCGGCGGCACCGAAGCCCAGTGCGGCGCGGCGGGACATGGTGGCGGAGGCAATGTCGCGGAAGTAGCTGTTCGAGCTGGTGTTGCACACTTCACCCGAACAGGCGTTGTCGCATTTCAGCGCGCAGGTGACGGCGCTGCGTTTGCCTTTGGTGTGGCCGAGCATCG
This sequence comes from Arthrobacter sp. AL05, assembly GCF_029960715.1. Taxonomy (NCBI): domain Bacteria; kingdom Bacillati; phylum Actinomycetota; class Actinomycetes; order Micrococcales; family Micrococcaceae; genus Arthrobacter; species Arthrobacter sp. AL05. Next base: position 91,086 of record NZ_JASBRC010000001.1, read on the forward strand.
GGAGTAGGGAAAACGTGCGTCCGGAGGAAACAGACATGGGGGCGACCTTCCGAGGGGGTGGCTGTGATCCCGTCCACCCTTCCAGCCCAACACGACCTCAAGGCGTCTGCTAGGTGACGTTCCGGTGAACCTGCGGCCGGCCCCGGTCCGAAAGGAGCGTGTGGACCCGGCGCAGGCGGTCCAGCCACCAGTCGCGGCGCTCCGGCGCGGCGGCGTACTCCGCCAGCAGGTCCGGGTCGGCGGTGACCTCGCGGAGGGTGATGGCGCCGTCGTCGGGGATCAGCGGATCCCGGGTGACGTCGGCGGCCAGCAGGGTCACGGTTCCCAGCCCGCAGGCGTATGGAAGCTCCGGAAGCGCGGCGGCAAGCGCCAGCCCGGCGCGGATTCCCACCGAGGTGTCCAGCGCCGAGCTGACGACGGCGGGCAGCCCGGCCTGCGCCACGATCTCCAGCGCACGCCGTACTCCCCCCAGCGGCGCCACCTTCACGACGATCAGGTCCGCGGCACCGGCACGGGCCACCTTGAGCGGGTCCTCTTCCTTGCGCACGCTTTCGTCCGCGGCGATCAGCACCGGAAGTCCGCTGGCGCGCAGGCGCCGGCGGACCTCGGCGAGGCCGGCGATATCCGGCACGGGCTGTTCGGCGTATTCCAGTCCGACGGCGGACAGCCGCGTCAAGGCCGCCACGGCAGCAGGTACATCCCAACCGCCGTTAGCGTCGACCCGGATGGCCGCACCCGGGAGCGCCTCGCGGACGGCGTCCACCCGGGCAGCATCGTCCGCCAGGGTCTGCCCTGGTTCGGCGACCTTAATTTTGACGGCGTCCACCCGGCCAAAGCGGGCCAGAATGTCCGGTACCCGGTCCGCTGCGATGGCGGGGACCGTGGCATTGACGGGGATGCTGGTCCGCAGCGGCGCCGGGAAACCCTCCCACCCGGCTTCGATGGCGGCGAGGAGCCAGCGGGAGGCCTCCAAGTCGCCGTATTCGGGGAAGGGGCAGAATTCGGCCCAGCCCAGCGGGCCATCCAGCAGCAGGGCCTCGCGCTGGAGGATGCCGCGGAACTTCACCCGCATGGGCAGGCTCACCACATGGGCGCCGGCGAGGAGCTCGTCCAGTTGCGGGAGCCGCACCGTCTCAGCAGGGCCGTGGCCTCCGGGAACGTGCAGCGGCGGTACTGATGGGGTGGGCATGAATTTACTGTACCGGGGGTCCCGCGCGGGTCCACGCCGGTGGTCCCAGATACTTCGCAGGGATTTATGGGATTCTGATAGTCATGAGTTTTCGGCAGGAACGCACAAGCATGGATCCGGCTTCGGGGTACCCGCGGCCGCGCTCTGCCGCACCTCGGGTTCCTGAAGGGACCCCGGGCCGGGCAACGGGGTTCCTGTTCCTGCTGGCCGTCCTCGGCAGCATGGCGGCCCTCGCCGCAACGTACTATTTCTTTGTCCGGACCACCACGGGCCAGTTCATTGACGAGTCTGCCCTGGTGGAGGCCGGGGATATCCACGGCGCGGCAGGCAAGGCCGCCACCAGGTTCCTGGACTGGCTGCCGGCACTGTCCTTGCTGATCGCCACGGTGGTGGTCCTCGTTGTCACCGTGCTGAAGCGGCGCTGGGCAGCCGCTGGGATCGCCGTGGCAGCCTGCGTTGGCGCCAACGTGGCTACCCAGGTCCTGAAAAGCATCGTTCCGGTCCGGCCCTTCCGCGGGATCGAAACCCTGGAACTGAATTCCCTGCCTTCCGGGCACACCACCCTGGCGGCATCCGCTGCGGCCGCCGTGTTCCTGATGGTATCGCCGCGCTGGCGGCCGCTGGCTGGTTTCCTCGGCGGCAGCTTCGCCGTCGCCACGGGGGTGTCCACCCTGATCAACCAGTGGCACCGTCCCGCTGACGTGGTGGCGGCCTTCCTGGTCGTGGCGGTGTTTATGCTCCCCGCAGGCTGGCTGATTATCCGCAACGGGCCGCGCTGGAACGTCTGGGACGGCTACGGGATATTCTGGGCCTCCTCGCGGCTGTGGCTGGCGCTGCCGGCGCTGGGCGGGCTCGCCGCGGCGGCGGTGGCCAGCTACTCGTTGCTGAGGATTGCGCCCGGCCCGGGCCAGGAAAGCAGCACCACAAACTATTTCTGGGCCGGCACGTCACTGATTGTCATTTCCGGCTACTTGGCCACGGTCGCCGGGGTGTGGCTGTTTGGGCACGCTGCACGACGGCGGAGCGCACCGTTGCGCTGAGGCCCCGCGACATGTGCACCCCAACTAGCTCGCAGCAAAGGTCGTTTTGAGCGCTGAAAACGACGTTTACTGCGAGCTAGTTGGGCTCCGGCGCCGCGGTGCCAGTAGCTTCAGTAGTTGCGCCGGTGCTTGAGCCGGGGGATGGTAACGGCGAAGACCGCAGCTGCCGCGAAGCCGAGCACTCCGGTGGCGGCTACCCCGGCCCCGAGCGAGGCCAGCGCGGTAACGCCTGAGAGCAGCACCGGGCCGCCGGTGGCGCCGGCGTCGGCCATAAACCGCCAGATGCCCAGGAACTGTCCGCGGCCGTTGTCCGGTGAGAAGTCCGCCCCCAGCGTCATGTTCAGGCCCGAACTGATCCCGTTGCCAAAACCGATCAGCAGAGCCGCGAGCAGCAGCCCCACAAAGCCGGAGCTAAGCGGGATCAGCAGCATGGCCGCGCCCATGATGAGGGTAGAGGGAACAGCGACCCACTGCCGTCCCTTGCGGTCCATGAGTTTGCCCGCCGGGTAGAAGACCAGCATGTCGATGGCACCGGAGAGTCCGTAGATCAGCGACGCCTGGGTCGCGTCCATCCCGAGGTGCTCGGCCCAGAGCGGGACCACCACCTGCCGGGACGCCCGCAGCGCACTGAGCAGCAGCACGCCCATGCCGACGGTCAGGAAAACCCCGGCGTGGGAGACGGCCACACTGCGCAGCGTCGCCTGCCGGACGGGGACACCGTCCACCGCCGGCGTGGCCACAAGGTCCGGGATGGTCACCGACAGGGCCGCGGCCGCGGCCATCGCCACAACTCCGACCCAGTAGGCGCCGGTGATGCCGGCGAACTGCATCACTGCAGCGCCGATGAAGGGTCCGATAAAGATGCCAACCCGGTTGACGCCGCCGAGCGTGGATAGGGCACGCGCCCTGAGCAGCACCGGTACCGCCTCGGTCAGGTACTTCTGCCGGGCCAGTGCGAAGACGCTCGCCGCCATACCAACGACGAGCATCGCACCAGCGAGCAACCAGAGCCTCCCGGGCATCCCGGGAGCCAGTGCCGCGGCGGCAAGGGCGACGGCGGCCGCGGCCGCGGCGCCGACAATGGCCCAGCGTTCGCCGAACTTCAGGGTGATGAACGAGGCGGGGAGGTTGAAGAGCCAAGAGCCGAGGCCGATCAGGGTGACCACCAAGGCGGCGACGGCCACCGAAGCACCGAGGTCGCGGGCCGACAGCGCCACAACGGGCAGGATCGCTCCCTCGCCGATGCTGAACAGCAGGGCCGGGCCGAAGGCCGGGACGGCGATGCTGCGGAGACTGAAGGGGGCGGTATGCGTGGTCATCCCCTTCATCCTAGGACTGGCTGCGGTCCTGGCAGCTCAGGCCTCGAAGTGGGTTCGGACTTCCCCGCCGGTGAGGTTCCGGAGCACCCCGGCCGCGATGTCGCGGAGCTTCTGGTTCCGGTTGCTGGAAACCTTGGTCAGGATGCCCATCGCTTCCTCCTGGGAACAGCGGTTCTGGGCCATCACGACGCCGCAGGCGAGATCGATGGAGGTGCGGTGCTCCATGGCGGCTTTGAGGTCCTCGGCCCGGGACTGCGCCGTGCCGATCCGGACAGCCAAGCGGAGGGAGCGGCCGGCGAGGTCGGCGAAGCCGGACGCTTCGGCAATAATTTCCGCCGTGAAAAGCCCGGTACTTGAGCCGAAGAAGTTCAGGGCGGCAGCCGCATCCTCGCCGATTTCCAGGGGCACCCCCAGGACACTGCGGCAGCCTTGCGCCGCGAGCTCCAGCTGGTAGCCGGGCCACCGCGGATCGGTGGCGACGTCGGCCAGCAGAGTCACGGAGCGTGTCCGCAGGGCTTCGATGCACGGGCCATCGCCCATGCTTTGTTCGATCCGGTCCAGGACCACCGCCCGGGGGCTGCTCCCCGCCACCGTCATGGTCTTCTTGCGGCGCTGCAGTGTCACGCCGCATTCGATCCCGGCGCCTGCGGCGTGGCTGAGTGTGGCCGCCGAGAATTCCGCGAGGCGGCCGAGGAAATCCTCGACGTTCTCCGTTCCCATCAGAAGGTCCTGCAGCTGCAGGGCGGCTTCGTCCCCGACGTTGTTAGTCATGCCTCAATCTAAGCCGGTCCCCGGGGCGAAACAACTTAGCTGGCCCCGCCGTCCAAAGCCTAGAGGTAGCCGTCCACGATTGCCGCAGCGATTTCACGGTAAGCGCGCCGGGTTTCCGGGCGGAGCACATCGAGGGTGACAAGGTCGCCGTCGGCCACGCCGCGATCATGCGGCACGGCGATCAGCTGGCGGCAAATGCCGGACAGGTGGTCCTCGATCGCGTCCTTGTCTACCCGGGAGGAGACCTCGTCCTTGTCCGTGATGACCACGATGGCGTTGCGGGCCAGTTCTTCGTAGCCGTGGTCGGCGAGCCAGTGCAGGGTGCTGCGCGCGCGCTTGGCGCCGCTGACGGCGTAGCCTGCCGCGATGATCAGGTTGTCCGCCGACTGCAGGATGCCGCTCATGGCGTTGTGCGTGACGCCGGTTCCGCAGTCGGTCAGGGCCACCGAGTAGTACCCGGAGATGAGTTTGCGGATCTGCAGGTATTCCTCGGCGGTCAGGGAGTCGGAAACCTCGGGGTCCTGTTCACCGGCAATCAGGTGCAACCGGCCCGCATGATGCATGTACCGGGCCAGGGCCGTGAGGGAATCAATTGATTCGATGTTCTTCAGCAGGTCTGTGATGGTTCGCGGGCTCTGCTGCTGATAGATGCCCTCGCCGAGGGCGCGCTCCACGAGGTCCCCGGAGTCAGGGTTGGCGTCGATGGCACACGGCGGGTCGCCGCGGAACTCAGCCAGGGTCAGCCCGACGCCCACGGTCGTGGAGGTCTTGCCGATGCCGCCCTTCAGGCTCAGGACGGCCGTGTTGTAACTGCCCTGGAGCTGCCGGGAGATGCGCCTCGCCAGCTCGTCTTCTTCGCGCTGGCGTGCGCTCGGACCCAGGTTCACGCCGCCGCCGGTCAGGGCGTAGAGGGCACCGCGGAGTCCGCCGACCGGGCGTGGCTTCTGCTCGCGGACAAAGAGCCCCGGGGAACTAATGAAATCGGGGGCGGGCGCGCTCAGGGCGGCAGCCCGGCTGGCAGAGCGAGTGGCCCGGCTGGGGAGGGCCGGCACGGCAGGGGCACCTTCCGGCGCCGCCGGAAACGCCGACCGGCGCGACGCGGGGAAGGAGCGCGGCTCGGACGCCGGGTCTTCCAACGCCTCGCCGTCCGGATCTGCCGGCGGGTTGGCATCGGAGGCGGCCGACGCCGGCGGGACTGCTGGCGGCTCGGGCGCGGAGGGGACCTCCCGGATGACGGGAACGGCAACCGTGGCGGCTTGTCGTTCGTCGGCCGCTTCCGCGGCCTCAGCCCAGGAATTACGGCGCAGCGGACGGGCCGCTTCGCTCTCGACGGGGTCAGAGGTGGTGATTGGCATGGTTCCTGTCCGGGCGTCGGAGTCCCCGCCGCGGCGGCGGTCACGCCGGCGACGAAGTTCGGGTTGTTCTACCTGCGCGCCGGCCTTGGCTGTGTTGTTGTCCACCGGATCGGGCATATTGGTCCCCCCTGGGACTCACAGCGCAGACCGCTGCGGTGCTCGTTTGAATTGGTTCAACCCCAATTCTAGGCGCTGTCCCGGGTGCCCCTGCCAATAGCGGTCCCGGGCAGCAGGCTCAGCGGCGCGCCCGGGTCTCCTGCAGGCGCCTGATGAACCAGCGGGACTGCACCGGCCCGTAGGGCAGGATGGGGATGGCCTTGGTGGCGTCGTCCGGCGTCTCCCGGGTCGCCTGGGTGGCCTGCCGCACCGCCGTGGTCATGGTGTTGGCCATGGTCTTGACGAACTGGTCGCTGCACGGCTCGCCGTGGCCAGGGATCAGGAACTCATAGCGGTGGCGCAGCGCCGAGAGATGGCGGAGGGCGTCGGCCCACTCCTCCGGGTAGGAATCCTCAAAAGAAGGCTGCGAGCCGTGCTCCACAAGGTCACCGGCGTAAAGTGTGGTGGCCGTTCCCACCAGCAGGTCGCCGTCCGTATGACCGCACCCGAGGTAGAAGAACGTAACGCTTTGGCCGCCGAGGTCCAGCAGGACCGGCTGATCCTTAACGATGGCGTTGGGAACGACGATTTCGGTGTTGCCGCCCTCGCCGGCAGCCATTTCCGGCTCGCCGGCAACAACCGCGCGGCGCTGGCTGCCGCCGTTCTCGGCGATTTCCGCAGCACAGTTCTCATGCGCCCAGAACTCTGTCGCGCCAGCTTCGGCGAACACGGCGTTGCCGAAGAAGTGATCATGATGGGCGTGCGTGTTGACAACAACAAGCGGCAACTGTGTCTTTTCCCGCACGGCGTCAAGGATCTCGCGTCCCTGCCGGGGTCCGCTGCCGGTGTCGATCACCAGGGCTCGTTCAGAGCCGACCACCAGGCCTGTGTTGAGCAGGGAACCTTGGGTGGTCAGGACGTAGTTGTCCGGGCCAGCCTCGAGCCATCGTGACATTAAATCTCCGTATTCCGCGGTGTTCCGGCGTCGTTGGTGCGATGTTCTGCCCCCGATTCTACCCACGGAGCCTGAACGGGGGCCGGGAATGAAGGCCTTGTCCCGCAGCTGGGCAGGCGGATGCCCGGGAAACGTACCCGCTCCCGGGTGTTCGCCTGCCCCGCTGCGGGCAGTGCCTAGGCTGGCAGGATGCCCGAGCGGCTCAGGAGCGCCCGGGTTTTCGGATGTTGCGGGTCAGTGAAAATACGGGCCGGCGGCCCCTCCTCCACGATGACGCCCTGGTCCATCACGACAATTCGGTCCGCAATGTCCCGGGCGAATTGCATCTCGTGGGTCACGATCACCATGGTGGTTCCCTGCTGGGCGATCTTCTTGATGACAGCGAGGACCTCCCCCACCAGCTCGGGATCCAGCGCCGAGGTCGGCTCATCGAAGAGCATCACGGCAGGATCCATGGCGAGGGCACGGGCAATCGCAACCCGCTGCTTCTGGCCGCCTGAAAGCTTGCTGGGATAGTTGTCCATCTTCTCGCCCAGACCCACCATTTCCAGGTTGGGGACAGCGATCGCCCGGGCCTCGACCGCTGAGAGCTTCTTGACGTCCCGGAGGGGCGCCATGACATTTCCCAAGGCCGTCTTGTTCAGGAACAGGTTGAAATGCTGGAATACGAAGCCAATGTCGGTCCGTTTTTGGGCCGTGATGGATGCTTTCTCGGCGACCAGTTCCCCGTTGCGTTCGTCGTAGCCGATCAGGTGTCCGTTGACGTAGATACGGCCGGCATCAATCGTCTCGAGCTTATTCATGCAGCGCAGCAAGGTACTTTTGCCGGATCCACTTGACCCCAGGATGGCGATCGTCTCGCCGCGGTGAACCACGAGATCCACGCCCTTGAGCACTTCGACCCTTTTCTGCACGTGGGGCTTGCCCCTGAGCCGCTGCCACAGGTTCGGCTTGGTCTCCGAGACGAAGGTCTTGTGGACGTCCCGGACATCAATAATGGTCTCGTCAGCCATTGGCCCGTGCCTTTCGTTCAAGCACTACCACAACGCGCGAGAGTGGAAGGCTGATAATCAGATAAAGTATGGCCGCGGCGGTGTAGATGGCCGTGGTCTGGAAGGTCTGGCTGTTGAGGATGTTGGCCGTCTTCAGGATCTCGGTCACTGCAATCACCGAGGTCAGTGCCGTGTCCTTGATCATGGCGATGAAGTAGTTGCCGATCGGCCCCATGGAGACCACGAAAGACTGGGGAATAACCACCTTCCACAGCGTTTTGCTGGGGGTGTACCCAAGGGACAGCGCAGCCTCGGTCTGGCCGTGCTCCACGGACAGGATCGCGGACCGGAAAACCTCGGACAGGTAGGCAGCGTAGTTCAGCCCAAGTCCGAGGATGCCGGCCGGCACGGGCTCAATGCTGACGCCGATGCTGGGGAGCACAAAGAAGATGTAGACCAGCTGGACCAGCAGCGGAGTGCCGCGGATGACCTCGAGGTAGACGGTGGCGATTGCGCGAAGGATCTTGAGCGAGGAAATGCGTGCCAGGGCCACCAGCAGGCCGAGCACGAGGGCCAGGACCATGGCGCCGAGGGCCAGTTGAATGACAACGGGAACCGCCTGAAGGAGGGCTGGGAACACGGCGAAGGTGTTGTTAATAAAGTCCACTTGGAATCCCTAAATGAGGGTCGGCCAGGGGCGGCGGGCAGTGTTGGGGATGCCGCCGCCCCTGCGTGATTCTGAAAGTTATTTGCTCATGTTCGAGTCGTCCAGGCCGTACTTCTTGAGGATCTCAAGGTACTTGGGGGTCTTCTTGAGATCTGCCAGTCCGGAATTCAGGTCCGCCAGCAACTGGGTATCATCCTTGCGGACGCCGGCGCCGATGATGCCCGGGTAGAACGGCTTGTACGGGGAGACGAGCTTCAGCTTCGGGTTCGGCTTCTGGACCAGGCTGTAGCCGATCACTGCACTGTCGGTGAAAACAGCATCAACCTGCTTGTTCTCCACGGCGGCGAGCAGGGCTGCCTGCGAGTCGAAAAGCTTAACCTGGCTGCCACCGAGGCTGTCCACCAGGTCCTTGAATACGGTGCCGGTCTGGGCGCCGAGGACCTTTCCCTTTACATCGTCGCGTGAGGTAAGGGTTGAATCGGAGGGGACCACCATGGCTTCACCCTCGGTGTACCAGGGATCGGTGAAGTTGATTTGTTTCTTGCGGTCATCGGTGATGTACATGGCGTCGACGATCACGTCCGCCTTCTTGGCATTAAGCGCCGCGATCAGCGTAGCGAACTCGGAGGTGAAGACCTTGACCTTCCAGCCTTTGGCTTCGGCGATGGCATTGATCATGTCCCCATCGATGCCTTTGAGCTCTCCGCTGGCCTGGTCGGTAAAAGAGAATGGCGCATCGTTGGACGTCGCGATGGTGATGGTCTTTTGGTCGGTGCCACCCCCGCTGCTTGCGCCGCCTGTTGAGCCGCAGGCGGTCATGGCCAGGGCGACTGCAACACCCATCGGCACGAGGGCGGCGAATCGGGTGCGGAGCGTTTTTGTCTTAGTCATGACGGGCCTTTGTTAGAGATTGTTGTCTATCGGATGAAGCGGTCGAGGCGGAGTGTGGCGGTGGCCTTGTGGGCTGCCATGCCTTCGGCGTCCGAAATCGTTGTGACGTAGTTGGCCAGACGCGGGGTTGCGTCTTTTTCGACCCGCTGGAAAGTGAGCGGTTTGAGGAAGCGCGCCACGGAGAGCCCGGCGGATGACCGGGCACCGCCGCCGGTGGGAAGTACGTGGTTTGTGCCGGACGAGCCCTTGTCCGAGTAGGCCACGGTGGACCATGGCCCCAGGAAGATGGAGCCGTAGTTGCGCAGGTTCCCGTGATAGTACGCGTCGTCGGCGGTCTGGATTTCCAGGTGCTCCGGCGCCAGGAGGTCCATAATCTCCACCGCCGTTGCCCGGTCTTCAGCCACGTAGACGGTGCCGTAGTCCCGCCAGGCCGGCCCGGCGATGTCGCGGGTGGCCAGCGTCCGCAGTTGTTTGTCGATCTGCCGGATCACCTCTTCGCCCAGCTCGCGTGAGGTGGTGACCAGGGACGCCGGTGACTGCGGGCCATGTTCGGCCTGGCCGAGGAGATCGGCGGCAACCAGCTCTGCGTCGGCGGTTTCGTCGGCGATCACGGCGACTTCCGACGGGCCCGCCAGCAGGTCAATACCGACTCGACCGAAGAGTTGCCGCTTGGCCTCGGTGACGTAGGCGTTGCCGGCACCGACAAGTATGTCCGCTGGCTGTTCGTCCAGGAGCCCGAAGGCCATGGCGGCCATGGCTTGCACACCCCCGAGGGCGAAGGCCCGGTCCACGCCGGCCAGATAGGCGGCATAGAGGACGGCGGGGTTCCCGCCGTCGGGCCCGGCAGGCGGGGTGCAGGCCACGACGTTGCGAACGCCGGCCGCCTTGGCGACCCCAACCGTCATAAAGGCACTGGCCAGGATGGGGAACCTTCCCGCGGGGAGATACGCTCCAACGCGCCCCACGGGGACGTACTTCTGGCCGACAAAAACGCCGGGGAGCAGCTCGGTTTCAAAATCACTGAGGTGTTCGCGCTGCTCCACCGCAAATAGCCGGGTCCGCTCTGCGCTGGCCACCAGGGCCTCCCGCAGTTCCGTAGAGAGCCCGTCGCCGGTTTTAGCCAGAGCGGCCTGGCTAAGTTCAAGGTTGGAGCCCTGCCATCCGTCGAGGTGCCGAGCGTACTTAAGCACGGCGTCCATTCCGTTGGCCTCAATGTCAGCGAGCATCGCGGACACCGTCTCCACGACGTCGGGAAGCCGCTGGGCGGGAACGCCGCCAATGGCCGGGCTCTTCAGGACCAGGAAACTGCCCTGTATGTGAGCCGCATCACGGCTGGATATCTGCATAGGTCCAAGCTACTCAGTCCGTTCCTATCGCACAACGGGACGCTAACGAGTGCCAGCCATAGGGTGACCCGATGGCTGGCGGCTTGTGTTTCACGCAGGTAACAGACCCGCGGTGGTATCTCCCGGCGCCACAAAACCCCCACATTCCGCTCGCTGACTAGAGTGGGCCCATGACCCTTGCGCAACTACGGGCCTTCCTCGCCGCCTATGAGCTCGGTTCTTTCACCGCCGCGGCACGAAAGCTGGAAACAAGCCAGGCTTCCGTCTCCGAGCTCATCAGCAGGCTGGAACACGAGCTTGAGCACAGCCTCTTCATTCGGGGCGGGCGGCGCCTTCTTCCCACGACGGCTGCCGTTGAACTGCAGGTGCATGCGTTGCAGTCCGTCACCTCTTTCGACAACGGCGTGGAGGCACTGAAATCCATGTCTTCGCTGGAAGGGGGCGTCTGCACGTTCGGCGTTCTGCGTTACGGCGCGTACTACGACCTGGCCGACCTGGTGCAGCGGTTTCACCGGCGCTACCCCAAGGTGAAGGTGCGCCTCATCGGACTGAACTCCTTGGCAGTGGCCGAGTCGGTGGCCTCCGGCGAAATTGAGGCCGGGCTGATCGTCCTGCCGGTTGCAGAGGCCGGCCTTCAGGTCAGGCCGCTTTTTCGTGACGAAGTTTTTTACGTGTCGGCTACCCGTAATCCATCGCGCGGCCCCGTGACCATTGAGGAATTCGCCGAGTCGAAGCTGGTGCTCTATGACGCCTTTGCCGGCTGGCGCGATCCCACCCGGCGGCAGATTTTGGAGCGTGCCCGGCTCAAGGGGCTGAAAATCGATGCGGCAATCGAGGTGGAACATGTCGATACCGCCCTGGGCCTGGTTGCCGCCGGCGCGGCCGACAGTTTTGTCCCCCACGCATTGGTTAGCGCGCCGGGTTTTCCGAAAAACGTTCACGCTGTCCCTTTTGCAGAACCATTGTTCGACACAATTGCCCTTGTCCAACGGGAGGGCGCCTATCTTTCCCCGGCAACACGGAAGATGGCGCAAATGGCAGCCCGGACCTTGCTGTCCAAAGTGCCGCCGGGCCAGGACATCAGGCGGGCAACTGTGCGCTAGTCCGGCCGCCAGCGGCCGCTTGCCCCCGGACCAGCGCCTCCGGCAGGCGCTGGTCCGGGTCCCCCGTTCCTCACAAGTCGGCCAGTACCGACCCCGGGTTCTCGATCGCGTCGGCCACAAAACGCAGGAAGCCGCCGGCGGTTCCGCCGTCGCAGACGCGGTGGTCGAAGGTGAGCGTCAGCTCGGTGACCTTGCGCACGGCGAGTTCGCCGTTAACTACCCAGGGCTTGTCGATGATCCGCCCGACGCCGAGGATGCCTACCTCGGGGTGGTTGATGATCGCGGCCGAGCCGTCGACCCCAAAGACGCCGTAGTTGTTCAGCGTGAACGTGCCGCTGCCCAGTTCCGCGGGGGTTGCCTTGCCCTCGCGGACGACGCCGGTGAGCCGCCGGATTTCGGCGTCCAGTTCGCGGGCGCTGAGTTTGTCTGCGTTGCGCACGGACGGCACCATCAGGCCGCGGTCGGTCTGGGCCGCGAAACCGAGGTTGACGCCGTCGAAGGCCACGATCTCCTGGCCGGCCCAACCGGCGGTGTCCCCGGCGCTGACGATCCGGGAGTTCAACTCCGGAAACTTCTTGAGGCCGGCAGTAACAAAGCGGGCAATGAACGCCAGCAAGCCCGGGGTGTGGTCCGGGTCGGCGTTCTTCAGCGCGGCGCGCAGCTCCACCAGCGCCGTGGCGTCGACATCGACCCAGACCGTGGCCTCCGGGATCTCGGACCGGCTGCGCGCCATGTTCGCCGCGACGGCCTTGCGCACGCCGCGGACAGCCGTGCGGCCGGAGATCCCAAGCCCCGTGCGGGCATCCGTGTCCGTGATCGCGGCAGCCACATCCGTTGCTACCGCCGGCGTTTCGACCGGGCTGGTTCCGGCAGGCTCAACCGCAGGCGCCGGCTTGATGAACGCCTCAACGTCGCGGCGCATAATAAGCCCGCTGGCTCCCGAGCCTTGGAGATCCCCCAAATCAACCCCATGGTCCCGAGCCATCCGCCGGACCAGCGGAGAAATCACAGCCCCCAGCTTCCCGGGAACCCGGGTCCGCATAAGCAACAGATCATCGGCAGCCTTCTCGGCCTCAGGCACCTGCGCCACAGCCCGCTTGGATGCCCGGGTCCGCCGGGCAACCCCATGCCCGCCCGGAGTCCCGTAGCCAATGAGGACATTCCCGGACCCGGCCTTCTCCTCCTCGCGGTAGGTCTCTGCCGCGGCATCTTGGGTTGCGGCCGGCTCAGCCACCGTGGCTGCGGCAGACTCAACCGCGGGAGCCGCACCAACCGGCATCACCGAGATCAGCGGCTTCCCGACGTCGAGCGTCTGGCCCGGCTCGCCGTGCAGCACGGCGACGGTGCCGGCGTAAGGGGAGGGCACCTCGACCATGGACTTGGCCGTCTCCACTTCGGCGATCGGCTGGTCGACGCGGATATCGTCGCCCACCTTCACGAGCCAGCTGACCAGTTCGGCTTCGGTGAGGCCCTCACCAAGGTCCGGGAGGAGGAATACTTTCGGTTCGCTCATGGTCAGTTCTCCCACTGGAGGTCGTCAACGGCGTCGAGGATACGGTCCACGCCGGGCAGGTAGTAGTGCTCAAGCTTGGGCGCCGGGTACGGCACATCAAAGCCCGTGACCCGGCGGATCGGCGCGGCGAGGTGGTGGAAACAGCGTTCCTGGACCCGGGCCACGATCTCGGAGGCCACCGAGGCGAAGCCGTGCGCTTCGGCGATAACCACCGCGCGGCCGGTCTTGCGGACCGAGGCGCAGACCGTCTCGTCGTCGAAGGGCACAATCGAGCGGACGTCGATCACTTCCAGCGAGCGGCCTTCCTCGGCGGCGGCGGCAGCAGCAGCCAGCGCCGTCGGGACGGACGGTCCATACGCGATCAGCGTCGCGTCGGTGCCGGGGCGGGCGACGGCGGCGCGGCCTTCCGAGGACGTGCCGCGTTCGGTGTTCGCGGCATGTTCGGCCCGGAGCGCGTCCAGGTCCACCTGGTCCTTGGACCAGTAGAGCTTCTTCGGCTCCATAAACATCACCGGATCATCGGAATCGATGGCCTCGCGGAGCATCCGGTAGCCGTCCGCCACAGTGGCCGGGGTGAATACCTTAAGCCCGGCGGTGTGGGCGTAGTAGGCCTCGGAGGAATCACAGTGGTGCTCCACTCCCCCGATGCCGCCGGCGTAGGGAACCCGGATGACCATGGGCAGCTTCACGCCGCCCTTGGTGCGGTTGTGCATCTTGGCAACGTGGCTGACGATCTGTTCGAACGCCGGGTAGGCGAAGGCGTCGAACTGCATCTCGATGACCGGGCGCATGCCGTTCATCGCCATGCCCACGGCCATGCCGACAATGCCGGACTCGGCCAGCGGGGTGTCGAAGCAGCGGCTCCTGCCGAAGGTTTTGGTCAGACCGTCGGTGATGCGGAAGACGCCGCCGAGCATACCAACGTCCTCGCCGAAGACCAGGACCGAGGCGTCGGCGTGCATGGCGTCGGCCATGGCGGCATTCAGTGCCTTGGCCAGGGTAATGGTCTGCGGGCCGGTCTGCTCGGCCTTGACCGCTGCCGTTTCCGCGGCCTGAGCGGTCGCGGCGCTGACGTTGCCGTTCGCCTCGGACGAGGTGGTGATGGTGGGGCTCATTTCGCGGCCTCCGTCGCTGATGCGGCGTCCCGGGCGAGTTCGTCGGCGAGCATTGCGGACTGCTCCTTCAACTGGGGAGTGGGAGTAGAGAAGACGTATTTGAACAGGTCCTGCGGATCGACGGGGACCTCCTCGCTGAGTCCTTCGCGCAGCTGCGTGGCAACGGCTTCGGCCTTCTCTGCAATAGCGGCGGTGCGGCCGTCATCGAGCAGTCCCCGGTCCGTCAGGTAGGTCTTCATCCGGCTCAGCGGGTCTTTCGCCACCCATTCGGCGACCTCGCTGTCCTGCCGGTAGCGGGTGGCGTCATCGGCGTTGGTGTGGGCCTGCATCCGGTACGTGTGGGCCTCGACAAGCAGCGGTCCGGAGCCTTCCCGGGCCAGCTTGACCGCCCGGCCCAGCACCGCGAGGAGGGCCACGACGTCGTTGCCGTCCACCCGTTCGCCGGCCATCCCGTAACCCACGGCCTTGTGGGCGAGCGACGGTGCAACCGACTGGTGCGCGAGCGGCACGGAGATCGCGTACTGGTTGTTCTGGACGAAGAACACAACCGGCAGGTGGAAGACGGCCGCGAAGTTCAGTGCCTCGTGGAAGTCGCCTTCGCTGGTGGCGCCGTCCCCGCACATGGCCAGGACAACGGTGTCCTCGCCGCGGAGTTTGGCGGCGTGGGCGACGCCGACGCCGTGCAGGAGCTGGGTGGTCAGCGGGGTGCACTGGATACCGACCTTGTGCTCGGCGGGGTTGTAGCCGCCGTGCCAGTCGCCGCGGAACAGCGTCATGGTCTGGACGGGATCCACACCGCGTGCCATCACGGCCACGGAGTCACGATAGGTGGGGAACATCCAGTCGCCGTCGGACAGGCAGAGTGCCGCTGCGACCTGGCAGGCCTCCTGGCCGTGACTGGAGGGGTAGACGGCCATCCTGCCCTGCCGGACGAGGGCTGAGTTCTGATCGTTGACGCGGCGCCCGACGACGAGCTGCTCGTAAGCGGCCAGCAGTTCCGCCTCGCCCGGCAGGCTGTACTCGTGGCCGGGCTGGGTGCCTTGCTCGGTGTGGGGGTTCAGTGTGCCGTCCGGACCCACCATTTGGATCTGGTGCCGGGCGGGCAGCATGTAGTCCTCGACCGTGATGCCGAACTTGCGCACGGCCTCATTGGCCGCGCCTGCCATCTGGTCCTGCGCTGCGGGCTGCGCAGGGTGGTCTGCGGAGATCGTCATTGGTCCGTCCTTCTGTAGCCACTATTCACTCCAAGTATGGGGCTGGGCGATGTTTCGTATCCAGCTCTCACGGAAATCGTGGAGAAGTCCAGAGAATTGCCTTACTCTAGAAGACAAATCGTAGATGTGAGCTGGATTACCGGCGGGGGTTGTGGACAAATGGCAGAGGACGGGGCGGACCAGGCCGCGGTGCCCTTGGATGATGTGGACCGGAACATCATCGCGGAACTGACCAGGGACGGGCGGATGTCCGTCACGCAGGTCGCGGAGAATGTCCACATCTCCCGGGCCCACGCCTACACACGGATTGCCCGGCTGACCGGCGAGGGTGTGCTGACAAAGTTCACGGCACTGGTCGACCCGATTAAGGCCGGCCTGAAGTCCTCGGCCTACGTCACCCTGAAGGTCCGCCAGCATTCCTGGCGGGAACTGCGGGAACTGCTGCGCGCCATTCCAGAGGTGCACCACATCGCCTTGGTGGGTGGCGACTTCGATGTCATCCTGCTGGTGCGCGCCGTGGACAATATCGATCTGCGCCGGGTGATCTTCGACCAGCTGCAGTCCATGCCAGGGGTGCTGGACACACAGACGTTTTTGGTGTTTGAGGATGTCGATACGCGGTAGCCAGGCGTTGCGGTTTCAGTTGACGAAGGCCTTCATCCAGGCTTTGAGCTCCTCGCCGAATTCGACCCGTTCCGAGGCAATCGAGATGACCGCCTTCAGGTAGCTGAGCTTGTCGCCGGTGTCATAGCGGCGGCCCTTGAAGACCACTCCGCTGACCCCGCCGCCCTCGCAGTTTGAGGTGGCCAACGTCTGCAGCGCGTCCGTGAGCTGGATTTCTCCGCCGCGGCCGGGTCCTGTTTCCTCCAGCACGTCAAACACCGCCGGGTGCAGGACGTAGCGGCCGATCACGGCAAGGTTGGAGGGCGCATCGGCGATCGAGGGTTTTTCCACCAGCCGGTTAACCCGCACATGGTCTTCGCCGGCGATGACCGAGACGTCTGCGCAGCCGTAAGCGCTGATTTCGGCGGGATCCACCTCGATCAGGGCAACCACCGAGCCGCCCGTCCGGGCCTGCACCTCGATCATGGTGCTCAGCAACTCATCGCGCTCGTCAATCAAATCATCGCCCAGCAGCACGGCGAAGGGCTCCGCGCCGATATGCTGACGGGCACACAGGACGGCGTGGCCGAGTCCCCGCGGGTCTCCCTGGCGCACATAGTAAAGCGGCCCCAGGGCGGATGCGTGCTGAACGGCCGCCAGTTTCTCCCGGTCACCCTTTAGTTCCAGGGCACGTTCCAGGCTGGGCTCCCGGTCAAAGTGGTCCTCGAGGGCGCGCTTCTGCCGGCCGGTAATCATCAGCAGGTCCGTCAGCCCGGCGCGGACGGCTTCCTCCACGACGTACTGGATGGCCGGCTGGTCGACTACCGGGAGCATTTCCTTCGGCATGGCTTTGGTGGCGGGCAGAAAGCGTGTTCCCAGTCCGGCGGCAGGAATGACAGCCTTAGTTACCGGTTTCCCCAAAGTCATAACCGAACCCTACAAGGACACCTTCGAAATGAGAATGGCTTCGATAAAGAGAAGCAGCCGGGCCGGTCGCCCGGCGACAGTCGTTTTTACCCCTTGAAAACCGGCGTCCGCTTCTCCTGGAACGCCAGGAACCCCTCAGCGTAGTCCGCGGTGTTGCAGAGCCGTGCCTGCTCGGCGTTTTCCTCTGCCATGGACTCCCACAGGCCCAGCCGCTGGTCCCGGATGTGCGCCACGAGGTCCTTGCTGGCGGTGAAGGCACTGGTGGCGCCGGTGGCGGCCTTCGCCACGATGGCGCGGGTGTCCGCCAGGAGGTCAGCTGCGGGCATGGCCCGGGAGAACATTCCCTGCGCCACGGCGTCAGCACCGCTCATCAGCTCCGCCGTATAGATCAGGTCCAGCGTCCGGTGCATACCGAGGCGTTCGGTGAAGTACCAGTGGCCACCCGAATCGAGGGTGGCACCGAGGTTCGCGAACGGGGAGCCGAATTTGGCGTTCTCCGCCACGTACACCACGTCAGTGGCCAGCAGCAGGCCCAGCCCTACCCCCAGGCAGGCTCCTTGGGCTGCCGCGAAGGTGGGCGCCGGAAAGGCGGACATCTTCTTCAGAAGCGGCTGCAGCAACCCGCCGAGATAGCCCTGGACGTCATCCGTTTCCGGCGTCACGCCGGCGATGTCCCGGCCCGCGCAGAAGGCCCGTCCCTCTCCCCTCAGGAGCAGCGCACGCACCTCTCCGCGGGCGGCTGCGGCAGCGGCGTCGTCGTACGCCTGAGACAGATCCCGCAGCGCCTGCTCGTCCAGCGCGTTGAGCTTGTAGGGGGCGTTCAGGACGATCTCGGCGATGCCGTCGGCGATGGAGAGGGAAATCATGGGGCTCCTGGGGTCGGGGCGGGAGTCGGGGTTGGTCCGTTAGACGTCGAAGTCGACGGTGACTTCCGGCGTCGTGGGGTGGGATTGGCAGGTGAGCACGTAGCCCTTGTCCAGTTCGTCCTGCTCCAGCGCGTAATTCTCATCCATTGTGACGGCACCGGTGACTACCTTGGCACGGCAGGTTCCACAGACGCCGCCGGCACACGCGAACGGTACGTCCGGGCGGACGCGGAGCGCCGCGTTCAGGATGGATTCACGGGCGTGGGTCGGGCTGGCCACCTCGCCCTGGAGGCCGTCCAGCTTGAAGGTGATCTTGAACGTGGACTGGGATTCGTCCACAATCACCGGGCGGCCGGCATTGCCTTCGGGACGGTCCGGCTTACCGGTGCTGAACAGTTCGAAGCGGACCTGTTCCGGGTCGACGCCGCGCTCGGCCAGGGTATCCCGGCACAGTTGCACGAGTTCGAACGGGCCGCACAGGAACCACTCGTCGACGTCCTCGGCGTGGATGGCGGTCCCCAGCAGGGCCTGCAGCTTTTCCGCGTCGATCCGGCCGCTGAGCAGCGGGGCGATCCGCTGTTCCCGGGAGAGCACGTGGTGCAACGCGAGCCGGGCCGGGTACTTGTCCTTCAGGTCGGCGAGTTCCTCCAGGAACATCACATCCATCGCGGCCTTGTTGGCGTAGACCAGGTCAAAGCGGGTTTCGGGATGTGCGGCGAGCAGCGTGCGGGCAATCGCGATCACCGGGGTAATCCCGGAACCGGCGGCGATCGCGACGAAAGAGCCGGGCTCCCCCGCGAGCTCGCTGGCCATGTCCTCCGGATGGTTCATCGAGTTCATCAGGTTCTGCTCTTTGCCGTCCCGGCCGTGCCGGGACACAAACGCACCCATCGGGCTCATCACGTCCAGCACGTCCCCGGCCGTGAGCTCGGCGTTCGCCCAGGTGGAGAACTGCCCGCCCAGGTCCTTCTTGATCGCGACCCGGATCTCGCTGCTGCCGTCCGCAAAGCTCCTCGGCTCGGCGCAGATCGAGTAGCTGCGCCGGACTTCCTTCGGCTCGCCGGACTCATCCGGGAGGGTGGTGCGCAGGGCAACGTACTGGCCCGGGAGGTAATCGAACTGGCCCGCGAGTTCGGCCGGAACGCCGAAGGTCACCTCGATCGCATCATCGGTGAGCCGGCGGACCTCATCCACGGCCAGCGGGTGGAAGGACGCACGACGGCGGCCGGTGGCTGCGGCCGTTTCAGCGGCGGTCTGTCGGAGAACAATCATGGCGTTTCCTTAGATGACTTTGAAGTAGTCGAAGGGTTCCTTGCAGTCCTGGCAGACGTACAGCGCCTTGCAGGAGGTGGAACCGAAGCGGGTGAGTTCCTTGGTGTTCAGCGACGAACACTGCGGGCACTTGACGGCGAGGGACAACCGGACCGGGCCGGCGTGCCGGAGGGCGGCAGAGCGGCCCGACGGCGGCGCGATGCCGTACTCCTGCAGCTTGGCTTTGCCGGCCTCGCTCATCCAGTCAGTACTCCATGCCGGGGAGAGGACCATGTCGACGTTGACGCTGGGGTAGCCTTCCCGTTTGAAGGCCGCCGTGAGGTCATCGCGGATGGCGTCCATGGCGGGGCAGCCCGAGTAGGTCGGCGTGATCGTGACCTGCACGGCGGGGACCATCCCGCCGTCGTCGTAGATCCTGACCTTGCGCAGGATCCCCAGGTCCTCGATCGTCAGGACCGGGATTTCCGGGTCGCAGACCGTGGCCGCGAGTTCCCAGGCCTTCTGCTCGGGCGTCCGCGGGGCCGCAGGGCGGCCGTCGGCTGCCGTGGGGTGACTGACGTACATGTCCATCGTGGTTACCAGCTTGCCCCGGGGTACTCGCGGGCGAGTACCTGCATCTCGGCTAAGAGGTAGCCGAGATGTTCGGAGTGCAGTCCCCGGCGTCCGCCGCCGGGGGCCGGCTGAACCGCGGGAACGTCCAGTTCGGCTGCGGCCAGGACCTCGCCGGTAAGGCGGTCGAAATCGGCGCGCAGGCTGGAGGGCTCGACGGCGGCACCGCACCCGGCCAGGCGGGCGGTGAGTTCGTCGTCGCGGAAGAGCTCGTCGACGTAGGGCCAGATGACCTTGAAGGCGTGGATAATCTTCGCGCGGGACTCGTCAGTGCCCTGGGCCAGGCGCAGCACCCACTGGGCGCTGTGGTCGCGGTGATAATCCACTTCCTTGACCGCTTTGGCGGCGATCCCGGCCAGGGTGGTGTCGGTGGAGGCGGCCAGCCGGCGGTAAAGCTCGAACTGGTAGTAGCTGACCACGAACTGGCGGGCGATGGTGACGGCAAAGTCGCCATTCGGAAGTTCAAAGATTTCGACGGACCGGAACTCCGGCTCGCGGCGAAAGTAGGCGAGGTCATCTTCGCTTCGACCGTCTAATCCGCCGGCATAGCTGAGGAAGGACCGGGCGTGCCCCAGCTGGTCCAGGGCGATGTTGCCCAGGGCGATGTCTTCCTCGAGCTCCGGGGCGCGGGAGATCCAGTGGCCCAGCCGCTGCGCGAGGACCAGGGCGTCATCGCCCAGCCGCAGGGCGAACTCGGCGGCGTCAGCGCTCGGCTTCGCGGTTCCCTGGCTTACGGCAAGGGCGATGTCCTCCGGACGGAGGGCATTGCCGGGGGTGATCCGGGTAGCGCTGGCCGTGGCCTCGCCACTGTTGCCGGAGCCGTTGACGCCGACGGAGATGTCCCCGTGACCGGCCGTTTCCGCTGCTGCGGGTGCTGCCGCTGCGGCAGTTTCAGGTGAGGTGCTCACAGGTGCTTCACGCCCTCGCTCTTGGTGTAGTACGTCGCGTGCCGGTAGTCCTTGCCCTGGGGAGACTCGAAAAAGGAGCCCTTGGCGTCAGGATCGGACGAGGCGATCGCGTCCGCCGGGACAACCCAGATGGACACCCCCTCGTTGCGGCGGGTGTAGAGGTCTCGGGCATTGCGCAGCGCCATGGCGGCGTCCGGCGCGTGCAGGGAGCCGGCGTGGACGTGGGAGAGGCCGCGGCTGGAGCGGACAAAAACCTCCCAGATGGGCCAGACGTTGCCTGCGTGCGGTTCGGGAGTTGTCATGCTGCGGATTCCTTCTCTGCTTGCTTGCGGCTCTGCTTTTCAGCGTAGGCCGCGGCGGCTTCGCGCACCCAGGTGCCGTTGTTGTGTGCTTCCCGGCGCCGTTCCAGGCGCTGGGCGTTGCAGGGGCCGCGGCCGGCGAGGATCTCGTGGAATTCATCCCAGTCCAGCGGACCGTGCTCCCATTTCTTGGTTTCTTCGTTGAAACGGATGTCCTTGTCCGGGAGGGTGAGCTCCAGGACCTTGACCTGCTCCATCATCATTCCGACGAAACGGTTGCGCAGTTCGTCGTTGCTGAAGCGCTTGATGTTCCAGGCCATGGACTGCTTGGAGTTGGGCGAGTCGTCATCCGGCGGGCCGAACATCATCAGGGCCGGGGCGTACCAGCGGTTGACCGCGTCCTGGGCCATCTGCTTCTGCGCCGGCGTGCCGTGGGAAAGTTCCAGCAGGATCTCGAAGCCCTGGCGCTGGTGGAAGGATTCTTCCTTGCAGACGCGGACCATGGCGCGGCCGTAGGGGCCGAAGGAGGCGCGGCAGAGCGGCACCTGGTTGGCGATAGCGGCGCCGTCGACCATCCAGCCGATGGCGCCCATGTCCGCCCAGGTGCGGGCGGGGTAGTTGAAGATGGAGGAGTACTTGGCTTTGCCGTCCATCAGCGCCTGGTTCATCTCATCGCGCGGCTGGCCGAGGGTCTCGGCGGCGGAGTACAGGTACAGTCCGTGGCCGGCCTCGTCCTGGACCTTGGCCATCAGGATGGCCTTGCGCTTGAGGCTGGGGGCGCGGGAGATCCAGTTGGCTTCCGGCTGCATGCCGATGATCTCCGAGTGCGCGTGCTGAGAAATCTGGCGAAGCAGGGTCTTGCGGTATGCCGGGGGCATCCAGTCGCGGGGCTCGATCCGCGAATCGTCAGCCATGACTTTGTCGAAGTATGCCTGGCCTTCAGCGTCACGCCGGGCCACATCTTCGAGGCTCTGTTCGTGCCGTGCCGCTGTTGGCTCTCCGGGCACTGACTGCAGGGTCTGCGCTGCCATGGTTGCTCCTATGCATTTTCCGATAAATAATTACCGACCGTTCGTTCAGGATATGCGGAAGGCCGGAGATGCGTCAAGCACTGGAGCTCCACCACGACTGCAGGAAAACCCAAGTTCCGGAGCGTACCGTCTGCACCATCGACTGCAGCGAGGTCTCCCGGCGCTCTCCGCCGGACGCTGCACCGAACTCAGGAGACTCTAATGTCGAATCACGGGGAAGTGGATCGGAAGGAATCGTCAGGAAACGGAACGCCGCCGGGGGCGGCGCGCCGCGACCGGGCGGCCAGGACAGTTCACGGCAAACGCGGCCGCCGGATCCTGCTGGGCGTGCTGCTGGCCCTTGTGCTCGCGGTCCCCGGTTCGATGGGAGCCTACGTCTTTTCGATGGCCCAGATTTTCGCATCCCAGACCCGGGAGATCAAAAACGCGTTCCCGGCGGAGGCCGTCCGGGTCCGGGCCCAGGCGGTGCCGGCCGGCTCCGCGAAACCCATAAATATCCTGGTGATGGGCAGCGACAGCCGCGATGCTTCCGGCGGCGCGGCTGCCGAGGCGGTGGCCGGAGCACCCTCGAACCAACGCTCCGACACGCTGATGCTGGTTCATATCCCGGCTGACCGCGCCCATATCTACAGCATTTCGATCATGCGCGACCTCTGGACGACCATCCCCGGGCACGGCGAAGCCAAGATCAATGCCGCCCTGGCCTTCGGCGGCGTCCCCCTGGTGGTGCAGACAGTGGAATCCTTGCTGCAGCAGCGGATCGATCAAGTGGTACGGATTGACTTTGAAGGATTCCAGGGACTCGTCGACGCCATTGGCGGGGTCACCGTGGACGTCAAGGTGCCGTTCACCGGGACGAGGGCCAAGAGCGAATATGTCTTTAATGCGGGCGCGAACACCCTCGATGGCGCCCGAGCCCTGGCTTTTGTCCGCGAGCGTTATGCCTTCGCCGACGGCGACTACCAGCGGGTCCGCAACCAGCAGTTGCTCCTGGCCGCCGTCATCGGCAAAACCCTGGACGCCGGCACCGTCCAACGCCCGCTCACCCTCGAACACGCGCTTAGCGCCGTCGCCCCCTTCGTGAGCGTGGCGCCTGCCCTGGACCTGGTCGAAGCCGGCCGCCTGGCCGTCAGCCTCCGGGACGTCCACCGCCAGGACATCGCCATGTTTACCCTGCCCACGGCCGGGACCGGCACGTCGGCAGACGGGCAGTCCATTGTCCTGCCTGATCCGTCCGCCATCGAGGAGATCAAGGCCGCCCTCAGCAACGATAGACTCGGAGACTATGTTGCTGCCCAAGGCCTCGGAGCCGGAAACTAGCGATGGTTCGCCGTCGTTACCCATTCGGATCCTTACCGTGTGCACCGGCAACATCTGCCGGTCCCCCGTTGCCGAACGCCTGCTCCAAACCGGACTGAACCAGGTGCAGCCCGGGGCTTTTGAGGTGCGGAGCGCTGGAACTCGGGCCATGGCGGGCGATCCGATCCAGCCGCTGTCCCAAGACATCATCACAAGCTACGGCGGCACGCCGGACGGGTTCGCGGCCCGTCAGCTGACCCCGGAGATCCTGCGGCAAGCAGATCTGGTGCTGGCGATGTCGGCACAGCACCGCGGCGAAGTCATCCATCTGGACGCCGCCCTGCTAAAGCGCACCTTCACCATCCGCGAATTTGCCCGGATGCTCGAAGCGCTTGAGGACCGTGGCATCCCTGCCCCGGCAGGCGACACAGCCGCGTTCTGGCGTGATCTCCCGGCCCGCGCGGCCGCTGTCCGGCATCTCGCGCAAGCCCCGGAACCGGCCGACAATGACGTGGTGGACCCCTACCGGCGCGGGCCGGAAATCTACCGCCAAATGGAGGATGAACTTTCCCCGGCCATCCGCACCATCCTGCGGTTCGCCCGGCAGCACGGCTGAACCCGGCAGCCCACGGCTGAACCCGGCGCCGTCGGTTGCTCCCGGTCGATCGCTTACGGTGGTAGTGTCCGGCCATGGGAACGGAGCCGGAACCGGCAGAAGCAGCCAAAGCCACGGCACCGGGCGTGGCGCATCGGCGCCGGACAGTTATCATCGCCCTCATTGCCGGCCTGGCGGTCCTCGCCGTCGCCGCCGCGGCGCTGCTCCTGAACATGCCCCGCACCGAAACCGCAGCCCCGGTGCAAACGTCCCCGGCAGCGCAGCAATCGCCCGCCGCCACCCCAGCCCCGACGCCGGATCCGCCGCCCGCCGCGCTGAACATCCTGCTGATCGGCAGCGACAGCCGGGTGAACGAGCGGGCCATCGCGGCCTCCGGCGCCGCCTCGGACCAGCGCGGTGACGCGCTGGTCTTTATCCATCTCCCGGCCGACCGGCAAAGTGTCTACGGCATCTCCATCATGCGCGACCTCTGGGTCGATATCCCGGGCTACGGGGCAGCAAAGATCAACGCCGGACTCGAACTGGGCGGGGTGCCGCTGATGACACAGACGGTGGAATCCCTGCTGGGCCAGCGCGTGGACCACAGCCTTATGCTGGATTTCCAGGGTTTCGCGGCCCTGACGGACGCCCTCGGCGGCGTCGACGTCGACATCAAGCAGCCCTTCACCGGCACCATCGACGACTTCGTGGACTTTCCGGCGGGTGTGAACAGACTGAACGGACCGCAGGCCCTGGCCTTTGTCCGCGAGCGCCATGCCTTCGCCGACGGCGACTACCAGAGGGTCCGGAACCAGCAGACGTTCCTGAAGGCCGTGCTGGCCAAAATGGCGGCCGAAGGCGGGCTCTCGGACGCCAACACCGTGAAGCAACTCGTGGCGACGGTCCTCCCGCACATCACCGTCGACCCGGGACTCACGCTGGAAACGCTGGAGCGGCTCGCCTCCAGCCTGCGAAGCACGGCACCAGGCAACGGTGTGTTCTTTACCCTGCCCACCGCCGGCGTTGGAACCAGCAGTGACGGCCAATCCATCGTCCTGCAGGACCCCGCTGCCACGGCCGCCGTCTCGGCAGCACTGACCTCCGGGACCCTGCCCGGGTACATTGCCGCCAACAATCTTCAGAACGGGAACTGAAGCACCCGCCGCGGTGACCGGGCCGCAGCAGTGACAGTGCTGCCGGACGGTAGATTGGAGCCATGACCACGACTCCGGCGCAGCCGTCCCCGCAAGCCCCCGTTGCCAAAAAAGTCCCCGCCGTCCGCACCCGCCACGGCGATGCCTTCGAGGACAACTACGAGTGGCTGCGAAACAAGGAATCCACCGAGGTCGTGGAACTGCTCCAGGCTGAGAACGATTACCAGGAGGCCATGACTGCCCACCAGGAACCGCTGCGCGCGGCCATCTTCGCCGAGATCAAGGGCCGCACCCAGGAGACGGACCTATCCGTCCCCAACCGCAAGGACGGCTGGTGGTATTACACCCGTTCGGTGGAGGGCCAGGAATACGGCATCCAGTGCCGGGTACGGGCCCAGGACACCGGGGACCGCGTCGCTGACTGGACTCCCCCCGCCGTCGAGGTCGGCGTCGACATTCCGGGCGAGGAAGTCCTGCTGGACGGCAACGCCGAAGCAGCGGGCCAGCCGTTCTTCGCCGTCGGCGGGGCCGCAGTGACCCTTGACGGGAATCTCTACGCCTACGCGGTGGACAACGCCGGGGACGAGCGGTTCACGCTGCGCATCAAGGACCTGCAAACCGGGGAGCTGCTCCCCGATCTGATCGAGAACATCTTCTACGGCATTTCCTTCTCCCCCGACGGTACCCGGATCTTCTACACCGTGACAGATGATTCCTGGCGGCCGTACCAGGTGAAGTCGCATGTGCTCGGCACGCCCGTCACATCGGACAAAGTCATCTACCAGGAGGACGACGTCGCCATGTGGCTGGGCTTCGAGCTCTCCGCCGACCGGCGCCATCTGGTGCTGGGTATCGGCTGCTCAGAGTTCAGCGAAACCCGGCTGCTGCGCTTCGACGCACCCGAGGCCGGGCTCAGCACGGTAATCTCCCGGGACGAACGCATCCTCTACGAGGCCGAACCCTTCCTGCTGGCCGGTGCCGAAACCATCCTGCTCACCCACAACCGGGACGCCATCAATTCCATGGTCTCGCTGGTGGATCCGGCCGAACTTGCCAAGCCGCTCGCCGAGCAGGCCTGGACCACCGTCGTCGAGCACTCCGACGAGGTGCGAGTCAACGGTGCCGGCGTCACGTCCACGCACCTGGTGGTCTCCGTCCGCAAGGACACGATCGAGCGGGTGCAGGTACTGCCGCTGGCCGGGCTCGGAACGCCGGAGCAGGGCGCGGCGGTGGAACCCGGCTTCGAGGAAGAGCTCTACACCGCGGGGGTTGCCGGTTCGGACTACGAGGCCCCCGTCATCCGGATGGGCTACACCTCCTATTTCACGCCGTCCCGGGTCTACGACTTTGTCCTGCCCACCGCGGAACAGCCCGCAGGCGTACTCATGCTACGCAAGGAAAGCCCGGTCCTGGGCGGCTACAACGCCGCGGACTACGTTGCCACCCGCGAATGGGCGGTGGCTGCGGACGGGACCAGGATCCCGCTGTCAGTGCTGCGCCATGCCGCCGTGCAGCAGGATTCGACGGCGGCAGGCCTGGTCTACGGCTACGGCTCCTACGAGATGAGCATGGACCCCGGCTTCGGCATCCCCCGGCTCTCCCTGTTGGACCGGGGCATCGTCTTTGTAATCGCGCACGTCCGCGGCGGCGGGGAACTGGGCCGGCACTGGTATGACGACGGCAAGAAGCTGCAGAAAAAGAACACCTTCACGGACTTCATCGCGGCCACTGACTGGCTGGCAGCGTCCGGCTGGGTGGACCCGGCACGGATCGCGGCGATGGGGGGCTCCGCCGGCGGCCTGCTGATGGGCGCCATCGCCAACCTGGCGCCGGAGAAGTACGCTGCGATCGTCGCGGCCGTTCCGTTCGTGGACGCCTTGACTACCATCCTGGACCCGGAGCTGCCGCTCTCCGCACTGGAATGGGAGGAATGGGGCAACCCGATCACGGACCCCGAAGTCTACGCGTACATGAAGTCCTACACCCCCTACGAAAATGTCCGTGCGGTGGACTATCCCAAGATCGCGGCGGTCACCTCGTTTAATGACACGCGGGTGCTCTACGTGGAACCCGCGAAATGGGTGCAGCGGCTGCGCGAACTGAACACCGGCAGCGAGCCGATCGTGATGAAGATCGAGATGGAGGGCGGCCACGGCGGAGCGTCGGGCCGCTACGTGCAGTGGAAGGAACGCGCCTGGGACTACGCCTTCGTTGCCGACTCCCTGGCCGCCACGAAGCTCCTCCCGGGCGCCGGACTGAAATAGGAGGGGCTGGTTGGGGGACTCCCCCAGCCTGTCCTCTTCGTCAGTACGTTGAGTCCTAAGCCGGCTGCAGGGACATCCACTCGTCCGCGAGGATGGCGAAGACGACTTCCGTGGCCCACTGCCCCTTGTAGTGCCACTTGTCCAGCTGCGTAGCTTCCAGCCGCATGCCGAGCCGTTCGCACAGCGCAGCGGAGGCCGCGTTGAGGGCATCAAGCTTGGCATTGATCCGGTGGAAGCCGAGCTCCTCGAAACCAAGCCTCAGCAGCGCCTGTGCCGCTTCGGTTGCGATGCCTTTGCCCCGTGCCGCCGGGGCGAGGCTCCAGCCGATCTCCGCCTGACCGCGGCCCGGCAACCACTTCAGCACCACCTCGCCGAGCAAACCGGGCGAGTCCGCAGCCTCGATGGCCAGGCAGATCCAGTCGCCCTCCTGCTCGAAGACGAAATTGGCGTATTTGCCCACGGACTCCATGGACTTGGTGTAGCTCTTCGCCTCCCCCGGCAGGAACCTGGCGGTTTCGGGCAGCGAATGGTAGGCGTGGTACGCAGCCAGGTCCCCGGCCCGGAAGCGGCGCAGGACCAGCCGTTCGGTGCGCAGGGGCAGATTCAGTTCCGTCATGGCCCCAAGGCTACCCGCCCAACTGACTCGCAGTTACGGCCGTTATGGGCGCCCAAAACGGCCCCTGCTGCGAGTCAGTTGGGAGGTCACCGAGCAGGCGACGAGGAGGAGACGACGGCGGCCGTAGCCTCCGCGATGGCACGCTCCTCGTCGGTGGGAACTACCAGTACGGGAATGGCCGAGGACGTCGAGGAGATGACCCGGGGCTCCCGGGAGCGTTCGCCGTTCAGGCCGGCGTCGAGCTGAACGCCCAGGGCGCCCAGCCGCTCCGCCACCAGGGCGCGGAACTGATGCGAGTTTTCCCCAATCCCGGCCGTGAACACCAGAGCCTTCGCCCCGCCGACGGCCACGTGGTAGCCGCCGATGTACTTGGCAAGCCGGTAGGAGGCGACGGCGAGGGCCATGGCGGCTTTGGCGTCCCCGGCCCCGGCGGCCTCCACCACGGAGCGCATGTCGTTGTTGCCGGCCAGGCCCTTGAGCCCGGACTGCCGGTTGAGCATGGCGTCCAGATCCTCCGGGGACCACCCGGCCCGGCCCAGGAAGACCAGGATGGAGGGGTCCAGGTCACCGGAGCGGGTACCCATCACCAGTCCCTCCAGCGGCGTGAAGCCCATGGAGGTGTCAATGGACTGTCCGCCGCGGATCGCCGCGACCGAGGCGCCGTTGCCCAGATGCGCAATGACGGCGTCGAACTCCTCGGACGGGATGTCCAGCAGCGCCGCGGCCCGGTGCGCGACGTATTCGTGCGAGGTGCCGTGGAAGCCGTAGCGGCGGATTCCATGGTTGCTGTAGAGCTCGTCCGGCACCGCGTAGCGCCAAGCGTACTCCGGAAGGGTGCGGTGGAACGCGGTGTCGAACACTGCCACCTGCGGTATGTCCGGCCATTTCTTCGCGATCGCGCGGATGCCGAGCACGTTCGCCGGGTTGTGCAGCGGAGCCAGCGGATTAAGCCGCTCGATGGCGCGGATGATTTCGTTGGTAACCAGGACCGGCTCGGCGAAGCGTTCCCCGCCGTGCACCACCCGGTGCCCGACGGCGTCGAGCGCCCGGCCGCCGAGGGCCGCGTGGATCTTCGCATCCACACGCTCCAGTGCCTCCGCGTGGTCCCGGGGGCCTTCGATCCGGCCGTCGCCCCCGCCGCCGTTGCCCATCCCGATCTCCTCGACGAGTCCTTCGGCAAGCACACTGCCGGCATCGACGTCGCGCACCTGGTACTTCAGCGACGACGAGCCGGAGTTGATAACGAGCACGAGCATGGGGCCTCCTACGCCTTGGCTGCTGGGCTGACCCCGAAGGGCGCGCCGGGACGGGCATCACGCCGGAGCCTGTCGGAGCGCTCCTGGAAACCACTATAAATTGCCCGGCCGGCCATCCGTTGCGGAGAGCCGCGGCGGCGGTTTAGAGTCGGCGGACCACCTGGACGACTCCTGAAGGGATTTCCATGACTGAGAACGCAACCCCTAACGACAGCGCCGAACCGGACAGCGGGTCCGGCACGCCGGATCCCACCGGGGTGGAGGGCGCGAACCCGGCCCTCGACGACACCGGGAAGCTTAAGGCCGCCGAAGTCGGGAAAGCCGCCGAGGCCCCCGAAAACCTGGCGGACCTGGATCTCACGCCTACGGGCCTGGCCGACGCACCTGCCGAGCAGGAAGATCCTGACAGCCCGGCAAATCCGGAAAACAGCTGACTACGCATGGGCAGCCGCGGGGATCGGCTGCGCGGCGGGCTCCACGGACTGCGCCTGGATGGCCGTGATGGCCACCGTGTTTACGATGTCCTCCACGGTGCAGCCGCGGGACAGGTCGTTCACCGGCTTCCGAAGTCCCTGCAGCACTGGCCCGACGGCGACCGCCCCGGAAGACTGCTGCACCGCCTTGTAGGTGTTGTTACCGGTGTTCAGGTCCGGGAAGATGAACACGGTGGCCTGCCCCGCGACGGACGAACCGGGCATTTTGGAGTGCGCGATCGCGGCGTCCACGGCCGCGTCGTACTGGATGGGACCTTCCACGGCGAGGTCCGGGCGGCGGGACTTCACAAGTTCGGTGGCCTGCCGGACTTTGTCCACCGCCTCGCCGGTGCCGGAGCCACCGGTGGAGTAGGAGAGCATGGCCACCCGCGGCTCCACCCCAAACTGGGCTGCGGTCTCGGCTGAGGCCAGTGCGATGTCCGCCAACTGCTCCGCGTTCGGGTCCGGATTGACTGCACAGTCGCCGTAGACCAGGACCCGGTCCGGCATCAGCATCAGGAACACCGAGGAAACGATTTTGACGCCCTCGCGGGTCTTGACGAACTCCAGGGCGGGACGGATGGTGTGGGCTGTGGTGTGCGCGGCACCGGACACCATGCCGTCGACCACACCCAGCTGCACCATCATGGTCCCGAAGTAGCTGCCGTCCAGCATCGCCTCCAGGGCACGGGCCAGGTCCACACCCTTGTGGCCACGCAACTGCGCGTACTCCTGGGCAAACTGCTGGCGCAACGCCGAGGTCGCGGGGTCCACGATGCTGATGCCGGAGAGGTCGATCCCCTGGGTGGACGCCAGTTCCCGTACCGCCGACTCGTTGCCCAAAATCGTGAGGTCGCAGACATCGCGCCGGTGCAGGATCTCGGCTGCACGCAGGATCCGCACATCGGCCCCCTCGGGCAGGACAATGTGCCGGCGCTGCAGCCGGGCCCGTTCGATGAGGTCGTGCAGGAACCGCAGCGGCGTCATTCGCTCCGGCCGGGGCAGGTGCAGCCGTTCCAGCAATTCAGCCTCATCCACCCGTTTGGACCACAGGCCCAGGGCGGAGGCTACCTTGCGGCGGTGGCCCGACCAGATCTCGCTGCGCACCTCGGACACCCGCTTTGCGGTGACGTAGGTGTCGTCCGGGGCCGCAAAGATCGGGAACGGTGCCTGCGCCAGCAACGAGTAGATGGTGGGCTCGGGAGACAGCCCGCCGGTCAGGATCAGCGCGGACGGAACCGGGAACTCCGGGGAGAACGACGAAGCGAGGCACGCGACCAGCACGTCGGCGCGGTCACCGGGAACGATCACCAGGGCGCCGTCGTCGAGCACGTGCAGGAAGTTGGCGACGTTCATGGCCGCCACCTTGACCGAGTGCACGTCGCGTTCCAGGTCCGGCCGTCCGGCTACCTGGCCCAGGCCAAGGGCTGCGGCAACCTCGCCGGTTGTGGGCCTGGCGATTGATTCCAGCTCGGGCAGGACGTACACGGGCCGGCCCGAGGCGCCGGGGCGGACGGCGGCCGCAATGCCGTCCAGGTCCTCCGGGTCGGCCCGGTTCACCATGATCGCCAGGAGCGAGCAGCGTTCGGCAAGGAGTTCCTTCCGGGCAACCTCGACGGCGTCGGCCGCCTCCGCAATGGTCCTGCCTTTAGCCCCCACCACGGCGACGACGGCGGCGGCGAGGTTGTTGGCGAGGCGGGCGTTGAGGTCGAATTCGACGGCGGCGTCCTGGCCGGTGAGATCCGTCCCCTCCACGATCACAACGTCGCAGTTCCGCGAGATGTCGGCGAAAATCTCAACGCAGCGGGCGTCGATCTCCGCACGGTTGCCCTCGGCCAGCAGCGCGCGGACTTCGGCGTACGTCAGGCCGCCGCGGCAGCGCTGGTCGTCCAGATCGAACCGGGCCTTCATCAGCGCCACCATCGGGTCCGACGCGGCGTCGTTGCCGTGAACCACCGGCTTGAAGAAGCCGATGCGGTCAGCATGGCGGTGCAGCGTGTCCGCCAGTCCCAGCGCTACGAGCGACTTCCCGGAACCCGGCGTGGTCGCGCTGACGTATATCCCCTTGGCCATGATCCGCCCTTTGCTGTGAAGTGGTGCTGCATCCCTCCCAGCCTACTTTCTTCTGGCGCGGTACCCGTTTTCGGGCCGCGGGTTCCAGGCGCGGGCTCCCGGCGGATTTTGCCGGATTTTGACTGTTCTGCGGCCGCTGCCAACCGCTTCACACGCCCGCCCGCTCTTGACAGGAGGCACCCGGATGGGATTACCTAATGAACATTCGGTAAATAAAGCTGGAGGCAATGACGCATGGCTGAACTGACGATTTCCGGCGACACCCACCCCATCCTTAAAGACGACTACGCCTCAGAGTGGATGGGCATAGAAGTTGTGGCACTGGACGACGGACACGCCACGATCCGCATGACGCTCCGGCAGGAAATGCTGAATGGATTCGGCATGGCCCACGGCGGAATGATCTTCGCCTTCGGTGACACGGCCTTCGCGCTGGCCTGCAACCCGGCCAGCCCGGAACCAGGTGAAGCCGGAATCGACACCGGCACCATCACCGTGGCCTCCGGCGTCGATATCAACTTCCTCAAGCCAGCCTTCCGCGGCCAGGTGCTGACCGCCGTCGCCAACCGCCGCGCCAGCACCGGACGCAGCGGCCTCTATGACATCCAGATCTACGCCGTCGATCCGGGCGCGGGCGCGCCTTCGGCCCCGCAGCCGGCACCCGCCGGCCCGGCACCCGCCGCCACGGTCCCGGGCAGGCTCCCCGCCGACATCCCCCCGGGCGAACTCGTCGCTGAGTTCCGCGGCCGCAGCCGCACCATCTCCAAGAAATAGAAACAGGGAACCCCAAGATGACCCAAGAAACCGTCGCCCCCACCAGTGATGCCGTCCTGGACCGCGAAGAAACCATTTCCCGGGACGAGCTTGAGGCATTGCAGCTCAGCCGCCTGCAGCACACGGTGGCCTACGCCTACGACCGCGTCCCCCTGTACAAGCGCAAGTTCGACGAGGCCGGCGTCCACCCCTCGGATCTCCGCGAGCTCTCCGACCTGGGCAAGTTCCCGTTCACCACAAAGGAGGACCTCCGCCTGGAGTACCCCTTCGGCATGTTCGCCGTGCCCCAGCACGAGGTGGCCCGGATCCACGCCAGTTCCGGCACCACCGGCCGCGCCACAGTCGTCGGCTACACCAAGAAGGACCTCGCCGACTGGGCAAAGCTCGTGGCCCGCTCGCTCCGAGCCTCCGGCGTCCGCCCCGGCATGAAGGTCCACAACGCCTACGGCTACGGCCTTTTTACCGGCGGCATGGGGGCCCACGCCGGCGCCGAGGCCCTCGGCTGCACGGTGATCCCGATCTCGGGGGGCCAGACCGAACGCCAGATCACCCTCATCCAGGACTTCAAGCCCGACGCCATCCTCGCCACTCCGACGTACCTGTTGACCATCGCCGACGCCATGATGAAACAGGGCATCGACCCGGCCTCCACCTCGCTCAAATTCGCCGTACTGGGGGCCGAGCCGTGGACCGAGGAAATGCGCCACGAGCTCGAAGTCACCATGAACATCAAGGCCTGCGACATCTACGGGCTCTCCGAGGTCATGGGGCCCGGTGTTGCCGGCGAGGCCGTGGAAACCCAGGACGGCAGCCACATCTGGGAGGACCACTTCCGCCCCGAAATCGTCGACGCCTTTGATCCCACTGTGGTCCTGGGCGACGGGGAACACGGCGAGCTGGTCTTCACCTCGCTCACCAAGGAAGCGTTGCCGATCATCCGGTACCGCACCAAGGACCTCACCCGCCTGCTGCCGGGCACCGCCCGACCTGCGCACCGCCGGATGGGCCGCATCACCGGCCGCAGCGATGACATGATCATCCTACGCGGCGTGAATCTGTTCCCCTCCCAAATCGAGGAGATCGCGCTGCGGATCCCGGAGTTGAGCCCGCATTTCCAGCTCGAACTCACCCGGCCCGAGGGCCAGCGGATGGACCAGCTGACCGTCCGGATCGAACGGCGCGAGTCCGTCACGATCGAGGGTGTTGCCTCGGCGTCCAAGGCCCTGCAGCAACAGATCAAGATCCACGTCGGGTCTTCCTGCGCCGTCGACGTCGTCGAGCCCGGCTCCCTGGAACGGTCCAACGGCAAGCTCCGCCGGATCTACGACCTGCGGCCCAAGGCCTGACCACAGCACGCCCAGCCCGCCGGCCCGCCCGTTAAAGGCTGACCGGCGGGCAGGCTGATCTTCCGATCGTGAGAAACTAGCGACTATGCCCACAACAGCAACCAGCACCAAACGCGGCCGTCCCGGCTATGACCAGCAGTCAGTGCTGATGATCGCCGTCGATGTCTTTAACCGCCATGGCTACGATGCCACCTCAATGGGCATCCTTGCTGAAAACCTGGGCATCTCCAAGTCCGCGATTTACCACCACGTGCCGTCCAAAGGCGAGCTTTTGAAGCTGGCGCTGGATCACGCCCTGGGCGGCCTGGAAGCCATCCTGGACCAGCCGAAAGCGCAGTCCGGCACCGCCGAAGCCCGGCTGGAATTCGTCCTGCGCGAAACCATTTCGGTGCTAGTGGAGCGGCTTCCGTTCGTCACCCTGCTGCTGCGCCTGCGCGGCAACACCGAGATTGAGCGCAACGCGATGGAACGCCGGCGCACGTTCGACCACAAGGTGGCGGCCCTGATCTCCGCGGCCCGAGACGAGGGATCGCTGCGCCAGGACATCGACCCCCGCACCGTCACCCGGCTGCTCTTCGGCACGATCAACTCCATTGTCGAGTGGTACAAACCCGGCGGTTCCCTCTCACCGGAAAAACTGGCTGACGACGTCATCACGATGGCGTTCAACGGCCTCCAGGCTCCCCGCTAGCCCGGGTTCTACGGACGCCGGCGGAAGCTATTGACCGGGCCCGGCGCCAGGGCCACGCTGGGAGGATGGCCACCAAACTATCCCGCGTGCTGATGGGAACTTTCCCCCAACTGCGCTACGAACCCACTGCCAAGAGGATCCGCGCGATCATCGACCAGGCTGCCGTCGTCGACACGCGGCAGGCCTGGCTGATCTGGGAACCGCGGCGGATCACCCCGATCTATGCCGTGCCGGAGCAGGACCTGCTGTGCGGACTCGCCGCGCCGGCGCTGCCCGCGGCCGTTGCAGAGGAGCACCCTTTCGCCGTGCGGCAGGGCGAAGCCCCGACTTCCCTTGACCCCGGTACAGCGTTTGGCAATCACAGCTGCGCCGGCGAGGAACTCGACGTCATGACTGCCGCTGCTACCTTGCCCAGGGCCGCTTTCCGGCCCGCGGACCCGGACCTGGCCGGTTACGTGCTACTCGATTTCGCGGCCTTCGACTGGCTCGAGGACGACGAGGAGATCATTGGCCACCCGCGCGATCCGTTCCACCGCGTTGACATCCGCGCCTCATCCGCGGAGGTGCAGGTGGCGCTCGACGGCGCGACCTTGGCCGAAACGAATGGCGCGCAACTGCTCTACGAAACAATGCTCCCAGTGCGGTATTACATTCCGCCGGCGGACGTACGGCTGGAGCTGCTGCGGGAGAGCACCAAGCGGAGCGTCTGCCCTTACAAGGGCCAGGCCAGCTACTGGAGCTACCCGGACTCCGCGCACGGCCGGGATATTGCATGGAGCTATGACGGGCGGTTCCGGGATGCCGCCCAGATCCACGGCCTCATCTGCTTCTTTAACGAACGGATCGATCTGAGGGTCAACGGTGTGCTCCAGCCCCGCCCGGTGTCGCCGTGGTCCCGCCCGGACGGTCCGGACGCCCGTTGACGGACGGGGCACAAAATAGCGTCCCGGCGGGCCGGGACGCTATTTTGTGGGATCCTGCACGTCAAAGCTGGTAGTCAGCCGCCGTCGTGATGTTCTCGTGGACGCAAAGGATATTGTGCTCCGTATCCAGGAACCAGGCGCACCTTTCCGAATCGGTTGTACAGATGTGATTGTCGGTCTTGAGCTCCGGCAGGTCGTAGTCCTGGAATTGGACGCCCTTGGCTTCCATCTCCTGGACGGTCCGCTCGATCCCGGAGACTTCAAAACTCAGGGTCGTGTGCTCGGAATGTTTTCCGTCCCCGACGGGCATCAACTGCAGCAGGGGGCCGCCGTCGCTGCCAAAGAGATCGCTTCCGTCGCCTGTCACTCCACGGTGCGGCAGGCCCAGGGTGTCCGCATAAAAGCGGTGGGCGCGCTGTGCATCATCGACTGGCAGGATTGTTGTGGCTTTGTTGAGAATTAAAGTCATTTCGCCACCTCCTACACGGAATATTTTACGCCGGCGCCGGGCGGAAAGAGCCTGTCAATCGCGCCCTAACCCCCAGACGCTCCCTCAGCTATGGCCGCAATACACCCGACGCTCCCTCAGCGAAGTGAGGGAGCGTCGGAACCGGCACCGCAGGACGTGAGGGAGCGTCGGAAGGGCTACTTCTCCACGAGGGTGAGGACGTCGTAGGTGGCCACGATTTCGTCGTTCTGGTTGGTCAGGACGGCGTCCCAGGCCACCTCGCCGTAGCCGTCGGTCTCGCGCGGCGTGATCTTCTTGGCGGTCAGGGTGACCCGGATCGAATCGCCCGCCGCCACCGGGGTGATAAAGCGCAGGCTTTCCAGGCCATAGTTGGCCAGCACGGGTCCCGGCGCGGGCTCCACGAACAGCCCGGCGCCCCATGCCAGCAGCAGGTAGCCGTGCGCCACGATGCCCGGGAAGAACGGGTTGGCCGCCGCTGCTTCCTCGTTGGTGTGGGCGTAGAAGGTGTCCCCGGTGGAGTTGGCGAACTTGGTGATTTCATCCAGAGTCACTTCGCGCAGCCCGGAGCGGATCGCGTCACCGATGTGCAGGGTGCTCAGGTGCTTGCGGAACGGGTGCTGGCCTTCGGTCTCGAGCGTGAAGTTCCGGTCCGCGCCGGTGTGCCAGACGCCCGTGACGGCGGTCAGCATGTTCGGTGAACCCTGGATGGCGGTGCGCTGCATGTGGTGAAGGACCGAGCGGATGCCGCCGAGCTCCTCGCCGCCGCCGGCCCGGCCCGGGCCGCCGTGGACCAGGTGCGGGACCGGCGAACCGTGGCCGGTGGAACTGCGGGCGTCCTCACGGTTGAGCATGTGCACCCGGCCGTGGTGGGCGGCGATGCCGGTGACGAGTTCGCGGGCAACCCCGGGGTCGTTGGTGCAAACGGAGGCTACGAGCGAGCCGCCGCCGCGGGCGGCTAGGCGGACGGCGTCGGCCAGGTCCGTGTAGCCAATCACGGACGATACCGGGCCGAAGGCTTCCAGCGAGTGGACCGCTTCGGCTTCCGGGTCCGCCCAGCTCAGCAGCACGGGGGACATAAAGGCGCCATCGGCGACGACGCCGACTGTGCCGTCAGCGCTGGTGACCTTCGGCGAATCGAGCGTGCCGTAGGCGAGTTCGCCGCCGGCATCGAGCATTGACTGGACCGCTGCCCGCACATCGTCGAGCTGCTCCAGGGACGCCAGGGCGCCCATGGTCACGCCGTCCGCGCGCGGGTCGCCGAGGATCACACGTTCGGTGATCCGCTGCCCGACGGCGGCAACGACGTCCTGGACCAGCGCCTGCGGCACGATGGCCCGGCGGATCGATGTGCACTTCTGGCCGGCCTTGGCCGTCATCTCGGTAACAAGCGACTTGATGTAGGCATCGAATTCCGGCGTGCCCTTGACGGCATCCGGGCCCAGGATGGCTGCGTTCAGGGAATCGGTTTCCGAGGTGAAGCGGACTCCGCCCTTGACCACGTTGGTGTGGGACTTAAGCGTGTTTGCGGTGGAGGCGGAGCCGGTGAAGGCCACAATGTCGCGGTAGTCGAGGTGGTCCAGAATGGTGCGGACCGAGCCGGAAACCAGCTGCAGCGAGCCCTTGGGCAGGATGCCGGAATCGATGATGGCCTTGACCACCGCGGCGGTGACGTAACCGGTCGGGGTGGCGGGCTTAACGATCGTGGGCACGCCGGCGATGAAGGCCGGGGCAAGTTTCTCGAGCATCCCCCACACCGGAAAGTTGAAGGCGTTGATCTGCACGGCGACGCCGGGAATGCGGGTGTAGATGTGCTCGCCGGCGAAGGAACCGTCCCTGGACAGCACCTCCATGGGCCCGTCCACGATCACTTGGGAGTTGGGAAGTTCGCGCCGGCCCTTGGAACCGAAGGTGAACAGCACGCCGATGCCGCCGTCGATGTCGACCATCGAGTCGGTCTTGGTGGCGCCGGTCTGGGCCGAGAGCGCATAGAATTCCTCGCGGCGACCGTTCAGGTACTGCGCGAGTTCCTTGAGCTTGAGCGCGCGCTGGTGGAAGGTCAGTTTGCCGAGTTCCGCCTGGCCGGTGGTGCGCCCGTAGTCCACGACGGCGGCGAGGTCGAGTCCATCGGTGCTCACCTTGGCGAGGAGTTCACCGGTGCTGGCGTCCAGGACGGACGCGGCGCCGGCCGCGGAGCCGGCGTCGGGGGTCCACCAGGAATCCCGGACGAAGCTGGGAACGATCCCGACAGTGTCTACTGTGGGTTCCGGAGCAGTTGCAGTGGTGGTCATCGTTGACGGGTCCTTCCAACAGGGGCAAGATCAACACGGCCAGCATTACTGACCGTCCGTTCGGTAATATGTCCACAGTACATGAATGAGGCCTGCCGCACACTAGCTGCGGCGGCACATACCGGCCTGAGCCCTGGGCTTTCCGGCCAAAGAGGAGACGTTATGACCCCCGAGCCCCGGAATACCGAGCTATGGAAGATCACCCTCGGGGAACTCGACGAAAAAATGGGTGTGAAGATCGTCGAGGAATCCGTCCAGCGGGTGGTGGCCACCATGCCGGTGGAGGGCAACCGGCAGTCCTTCGGGCTGCTGCACGGCGGCGCTTCGCTGGCTGTGGGCGAAGCGGTGGGCTCCTGGGCTGCCGTCATCCACGCAAGCACGCTCGGCAAGACCGCCGTTGGCGTGGACGTCTCGGCAACGCACCACAAGTCGGCCCGCGAGGGAATCATCACCATCACCGCCACCCCCATCCACCTGGGCGGCACCGTCACCACCCACGAGGTGCTGATCACCAACGCGGCCGGCGAGCGGCTTTGTACCCTGCGGATCACCAACCTGCTGCTGGACCGCAGGGGCTAAGCGGGCCACCCCGGGCGCCGGGGCCGGGATTCCGGCCGGACTACCGCACCGTCCGACGCCGGGCAATGGCCAACAAGGCGACGCCGAGCAAAACTGTGCCGCCGGCAAGGCCCGCCATCGGCAGCAGCACCCCCGCACCGGTATCCGGCAACCGTCCTGAGCCGGCCGAAACCACAATGGGCCGCGCTGGTGGATTTACGGCAGGCTGGGCCGGCGGATTTACGGCAGGCTGGGCCGGCGGATTTACGGCGGGCTGGGCCGGCGGTACTGCAGCCCGGGCATCAATGGTGAACGCTACGAGCAGCGGGTCCGAGGCCACGCCGTCGACCGATTGGGTGACGGACAGCGTGTGCGCCCCCACGGCGAGGCCTGAAGGGAACGGGACGCTCCAGCGCCCGCCTGCCACGAGGACCTGCGGAACGAAGGACCGGACCACTGCCCGGGCCCCGGTCCCGGCGCCGCCGGCACCGGCGTGTGCAGCGCCCACGGGTGCCCCGTCGATCGAGACGATGACGTCGGCGCCGTCAACGCCCGTTCCGGAAATCGAGGAGGGAAGCGCGTCCTGGCGGAAGTGCCAGCCGTCCGGGACAGTGGTTTCCGCAGGCGCGGGGGGAATGACAGTGAAAGTTTTGCTGGATGAAGGGCTGTCCGCAATACCCGGGGACGAGAGAGTGGCGGTCGCCGTCACTTTCC
The DNA here is from genome assembly GCF_029960715.1 of Arthrobacter sp. AL05. NCBI lineage: Bacteria > Bacillati > Actinomycetota > Actinomycetes > Micrococcales > Micrococcaceae > Arthrobacter > Arthrobacter sp. AL05. The sequence goes on from NZ_JASBRC010000001.1 coordinate 130,660, forward strand.
CGAAGGCCGGCCGCTCCACCGGAACGGTCCATTGACCGTCCAAAGCCACCGTCCCTGTCCCGGCCACGTCACCGGAGAGCGTCACGACAGCGCCGGGCATTCCCGTTCCGGCAACACTGCCCAGGCCCGGCAGGGCGGCGTCCGCCGGCGTCGTTATTCCAGGCGCAGGCAGGGGCGCCGGTGAGACGGTGGCGGTGAAGGACGCGGGTCCAGAATGGCTGAAGCCGTTCACGGTCTCGGCCGAGAAGGCCAGTTGCCCGGCCGGCAGCGGAGCCCGGAAAGTCCAGTTGCCGGCAGAGTCGACCGGGACCTCCGTTGGCGCCTGGTTGGCAACTGTGATGCGGACCTTTGAGTTGGCGGCTACGGCCGATGCCGGGGCTGCCAGAACCCTGCCGGTGAGGTCCTCCCCGGCCCTGACTGTCAGGTTCACCGGCGCCACAAGCTCGGGTTTGTTCAGGAACAGCTGGAGCTCCACGGCGGTGGGGAATGCGGTCAGGGCGTCCTCCAGCGTGGTGGCGATCGCGAAGTTCTCGCCGGAAGTTTCGCCGGCCGAGTGGGTGCCGACGGCGAAGTTGCCGCTGATCCAGGGACCGCCGGAGTCGCCGCCGCTGGATTGGACGTTTTTGGACAAAAAGCCGCGGAAGGCCCGCAGATCCTCCGCGGCGGCCGTCCTTCCACCCACCACGTAGACACCGGTTTCTTCCACCTGCCCGCAGGACCATCCCGTGGTCCGGCCGGACCGGCACACCTCCTGGCCCTGGAACGGTGCGACCACGCCAATGATCTTCACGGCTGATGGGCCCGGGTTGGCGGCACTGGCCCAGGTGGTGGCGGCGGGTTGCACGTTGACTCCGCCGTCGAGTGACTCGATGACTGCGATGTCGGTGCCCACGTTGCCGGGGGCCTGCTCACTGCCGGTGATCCAGCTGTTGAGCGGCCCGCCGAACTGGCTGAAGCCAAATCTGCCGAGCGGGGCGCGGGTGCCCGGCAGCGGCGCCGACCCGCCGGCTGTGGCGGAGACAGGCGGCTCGAGTTCGGCCACCCGTGCCGTACCGTCTTCGGCGCAGTGACCAGCTGTCAGCACGAGGGGCAGCCCCGCCGCGCTGAACGCGCCGAACCCGGTCGAGCAAATCGTCCGCCGGTCAATGATGTAGCCTTCCCCGCCGTAAACGTCCGCTTCGGTGGTGAGCGGCAACGCCTGTTCGAGTCGGACGTTGGTATAGCGGGCCACAAAGCTGGCCGCGGAGATCTTCCCTGGCGCCGCGTTAATCGTCGGCTCGCTCGGCTGGTCGGGGGCCGGGGAAAGCTCGGCTTCGGCAGCGTTTGTTCCGCCGGTGCGGATAACGAACCGGCCGGCGGAGTAGGCCACGGCTTGCAGACCGGCCGGCCCCACCTCGCGGACGTAGTCCTGGAACAGCTGCTCGGTGTTGGACGCCACCAGCTCGGCCGCCGAAGGTGCGGGAGTGGGAGCCGTCGAAGGTGCAGGAGTGGGCGCGGGAGTGGGTGCAGCCGTGGGCACGTCCGTGGGCGCGGCCGGCGACGCAGCGGAAGGCGCCTCGAGCACAAACACATCCGCAGCGCCGTTGCCGTTCAGCCCATCGACCCGGGCGCGCAGCTCGGGGCCGCTGCCCTCGATGTGGATCTTTCCGGCCCGCAGGCTGATGCCCAGGTAGCCGGGCAACTCCCGCAGCGACGGAACGGCATCGGCCGCGGTCCGGCCCAGCTGGCCTGCTGCATTGAACTCCTCGAGCGTGATGCCCAGGTCGCGCCGGATGGCCTCGGCGAGTCCGGCATCGCTGATTCCCGGCGCTGCGGTGACGGCTGGCGCGCCCGGAGCGTCAGCTGCGGTCGTGGTGGAACCAGCGGCCGCAGCTGCCGGCGTCGTTGGTGCGGCAGGGGACGCCTGCGCGGATGCTGCGGGAGCGGCTGACGGAGCGGGGTCCGTCCCGCCGGCTTCGGCCAGGGCAGGAACGGCGTAGAACGATCCGGCGAGCGCGATCGCGGCAGCCGCGACCGCCCGCACTGTCAGCTGAAACGTCGGAGTCTTCACCCGGTTACTCTAGCGCCCCAATTTGGCCACGATGGCGCCCAGATCCCGGTCCGTTAGGCCATTGTGACGGATGAAGTCACCGGGCTTCACCTGGCGGACAAAGTGCTGCAGGCTTTCCAAGCGCTGTTCGAGCAGCGGCGCGAGGACTTCCTCGGGCAGGTACCGCTCGTGCGGATGCGGGACCGCCGACATCCGGTGGTACTCGTTGATGCCGCGCATTGCCTGCTCGTAGCTCTTGGAAATGACGGCCTCTCCTGCTCCGGCAAGGTCCTGGAGCATGGCAGCGATCATCCCGCTGCGGTCCCGGCCGGCGGAACAATGGATCACAACTCCGCCGCGCGCATCGGCTACGGCTTTGAAGACGGCGGCAAGCTTCTCCGGGAAGATCCGGGCGTTGTCCGCGTAGTAGGCCGGATCGTTGAGGTAGGGAACGCAGAGCTTCCGGAATTCGCTGTTGCCGGGGTCCTCGGTGGGGGCGTGCACGACGTCGAAGGCGGACAGGCTTGCCGCGCCCACCCGCGGATCGGTCGGGCGGCGGCGGATCTCCTCGGGATTGCGCAGATCAATCACCGTCCGGACGCCGGCGTTGTAGACCTGCTCCCAGCCCGCCTCGGTAAGCCATTCGCGCCGGCCCATGCGGAACACTCCGCCGGCGATGTGCCAGGCGTTGACCGCGCCGGCCCACTCCATCGCCTCGGGCGCCGTCGTCACCGTAACTTGGCCAGTCTGGCCTCGAGGGCGTTCCGGACCATGGGCCACTCGTGTTCCAGGATAGAAAAGACCGCCGTGTCCCGGAGCGCGCCGTCGCTGCTGCGGGTGTGGCTGCGGAGCACACCGTCCTGTTTCGCGCCCAGCCGCGCGATCGCCTCGCGGGACTGGTGGTTGAGCCAGTGGGTCCGGAACTCGACGGCGGGGCAGCCCAGCGTTTCGAAGGCATGCCGGAGCAGGAGCAGTTTGGAGTCCGGGTTGCTGCCGCTGCCGTGGGCGGACGCCGCGTTCCAGGTGGAGCCGATTTCCACCCGCGGCGTGGCGGCATCGATGTTCATGTAGGTGGTCATGCCGATCACCCGGCCCGGTCCGCCGGTGGTGGGGTCAAGCAGCCGCGTTGTAAAGGGCAGCATGTCGCCGCTGTCCTGCAGGGCCAGGCGCCGCTCAATCTCGGCGGCCATCTGGTCAGGGCCGGGCACTGACGTGTACCAGAGGTTCCACAGTTCGCCGTCGCTGGCGGCCTGGACGAGGCCGTCGTGGTGGTCCGGGCGCAACGGTTCCAGCACGACGTATTTTCCGGTCAGGGTGATGGGAGCGATGGCGGGGGTAGTCACTGCACCATCATAAATGCGCGGGCCGGCCTAAATGCCGGGGCCGGGAACCAGTTGGCCCACCAACGTTTCTTCCACTGTTTCGGTCACAATGCAGGGAGTTCTGGATAGGCTGGGGCCATGATCACAGTCACCGGCACGGTCCGTTCCCCGTTGGAGGCCGGCAAGGCCTTCGCGTACCTCTCCGCCTTCGAACACACGCCGGAGTGGGACCCGGGAACACCGGTGGCCAAGAAACTCTCCGACGGGCCGGTCGCCGTGGGGCACCGCTATCACGCCGAAGCGGAGTTCCGCGGCAAGCGCCAAACGCTGATCTACGAGGTCGTGGAGTTGGCAGGTACCCTCATCAAGCTGCGCGGCGAAAACAAGACGGTCATTTCCGTCGATACGATCGACGTTAAGCCTTCGGGATCCGGTTCGGAAGTCCGTTATACGGCGGAATTCCGGCTCAAGGGATGGCTTAAGGTCGCAGAACCGTTTATGAAACCAGCGTTCCAGTCCCTGGCCGACCCCGCCATGGCCGGCATGAAAAAAGCCCTAGACTCACAGGCGTCGCAGTAGCGGCCCGAGCTGAAACAGGAGCACACCGTGACATCCCAGAATCCGGATCCCCTGGAGAACAACCTCACCGGCTTGGAACCCGGAGGCGGTGTGCCTCCGGGTGAGACGCCACCGGGCGAGGGGACCTCGGTGGGACCGCAGGGGCCGCGGATCCGCGAGGACCGGGGGTTCGGCCAGTACCTCTGGATCCTTATGATCGCCGTGGTGGTGCTCTTTGTGTTGCTTTTCTTCGTCGGCTACATCGTGGGGATCCTCGGGTAGCTGGTCAGTTCACTCGGTCCAGTTGAAAAAGCCCTTGCCGGACTTGCGGCCGAGTTCTCCTCGGGCGACTTTGTCCCGCAGGATCTGCGGCGGGGCGAAGCGCTCCCCGAGCGTGGAGGCGAGGTATTCGGCGATGCCCAAGCGGACGTCCAGGCCTACGATGTCAGTGGTCCGCAAGGGTCCGGTGGGGTGCTTGTAGCCCAGGACCATGGCGTTGTCGATGTCCGCGGCGGATGCCACTCCCTCTTCCACCATCCGCATCGCCTCGAGGGCAATCGCGACGCCCAGCCGTGAGGACGCGAACCCGGGGGCATCGTTGACGACGACGGCGGTCTTGCCCAGCGCCTCAACCCAGCCGCGGGCCGCCTGGGTCAGCTGGCTTGAGGTGTGCTCGCCGAGCACCACCTCGATCAGGGTCGAGGCCGGCACGGGATTAAAGAAGTGCAGGCCGAGGAAGTTCTGCGGACGCTTCAGCTCACGGGCCAAGCCGTTGACGGACAGCGACGACGTGTTCGAGGCGAGATAGGCGTCGGCACCGAGCCGGGCCTCAATCCCCCGCAGGGCGCTGACCTTGAGGTCCCAGTCCTCGGGGACGGCCTCGATGACCAGCTGGCGGTCCTTGAAGTCGTTGTAGTCCACCGTCACCGCGAGCCGCGAGACCATCTCGTCCAGGTTCCCGTCGGTGGCGCCACGCTCGATGCTCTTGGCCGCTGCTGATTCCACCCGTTCGCGGGCAGCCTCGGCGGACTCCTCGTCGCGCTCGACGACGAGGACGTTGGCGCCGTTGACCAGGAAGGCGTGTGCGATCCCGGCGCCCATCCGGCCGCCGCCCAGCACCCCGACGAAGTCTGGCAGGGCGCCGCCGGGAAGGTTAGCGGAGTGTGCGGAGTTGTTCATCGTCAATTCTTCTTCCGGTTTTCCTGCGCGGAGGTCCTGGCGTCTTGCTGTGCAGGCTTCTTCGCTGACTTCTTGTCCAGAAATGCCTGCATACGGTCGAACTTGGCCTGCGATTCAAACAGGATGCCCTGCGCCAGCTGGTCGATCAGCGGGTGGGCCTCGGCCGGCGCGTGGAACACCGATTTGGTGATCCGGACCGCGAGGGGATCCTGGCCCGCGATCCTGTCGGCCAGGGCATGGGCGGCCGCCATCAGCCCGGAAGCCTCGTGGATCTCGGTCATGAGGTTGACGGCAAGGGCCCGCTCGGCGCGTAGCACCGTGCCGGCCAGCAGCATTTCCTTGGCCACCGGTTCCCCCACCAGCTCCTTCAGGCGCCAGCTCGCGCCGGCTGCGGCGAGGATGCCCAGGCCCGTCTCCGGGTTGCCGATCCGCACGGACGGGGTGCCGATCCGGAAGTCCGCGGCGTACGCCAGCTCGGCGCCGCCACCCAGGCAAAAGCCGTCCAGGGCTGCAATGACGGGCATTGGGAGTTTGGCGATACGCACGAAGATGGTGGAGTTGATGCCTTGGAGCGCGTCGTCGCGGCGGCGTTCGCGCAGCTGGCCGATGTCCGCCCCCGAGGCGAAGACACCTTCGGTACCGGCGATGATGAGCATCTTCGGCGACCGTTCCAGCGCGGCGCAGACAGCGTGCAGCTCATCGACCATCTGCTGGTCGATGGCGTTGCGGACCTCGGGCCGGTTGAGGAGCACCACCAGCCGGTCTTCGCGTTCGTCGATCAGCAGCGTGCTGAAATCGCGCGGGTCGAGGCCCGTCGCGGCGGCCGGCACTAGACCCGCTCCAGCAACATCGCGGTGCCCTGGCCCACGCCGATACACATCGTGGCGAGACCGATCCTGGCGTCCTCGCGCTCCATCCGCCCCAGCAAGGTGATGGCGAGCCGTGAACCGGAGGAACCCAGCGGGTGCCCGAGCGAGATCGCGCCGCCGTCGCGGTTTACGATCTCGGGGTCCAGGCCGAGCCGCCGCATGGTCGCAAGCGACTGGGTCGCGAAGGCTTCGTTGAGTTCGACGGCGCCGAGGTCGCCGACGCTGAGGCCGGTCCGCGCCAGCACTTTACGGGTCGCCGGAACCGGGCCGATGCCCATAATTTCCGGTTCGCAGCCGGCGGAGGCGCCGTCGATGATCCGGGCCCGAGGCGTCAGGCCAAGCCTCTTGATGGCTGCTTCGGACGCGACGATGATGGCGGAGGCGCCGTCGTTCAGGGTGGAGGAATTTCCGGCCGTGACTACCGAACCGCCGGCGACGACGGGGCGAAGGCCCGCGAGAACGTCAATTGTGGTGCCGGCCCGGGGCCCCTCGTCGGTGTCGACAACGGTTTTTCCCTTGCGCGTCGTAACCGTTACCGGGACAATCTCGTCGGCGAAGCGGCCCGCGGCGATGGCCGCGAGGGAGCGTTCATGGGAGCGGACGGCGAAGGCGTCGGCGTCCTCGCGGGTGATCCCGTCCACGCGGGCGACTTCTTCCGCCGTTTCCGGCATGGAGTAGGTCATCTTCCCGTCCCGGGAAAGTTCGCCCTGCTGGAAGAGCGGGTTGACGAAGCGCCATCCGATGGACGTATCAAAGATCTGCCCCGGTTTCGCGAAGGCGGCCTGGGGCTTCTCCTGGACCCAGGGGGCGCGGCTCATGGATTCGACACCGCCGGCGATCACGATGTCCGCTGCTCCGGACTTGATCATCTGGCTGGCCATAATGATGGCGCTGAGGCCCGAGGCGCAGAGCCGGTTCACGGTGATGCCGGGGATGTGCAGCGGCAGTCCGGCCAGGATGGTGGCCATCCGGGCGACGTTGCGGTTTTCCTCGCCGGCGCCGTTGGCGTTGCCAAGGATGACCTCATCGATGGCCTCCGGGTCCAGCCCGGCCCGGGCGACGGCCTCGCGGATCACCAAGGCGGCCAGGTCATCGGGGCGGACCGCGGAGAGTGCTCCGCCATACCGGCCCACAGCGGTGCGGGCACCGCCTACGAGAAATGCCTGAGGTCCTGCAACTGCTGATGCCATGGGTACACCCTTCACGCGATAAACAGCACTGTCATCGAAAAGAACTCTCATCGGCGGCGGAACCAGGTTCGGACCGCTAGCGCGCCAATTTACCGACCGTTCGTTCTATAAAGATTACACGGCACCGCAAGGGGGTCAATCGGGGCCGGGCTGGATTACGCGACGACGACGCCGAGGTGACTGGCCATTAATGGCGCCAGCAGGCCCAGCTGGTAATCGTCGATCACAAGGCCGGCGAGGCTTTCGAGTCCGGCGATGGCGCGGAAGTCCGTGCCCCGGATGTCAAAGTCCTTCAGCCTGGCGCCGGCAAGGTCGAGGGTGCCGATGGTGCAGTTCTTCAGGGCTACCCGCGTCGCCAGGCAGGAACCCAGGTCCAGCTCGTTGATGATGCAGTCGCTGATTTGCACGTCCGTGAGCTTGGAACCACGGAGGTTCAGATAATCGAGTTTGCCGCCGTCGATCCGTACTGACTGCCAGCCGCTCTCGTACAGTTCCGCTGAACCCCAGCGCGGGTTGGCGATCTCGACGTCGCGCAGGGTGCTTCGGGCCGCCATAAATACCGGGGCGTACACCTCGGCCAGGATGCAATCCCGGAAAGAGGCGCCCCGCAGCTGGGTCTCGTTGAACGAAACGCCGCGGAAGTCGCACTCGGCAAAGTCGGTGCCGCCGAGTTCCAAGCCGTCGGCGGATAACTTGCCGTACCGGACGCCGTCGTAGCGCTCACCGGAACGCAGTGCCGGCGACGGGTCGTCCTTGAGGTCCGTCAGCCGGACCGGACTGAGCCGCGGCGCCGTCACCTTGGGCGGCGGGGGCGTCCCGGCGCTGCGCCCCATCAGAGCGACTCGGCCTTGGCCGCGATTTCTGCCAGGTCCTTGGCGAGCGCCTTTCGGGTGATGCGCATCCCCAGCTTTCCAAAAAGTGCCATTAACAGCCCGGTCATCCGGGAAGGGTTCAGCACATCGGCGCTAAACGTCAGCGTCAGGTCCGTGCCGCCGTCGCGCTCGGCAAGCGTAAAGCGTGTGGTGTACTCCGTCGGTCCCTGCACGGCCTTCACCGTTGTGCTCCGGGGCGGATCGGCCCGGGCCACCCACATTTCCACCGTTTCCGCCCGCCCCATCATGGTGCGGGTTTCTTTCCAGCGCGTCCCCTCGCTGTAGGGGCCTTGCGAGAGCATCTGGATCGAGGTGATGCCGGAAAGTGTCGCGGCCGAACCGGGGATGTCGGAAATGACGGCCCATACCTTGTCCGTCGACGCGTTGACATGCTGGGTCAGGCTGGTTGTGTGGTCCATGGCATCGAGCCTAGCCCGGCTCCGGTGCGCATTTCATCCCTCGTTCGCGGCCGGGCCCTTGAATTACTAAGCATGCTTTGTGTTATGGTGGGGAGACGTTGTATTTCAACCGGAAACGAGAGGTGGTTTACACCATGGGTATCGGCGACAAGGTTCAGAACGAAGCACAGCACCTCGGCGGCAAGGCCAAGGAAGCTGCGGGCAACGCCACCAACAACGACGAAATGCGTGCCGAGGGCCAGAAGGACCAGGTCGCAGCCGACGCAAAGAAGGTCGGCGAAAACGTCAAGGACGCCTTCAAGAAGGATTAGTCCGTACAAAAGGCGGCGGTGGACATTCCTTTGGGGGATGTCCACCGCCGCTTTTTTGTGCCGGCCCAGGGCTCTGGTGCCACTCGCGCCGCCGCAGCTTAAACGAACGACGGCGGCCCCTCACCGGAGGACCGCCGTCGCCTGCGCACTTGCCCGGAAGGCTAGTTGAAGAGCGCGTTCTTCGGTTCGTTGTCCTTGACCTTCTGCCAGCCGAGCCACAGCAGGAGTGCGAAGAACGGGATGGTCGCCAATGTCCAAAGACCAAGGTGGAAGACTTCGCCGCCCTTGCTGGTCATGGTGTCGAAGCCGATCAGCACCGTGATAAGCAGCAGGGCAATCAAGCCTGCCCAGCTGGCCCAGACTCCGCCGGGCGCCGGCAGGGAGGAGACCTTGCCCTTGGTTTTCCGCAGCGCTATCTGGCTGGCGAAGATGGCAGCCCAGGTGAAGATCACACCGACCGAGGCCGAGTTCAGCGCCAGGTCAAAGGCATACGAGCCGCCGAGCCAGATATTAAGCAGGATCCCGACTAGGTAAACGCCGCCGATGGCCAGGATGGCGGCGTACGGCACGTGGCTCTTGGACATCCTGGTCAGCCACTGCGGAGCATGCCCGTTGTTGGCCATGGTCCGGAAAATCCGGCCGATCGAGTACAGGCCCGAGTTGCACGAGGAGAGGGCGGCGGTGATGACAATCATGTTCATCACATCGCCCATCCAGCCGAGGCCCATCTGGCCGAACACTGTGACAAACGGCGAGGTGCCGGCAACGTACTGGTCCGACGGCAGCAGCATGGCCAGCAGCGTCACGGAACCGACGTAGAACACCACGATCCGGAAGACAACAGCGCGGATGGCCTTGGGCACTTCTTTGGCCGGATCCTGCATTTCACCGGCAGTGACGCCAACGAGCTCAATGCCGTTGTAGGCGAAGATCACCGCGTTCAGCACCAGGATCATCACGAGCCCGCCCTTGGGGAACATGCCCCCCTCAGCGGCGAACAGGTTGCTGACCGAGGCGTTGCCGTCGCCCACCTGGGCGTTGGTGATCACCATAAAAGTACCGACGGCCAAGAAGATGAGGATCGCACCGACCTTGAGGACGGAGGCCCAGAATTCGAATTCGCCGAACGCCTTGACACTCAGGAGGTTGACGCCGACTAGCAGCAACAGCGCTGCGATGGCGGACAGTTCAACCGGCACGTTCGGGAAAAAGAACTGGAAGTACAGTCCGATCGCGATGAGCTCGGCAATGCCGGTCATGGCCCAGTTGATGAAGTACATCCAGCCGGAGACATAAGCGCCCTTTTTGCCGAACATTTCACCGGCATAGCTGACGAACGAGCCTGACGTCTGGCGGTACATGATCAGCTCGCCCAGGGCGCGCATCAGCAGGTACGCGATGACGCCGGCCAAGGCGTAGGAGAAAATGAGCGACGGACCGGTGGAGGCCAGCCGCCCGCCGGCGCCCATAAAGAGTCCGACGCCAATGGCGCCGCCCATCGCGATCATGGTGACCTGGCGGCCGCTGAGCGACTTCTTGTAGCCCTCGGCGCTGAGAGTTGAGTCGACGACGGCGGATTGCGCCTCGGGGTTCTTAAGTTCTGTGGGGGTAGTTGATGGCACAGCTGTTTCCTTGCAGTTCGTTGTAAGGCCGGGACAGGGACAGCGGGTTCGCATACACAAATGAACGGGCCCCGACCCCCAACAGGGGCCAAGACGTGTACCGAACCTCACAAGGTCGAAGCTCGCGCGGCTCGTCTATTCTACTGGCATTTGAGACCAAACCGTGACGGGAACAACACCGGGCAGGCACTTGTACTAATTATCGACCTCATTACTGCTGTAATCCCGAATAATCTTCGATTATCATCCGCTGAATCCCCAAGGATCCGTCCATCAGACCAGGGCGCCATCCCGCATCCCGTACCGGAGCCAGTTTCCGGCTCCGGCGCCCCGCCCGGTGTCGTGACCGGAGCACGTGCTGAACCACTCCCCCAGGGCGCGGTCGTGGCTGACCAGGATCAGCGTCCCGGCGAAGTCCGAAAGAGCCGCTTCGAGCTGTTCCACCAGCACGGGCGCCAGGTGGTTGGTGGGCTCATCCACGAGCATCGTTCCATACCCGCCCAGGAGCAGGCGGGCGAGCGCCAGCCTGCGTTGTTGCCCTGCGGAAAGGCTCCCCACCGGGACGTGGAATTCGCTGGTGCGGAAAAGCCCGAGCCGCAGCAGCGCCTCGGCGTGCTCATCGATGTTGCCGCCCAGGCCCGCGGCGAAAGCGGGCAGGAGACGCATCCCGGGGTGCTGCGGGAGCTCCAGTTCCTGCTGCAGGTATCCGATCCGGCCGTGCCGCACTACGGTGCCTGTGGCCGGTTCCAGCGTGCCCGCCAGGACGGCGAGCAGCGTGGACTTGCCGGCGCCATTGGGACCGGTAATGAGGATCTTCTGGCCCGCCTCCACCCGGAGGTCCGTCGGTTCCAGGCGGCCCGGTACCGTCACTCCCGTCGCTTCAAGGGCGGGACCCGCCGCAACGTCCGCCCGAAGGTTCGTTGCCAGTTTCAGGGGCACCGGCGGACGGTCGATGGGGTTTGCCTCCAGCCGGCGGAGACGCTCCTGGGCATTGCGGACCTTGCTGGTGGCTGCCTTTTGCCACGTGCCGGCTTTGAAGTCGAACCCCATTTTGTCATTGTCGCGCTGGCGGGCGTAGCCCATCGTCCCCGCGACGGTGTCCGCCTGGAGCCGCTCGGCCGCCATCGAGTCCAGCCACCCGTGGTACTGCTGCGCCCAGCGCTGGCGCTCGGCCGACTTCTCCCGCAGATAGCCTTCGTAGCCGTTGCCGTACCGGTTGACCGTAAGGCGTTCGGCATCTACTTCAATCACTGTTGACGCTACTTTGCGCAACAGGACGCGGTCGTGGGAGACCACCACCACGGTTCCTCGGTGCGCGGCCAGCCGCGCCTCCAGCCAGGCCGTGCCGCTGGCGTCGAGGTGGTTGGTGGGTTCGTCCAGGAGGAGGATGTCCGCGGGATCGGCCAGCACGCAGGCCAGCGCCACGCGTTCCTGCTCCCCGCCGGAGAGCGAGCCCAGGGTCCGCGTCCGGCCCAGACCGCCGAGGCCAAGTCGGTCCAGCGCCGCCTCTACCCGGGATTCCGCGGCGTAGCCTTCCCGCAACTGGTACTGCGTCTGCAGGTTTCCGTAGCGCTCCAGTTCGCCTGCTTCCGCTCCGGCCAGCCCGTCTTCCAGGCGCTCCAGCTCGGCCTCCATTTCGCGGAGGGATTCCAGCGCGGCATCGATCGCGTTGGACACGGTGAACGCATCAGGCAGGCCCAGGGTTTGGGCAAGGTAGCCCACGCGGCCCTGGCTGACGGCGGTGCCCTCGTCCGGGGCCTCGAGCCCGGCCAAAATCCGGAGCAGCGTGGATTTGCCCGCGCCGTTTTCGCCGACGATTGCCACATGTTCACCGGCGCTGATGGCAATGTCGACGCCGGCGAAAAGCTGGCGGTCCCCGTAACCATGGGATACGCCCGAAAGGCGGAGATGTTCGCTCAAGGAGTCCTCGCAAGTAGGTGCACGGCCAGCCCGGCGGCGGCTTGAGTCGTCAAGTATGACACCGTCGGCGGTTACTGAGGTACTGCGGCGCCGGCGGAAGTACCGGTCGGTCAGCAGGCAGGCCGTGGCGCTAGGCTGGAGGCATGGGCACCGCTCTTCGCACACCAACACCGCGGCCGGAACTGTACAGGTTCTCGCGGCTCGACTACCTCACGGCCGGCCTCTACGTCGCCGTCGCCGGATTTTTTGCCGTGTTCGGCTCACTGCTGGCGCCGCTGATGCTGCGGCTCTCGCCGAACCCGGCGGTGGCGTCGTACTCGGTGAACCTGATCTTCTACGGCGGGATCGGCATCCTGGCACTGGCCGCCGTCCGGCGCATCGCCGCTCGGGACCTCAGGGTCCTCGCCACCCGGCCGTGGTTCAGCCTGCTGATGGTCCCTCTCGCCGTGGTGGCGATGATGATTCTCACCGCGATTCTCGTCGCCGTAACCGGCCCGCCGCAGACGTCCGCCAACCAGGCGGGCCTGCAGGCGCTGATGCAGCAGGTGCCGGCCTGGCTGATGGTGCCGCTGCTGGTGATCGTGGGTCCGTTTGTGGAGGAGTACATCTTCCGCCACCTGCTGATCGGCAAGCTCAGCCGCAGGGTCAACGTCTGGGTGTGCGCCGGCTTGTCAGTTGTGTTCTTTGCGGCCCTGCATATCATTGGCCAGGAGGCGCTGGCCCTCCCGGTCCTGATGCCGTATCTCGCGATGGGCGCCGTCCTGGTATTCGTCTACGTCTGGACCGGCAAAAATGTGATGTTCTCCTACTTTGTCCACGCGTCGAAGAACCTGCTCGCGGTCATTTTCCTCTACGCCATCCCGCCGGATGTGATGGAGCAGCTCCAGAAGGTCCAGGGCTAGCCGCAGGCAGCAGCGCTGCGGGTCCGTACCGCCGTCGAAAGTGCAGATCAAGGCAGTCGCGGGCACACACACTGCCACGAGGTGTCAACTCGCGCAGCTGGCGTGGTCCGGGCCCTACCGCTGCGCGTCCCGACGTCGTAGTTTCATTCCATGACACTCAACATTCAGATCGCAGTCGACTGCCGGAACCCGCATGAGCTGGCCGGCTGGTGGGCCGAGACCCTCGCGTGGGCGGTGGAGCCGCAGGACGAGGGCTTCATCCGCTCCATGATCGAGCAGGGCTTCGCCACCGAGGCGGAGACCAAGGTCCACCACGGCAAGCTCGTTTGGCGTGACGGTGCCGCCATCCGCCCGCCTGAGGAACTCGACGCCACAGCCCCTGCCCGCCGCATCCTCTTCCAGACGGCCCCGGAGGAAAAGACAGTCAAAAACCGGATCCACTGGGACGTTAACCTGGCCGGCGCCGACAAGGACACGTTCCGCACCGCATTGGAAGCCCGCGGCGCCAGCTTCCTTTGGACCGCCAGCGAAGGACCGCATTCCTGGCACACCATGGCGGACCCTGAAGGCAACGAGTTCTGCATCAGCTGAGGCGATTACTAGACTCTGACTGTGAGCAACCAAATCCCCGCCAAGGTATCCGACGTCTTTGACCCCACCCGCTGGCGCACCGTGTCCGGCTTCGACGATTTCCAGGACATGACCTACCACCGGCAGGTGGAGCGCTCCGCGGACGGTGCCGTGGTCCGGGACCTGCCGACGGTGCGTATCGCGTTCAACCGGCCCGAGGTCCGTAACGCCTTCCGCCCCGGCACTGTCGATGAGCTCTACCGCGCCATGGACCACGCCCGGATGAGCCCGGATGTGGCCACTGTGCTGCTGACCGGCAACGGCCCCTCCGCCAAAGACGGCGGCCACTCGTTCTGCTCCGGCGGTGACCAGCGGATCCGCGGCCGCGACGGCTACCGGTACGCAGACGGCGAGACCACCGAAACCATCGACCCGGCGCGCGCCGGCCGGCTGCATATCCTTGAGGTCCAGCGGCTCATGCGCACCATGCCCAAGGTTGTCATTGCCGTTGTCAACGGCTGGGCCGCCGGCGGCGGGCATTCCCTGCATGTCGTTTCAGACCTGACCATCGCTTCCCGCGAACACGGCAAATTCAAGCAGACCGATGCCACGGTCGGCAGCTTCGACGCCGGCTACGGCTCCGCGCTGCTGGCCCGCCAGATCGGCCAGAAGGCCGCCCGCGAAATCTTCTTCCTGGCCCGCGAATATTCCGCAGAGGACATGGTCCGGATGGGCGCGGTGAACGAGGCCGTGGATCACGCACGGCTTGAGGATGTGGCGCTGGAATACGCCGCCGACATTGCCAGGCAGTCGCCGCAGGCCCTCCGGATGCTCAAGTTTGCCTTCAATCTGGCCGACGATGGCCTCGCAGGCCAGCAGGTCTTCGCCGGCGAGGCGACGCGGCTTGCCTACATGACCGACGAGGCCGTGGAGGGCAAGGAAGCCTTCCTGCAAAAGCGCGATCCGGACTGGTCCAGCTTCCCCTACTACTTCTAAGGCGGCCGTCGTGACTTCCGGAGCTGTCAACATCGAAGCCGCCCTTGCGGCGCTGGCCGCGGCCCTCCACGGGGAGGGACCCGCCGTCGAGCTCGCCGACGGGCCCGACGGGTCCCCGGTGCTGGCCTTCCCCGAAACGCCCGGCATCGAAGACGCCGCCGTTGTGGTGCGAACCTCCGGATCCACCGGCGTGCCGAAGGCTACAGTGCTGACCGTTGACGCGCTGGCTGCCTCCTCGATGGCCACCGCGTTGGCGCTCAAGGGCGAAGGCCAGTGGCTGCTCGCCCTGCCCGTGCAATATGTGGCCGGCGTGCAGGTGCTGGTCCGTTCGCTCTTTGCCGGAACCCGGCCGTGGGCGATGGACCTCAGCGGAGGTTTTACACCGGAGGCCTTCACAGCCGCAGCGGCCGAGCTCACCGATCAGAAGCGGTTCACCTCGCTGGTGCCGACCCAGCTGCAGCGGCTGCTGGACGCGCCGTCGGCTGACACCCTCGCAGCGCTCCGCCGGTTCAACGGAATCCTGCTCGGCGGCGGACCGGTGCCCCCGGCGCTGCTTGCCGCAGCCCGTAACGCCGGCCTGCAGGTGGTGACCACCTACGGTTCGGCCGAGACCTGCGGCGGCTGCGTGTACGACGGCGTCCCGCTGGAAGGCGTCTTGGTCCGCGTTGCGGAGGACGGGCGGGTCCTGCTCGGCGGGGCAACCATTGCAGCCGGCTACCTGGGCGCCCCTGAACTCGATGCGGCGGCATTCGTGGCGGACAACGGCGTCCGCTGGTACCGGACCAACGATCTTGGCGAGCTGGACGGCGACGGGAAGCTGCGGATCCTGGGGCGGGCCGACGACGTTGTTATCACCGGCGGGGTGAAGGTTTCCGCCGCCCATGTGCAGGCGGAACTGGAGAAACTCGACGGCGTGCGGGCCGCGTTTGTGGCCGGGGTCCCCTCGGCCGAGTGGGGCCAGGCCCTCGCCGCCTTCGTGGCGGTGGCGGACACCAGCCCGCAGGGCTTCGCCAACTTCGCCGCAGGATCCCGATGGGCCGCGGCGCTGGGCACGCTGGCGCCAAAAACCGTCCTTGCCGCCGCTGAACTGCTGCTGCTGCCCAACGGGAAACCTGACCGTCTTGCCATGTCGGTTCGGCTCTCGGAGCTGCATCAGGGAAAATAGACAAGCCGGGCACTCCCGGCACCGCCAAACCAACACGAGGTACTGACACGTGGCTACAGCCGCTCAATGGATCCAAGGCGCCCGACTGCGCACCCTGCCGGCCGCTATTGCGCCTGTCCTGATCGGGACCGCTGCCGCGTACGCCTTGAACGCGTTTCGTCCCGTCAACGCCGTCCTGGCGGCGCTGGTGGCCCTGCTGCTGCAAATCGGCGTGAACTATGCCAACGACTATTCGGACGGCATCCGCGGCACTGACGAGGACCGGGTGGGCCCGCTTCGGCTGGTCGGCTCCGGCGCCGCGATGCCCGCGCACGTCAAGTACGCCGCGTTCGCCGCCTTCGGGCTGGCGATGGTGTTCGGGCTGGCCCTGGTCATCCTCTCGCAGGCGTGGTGGCTGATCCTGGTCGGTGTGGGTTGCGTCCTGGCAGCGTGGGGCTACACCGGCGGGAAGAACCCGTACGGCTACCTCGGACTGGGGGATTTGTTCGTCTTTGTGTTCTTCGGCCTCGTCGCCACGCTGGGCACCACCTACACGCAGGCCGCGCAGATCAGCTTGCCCGCGGTCATCGGTGCGATTGGCACCGGACTCATCGCCGTCGCGCTGCTGATGGCCAACAACGTCCGCGACATCCCCACGGACCGGAAAGCCGGGAAGAAAACCCTCGCCGTGCGGCTGGGCGACAAGCATGCCCGCGAAAGCTACGTGCTGATGCTCGCCGTCGCCATCCTGCTGCCGATTGTGCTGGCCCCGGCCCGGCCGTGGATGCTGATCGTGCTGCTGCTGATCCCGGCAAGCCTGATGCCGTCCTGGCTTATGATCGCCGGCCGGCGCCGCAAGAGCCTGATTCCGGTGCTCAAGCAGACGGGCCTGATCAACCTCGGCTATGCGGTGCTGTTCTCGTTGGGCCTGATCCTCAGCCGCGGGTTCTAAGCCACCGTCCACGGCCGGGACCTGACCGGCGGTGTCGGCAGCCGCCAGGGGCCTAGGAGTCCTTGGGCCGGCTGTCCGTACGCACCGTTACGTCCGGGTGTTCGTCGACGAGCCGGTCTTCGGCGTCGGCGTCCGCCACTTCGCCGGCGCTGCGCAGCGGCTTCGCCTTTCCGGAGAAGCGGCTGTGGAGCGAGGCGGTGGCGGCAGCGCGCTGCTTCTGGAAAAACAGGTAGCTCACCGCGAAGGCCATCATGCCGGCGCACAGGGCCGCGAGCAGCACACCAAGCCGCAGGTAGAGGAACAGGGCGAACAACGGTGCGAACAGCACCAGACGGATCAGGGAGTATTTCAGGAAGGCCACGGTCCCAGTTTAGCCGCCGGAAGCGGCCCCACCCCACCGGGGCCGCAGCCGGCGTTCTGTGGTGTGGGCCGGGAAGCGCCGGGAGCGCCGGGAGCGCCGGCGGCGACTAGACTGTTTACATGCTCCGTGTAGTGGTCGTTGTCGCTGTTCTCGTCGTATTCGTCTATGGACTTGTCGATGTGATCCGCACTGATCCCCGCCAGACCAAAGGCATCTCGAAGCCGGCCTGGGTTGTGGTGCAGATCGTCCTCCCGGTCATTGGCGCCATCCTGTGGTTCCTCATCGGCCGGCCCCGCGGCACCGCCCCCGTGCGCGCCGCCTACAGCCACACCAGCGCGCCCGACGACGACCCGGATTTTCTGCGCAACCTCGAGCTCCGCCGCCGCAGCCAGGCCGAAGCAGAGCGGCTCAGGAAGCTAAAAGCCGAACTGGACGCCAAAGAGCGCACCGACGATGACGGCAAGGGCGCACGCGGCTCCGGGTCCGGCGAGGCCCACGGCAGCAGCGACCCGCAGGGTACCGACGAAGTCAAATAGTCCGGGCCCAACGAGACCGGGCCCAGGCTGCTTCTAATCCGTCACGGCCACTCCAATCCGGCGCCGGCGTGACAACTTCCGCCGCTGCCAGGGTGCGGGCGGCGCTGACAAAGATGGCCGCCATGCCGGTTGGCACAGCGGCCATCCCTGGCACATCCGTAAAGCCCTGGCCCGGCACCATTTGGTCCGGCGGGCGGGCCGGCGGGCGGGCCGGCGGGCGGGCCGGCGGGCGGGCCGGCGGGCGGGCTAGAGCCCGGAGTAGGAGTGCAGGCCGTTGAAGAACTGGTTCACGATCGTGAAGTTGAAGACCACACACAGGTAACCGACAATCGACAGCCAGGCCGCGCGCGTGCCGGTCCAGCCACGGGTGGCACGGGCGTGCAGGTAGCCGGCGTAGACCACCCAGATCACGAAGGTCCAAACTTCCTTGGTGTCCCAGCCCCAGAACCGGCCCCAGGCCTTCTCGGCCCAAATGGCCCCGAACATCAGCGTAAAGGTCCAGCCGACGAAGGCGATGGCGTTGATCCGGTAGGAGAGGTTTTCAAGGCTCAGCGCCGAGGGCACCAGGCGCATAAACCCCAGCTTGTCCCGGCCGCCTGCGGCAATGGACTTTTGCCGGTGCGTCTGGACCAGCTGGAGTGCCGACATCGCGAACGTCAGCGTGAACAGCGCCGAGGACATCACCGCGATGGACACGTGGATAAGCAGCCAGTAGCTCTGCAGTGCCGGAACGAGGTGCCCCACCGGCGTCCAGTAGGCCACGGAGGCAGCCACGAGCATAATGATCGCCAGGCCCACCACGAAGGTGCCCAGGAAGCGCAGGTCGCGGCGGATCAGGACCACCAGGAACACGGCGACGGCCACGAATGCGCCCGTGGTCAGGAACTCATACATGTTGCCCCATGGCACCCGGCCGGAACCGAGCGCCCTCGTGAGGACACCGGCGGCGTGAATGGCGACGCCCAACACGGTCAAGGCGACGGCGACCCGGGCAGGTGCCCGGCGTTCGGCAGAATAGCGCATCGCCCCGTCCGCGGTTCCGCCGATGCCCGCCGCGTTCCCGGCTGCAGCACCGGAGACGTTCGAGGTCGGGCGCTCAGCCCGGCCGATCGGCCCGGCCACGTCGGCATCTGCCCGGTCCACGCCGGCGCTGGAGGCGCCTACGCCGGCGGCAACGGGTACGCGCGCCGCTTCGGCGGCCGAGAGTTCAGCGGCCTTCAGGTCCACCGCGCGAAGTGTTTTGCTGCTCTTGGCCAGGTCCCACGCGAAGGCGATAAATGCCACCGTGTACGTGCCGGCTGCGAGGAGCATAAACAGCTCGCTGTACTGGCCCATGGTTTCGTTGATGGGGAACATTACTGATCCTTCTTTGACTCAGGAGAGCCTGCTGTGGACTGGATGACGTCGGTTGCGGGTTGTTCCGTAAAGGTCTGTGTGTCAGCGTCGGCGCCCGCGCCGGTGGCCGCCCGGCCATTATCCGCCGTTGCGCTGGGAACAGGCTGGGAATCTGCCCCGTCGCCGCCGAGATCCCAGGCCCCGGCGAGCAGCTTGCGGATCGCGGCGGCTTCCCCGGCCAGCCGGTGGTCTTCGCCCCGGGCCAGGAGGCCGTATTCGACCATGGTGCGGCCGTCCTCGTGCGAACCAACCCGGACCCAGACGCGGCGGCGGTTCACGTAAAGCGACGTCACCAGGCCCGCCACTGCCAGGAGCGCGAAGATCAGGGCGTACAGCTGGCCGGGATTATGGTGAATGTCGACGCCGACATAGCGCTTCACGCCGTCGAAGCTGATGGTGCCCTTGCCGTCCGGCAGGGTGTGCGTGGTTCCCGGGGTGAGGACGATGCCCTTTGTCGGCAGATTCCGGGCGTTGAGCGGAGTCAGCTTTTTGACATCGAGTTCGAAGACGTTTTGCGGCGCTCCGTCGTTGAGTCCCAGGTCGCCGAAGTAGGAGTTCAGGGTCAGCTGCGGGTTGATCAGCTCGGGATCGCCGCTGAAGGAGACGCCCGCATCGGTCACGAAGGCCGTGGGCAGGAAAAAGCCGGCGAAAGCCAGCTGATCCGGCTTGGCATCGGGGACCTTGATCACCACCGATGAGTAGTAATTTTCGCCCTGCAGCTTGGCCACCACCGGGCCCTGCATCGCGACGTTCCCGGCGCCGTCGCGGACAGTCACCACCGGGGCGTAACCATTGCCCGTCAGGTACATGCTGGTGCCGCCCAGGCTCAGCGGGTCATTGACCTTCAGCACCTCTTTCTTGGCGGGTGCATCGGGGGTCTCCTTGGTGGTCACGTCGGCCGTGAAGTCGATCGGCTGGCCGAACTTGCCCTTGGATTCGCGGTCAAAAGTGATCTGGAATTTATCCAACTGCACCGAGTAGGGCTGCAGCTGGCCGCTCTGGAAGTTGGTGCCGGGGGTGAACTGGTCGTAGCCGACAAGGGTGTTCACGAAGGTGTCGCCCTCCACCAGGATCCGCTGGCCGCTGTAGCCGAACAGCCCGCCAATCGCAACGGAAACCAGCACGCCGATCAGCGAGGTGTGGAACAGCAGGTTCCCGACTTCGCGCAGGAAGCCGCGCTCGGCACCCAGCGAGGGACGGGCGCCGTCGCGGTCGCGCACATCGACGCGGTAGCCGCGTTTCGCCAGCAGCCCGGCGGCGTCGGATATTGCGCCCGACGCCGGGATTCCGGCGTCGGCGGGAATCACGAGCGTGCCGTACTCCGGCAGCCGGGACAGCCGTGCGGGCGTCCGCGGCGGCTGGGACCGCATGGCCTTGTAGTGCGCGATGGCGCGCGGGACGACGCAACCGATCAGGGAAACGAAGAGCAGGATATAGATCGCGGAGAACCATGCCGAGGAGTACACGTCGTACAGCTGCAACGTATCGAGGACCTTGCCGTAATCCGGGTGGTCCTTGATGTACTGGGTCACGGTCGAAGGGTTGGCGGGCCGCTGCGGGAAGAGCGAACCGGGAACGGCCGCCACTGCCAGCATCAGCAGCAGGAACAACGCCGTGCGCATGCTGGTCAGCTGGGTCCAGGCCCAGCGGAGCATGCCCAACGCGCCCAGCGTGGGCAGGACTGCTTCGGTCTTGGCGCTCGCCACCGGACCGCCGGTGCCGGAAGCACCGCGCTTTCCCGGCTTCCCGCCCGCGGCGGCATCGGGTTCGGGGCCCTCGGGCGTGGTGCCGGGGGGCGGGGACTTCTTCTCTACGTTCACTCGCTCGCTCATCAGATCGGCAATTTCACATCGGTTTGGAACCAGTACTGCAACTCGGAAACCCAGTGCCCCCATACGCCGCTTGCCATCAGCAGGCCAAGGCCCACCAGGATTGCGCCGCCGATGCGCTGGATGGCGAGCCGGTGCCTGCGGAAGAAGGACATCACGCCAACGCCCCGGCGCACCGCCAGCGCGATCAGCAGGAAGGGGATCCCCAGGCCCAGGCTGTAGACGAACGCCAGGAAGGCTCCCTTGGCCGCCGAGGAACCACCGGAGAGGCTCAGCAGCTGGACCGCGGAGTAGGTGGGGCCGATGCACGGTGCCCAGCCGAGGCCGAAGGTGATGCCCAGCAGCGGCGCGCCCCACAGCCCGGCCGGCGGTTTCGATTGGATCTTGGCGTCGCGTTGGAGCCAGCCGAAGCCACCCATAAACACCACACCCATAACGACCACTAGGAGGCCCAGCACCTGGGTGATCCAGGCATTCTGGGTTCCGGTGATCAGCGTCCCCAGCTGGCCGAACGCCCCGCCGAGCAGGACAAAGACCACCGAGAAACCCAGGACAAAGAGCCCGATCCCCGCCAGCATGCGGCCGCGCCTCTGCTTCTGCAGGTCAACGCCGGTCAGTCCCGTGACGTAGCCCAGATAACCGGGGACCAGCGGAAGCACACACGGGGAAAGGAAAGAGACAAAGCCGGCCAGCAGCGCCACCGGGATGGCAAGCAGCAGTGAACCGCTCAGGATGGCTTCAGCGAAGGGGCTGTTCACAGTGCTCCTGCCCGCTACTCGGCCACGGCAGCGGCGATAAGGGACTTGAGGGTGCCCTTTTGGATCTCGCCAAGCACACGGGACGCCACGCGGCCCTGTTTGTCGAGCACAAGAGTGGTGGGCACGGCTCCCGGGGGGACCAGACCGGACACGGCCAGGAGCACAGCGCCGTCTTTGTCATTAAAACTCGGGTAGCTCAGGTTAAACGTCTTGTCGAAGGCGTCCGCGGTGGCCTTCTCGTCCCGGAGGTTGACCCCGAAGAACTGAACGCCCTGGCTCTTGAACTCCTGATGCAGCTCTTCGAGCGCGGGCGCCTCGACCCGGCACGGAGCGCAGGCCGCGAACCAGAAGTTGAGCACGGTGACCTGCCCGGGGAAGGCCTCTGCCGTTACCTCGGTACCGTCGAAGAGTGTGCCCTTGATGGCAACGGGGTTCTTGCGGTCGGCGGCCGCGAATTCCGTGACCGACCCGTCGCCGGCCACGTAGTTCTTGTTGTCGCCCGCCCTGGCCTGCTGGGCCAGGGCGTCCTCCTGCGCGCAGCCGGAGAGTCCCAGCACGACGGCGAGCGCCGCGCCGCCGGCCGTCAGGACGTTGCGGCGGCTCACGGGCGACGCGGCCGTGTGGTTTCGGTTCATGCTCAAGCTCCAGGGGTGCTGGAGGCACCGGGAAGAAGGGCTGCCGCGGGTTCGCTGTACTCGACCCGCAGGAGGTTCCCGGCGTCGCCGAAAACCAACGAGGTGACCGAAGTCAGGGTGCATTCACGTTTGCGCGGATCATGCCAGAGCGGTTTACCCTCGGCGCTGAGCCGGGTGGCCCAGATGGGCAGCTGGTGGCTGACGAGGATGGCCTCTGCGCCCGTTCCACCGAGTTCGATGGCGCGGAGCCGGGCGTCCTGTACTGCGGCCATAACCCGGGCCGACTGGTCCTTATAGGACTCGCCCCAGGAGGGCCGGAACGGGTTGCGCAGCATCGGCCAGTGCTTCGGCTTGAGGATCTCCGCCTTGTCGACGTGGAGGCCCTCGAAATAATTGGCCGCCTCGATAATCCGCGCCTCGGTGGTGATGTCGAGGTTTAGCGCCTCGGCGATGGGCTGCGCCGTTTCCTGGGCGCGGGTCAGCGGCGAGGCGGCGAGGTGGACGATCTTTGCCCCCTGGGCAGAGCTGGCACGGAAGTGGTCAGCGAGCGTCCGGGCCATCTCCCGGCCAAGATCGGAGAGGTGGAATTCGGGCAGCCTGCCGTACAGGACGCCCTCGGGGTTGTAGACCTCGCCGTGGCGGAGCAAATGGACAGTGGCTTGGGGCATGTGTACCAGTTTCTCAAAGGGCAGGGCTAATGACGAAATCTTCTACAAGAAGTAGAACTCAAGAGTTTTCAGAAATGTTCCCCGGGGTTGGAATAAAAGATGCAAATGCATGTTTATACTGGGTGCAGCGCTTAGTTGAGACTTCAACCAATGAAGTTTCAGCTGACGATCAGACCTACCGTACGACCCACCCGACTCAAGGAGAAACACCATGGCACTTCCCACTAACGTCACCACCGGCACCTGGACCCTTGACAACTCGCACAGCGAGATTGCCTTCACCGTCCGCCACGCCGGCATCAGCAAGGTCCGCGGCCAGTTCAAGGATGCGGAGGCCACCCTTGGCCTCGCCGAGAACGTGGCCGAGTCCACGGTCCACGCCACGATCAAGACCGCCAGCTTCGACTCCGGCGACGCAAACCGCGACGGCCACGTGCGCGGCGAAGACTTCTTCGACGTCGAGAAGTTCCCGGAAATCTCCTTCGTTTCCACCGGCATCGTGCCCAAGGGCGACAGCTATGAACTCCAGGGCGAGCTCACCATCAAGGGTGTCACCCGCCCCGTGGCCCTGGCGACCGAGTTCAACGGCGTTGCCGTCGACCCCTTCGGCATGACCCGCGCCGGCCTGTCCGCAGAAACCACAATCAGCCGCAAGGACTTCGGCCTGACCTGGAACGCGGTCCTCGAAGCCGGCGGTGTCCTCGTCAGTGACAAGGTGGCCGTCAACCTCGAA
This sequence comes from Arthrobacter sp. AL05, assembly GCF_029960715.1. Classification (NCBI taxonomy): domain Bacteria; kingdom Bacillati; phylum Actinomycetota; class Actinomycetes; order Micrococcales; family Micrococcaceae; genus Arthrobacter; species Arthrobacter sp. AL05. The sequence continues at coordinate 154,430 of NZ_JASBRC010000001.1, forward strand.
CTGGCCTTCATCGCCCCCGCAGCCTAGCCGGCAGCTAACCACCGGCCGGCCGGCTCCGGCGCCGGCCGCTTACACCCCGCTTCATCCCCGTGACGGAGCGGGGTGTTGCGTTAAGTCGGCGGCCGGGGCTTTGTCGAATCGGCCGCGTTTGGGCGGCACCCACCCCATGGCCTCCGGGTCGGGACTGCTAACCGGAGCTTCCGGGGTTCGCCATGCCGGAGAGCCCCGGCGACGGCCCGTTGACGGCCCGGCCACGGCCAGGTGACGGCCCGGTGACGGGCCGGCCACGCGCAGAGAATACGCCTCGAGAATGATCCGCGCGGGCACCGGCCCGCGGTACGGTGGGAGGAATCCAGGCTGGGGGCAGGGCAGGAATCTGTTTCCGGTATCCGAACCAGAGTGCCATGCAAAGGAACGCCCATGAGTATCCCGCCCGTCCCGCCGTCAAACCCGGACTCCCCCGCCCCCGGCGAACAGCCGGCGCCCCACTACGGCCAGAACGATCCCCAGCACGGCCAGCAGCCGCCCTCCGCCCCGCAGTACGGCCAGGTGTCGCCTGCCGCTCCGGAGTATGGCCAGGCGCCCTCGGCACCGCCCTACGGCCAGCAGGCTGCCCCGCAGTACGGCCAAAACTCCCCGCAGGCCCCGCAGTACGGCCAGAACCCGCCGCCGTATGGACAGCCGCAGTACAACCAGCCGCAGTACAACCAGTCCCCCTATGCCCAGTACCCCTCCGGGCAGCTGCAGGCCAAACCCGCCATGCCGCAGCTGGTCAACACCGCTTTCTGGCTCATCGTCGCATCGGGCGCGGTGTGGATCATCTCCCTGCTGCTGGCGGTCGGCACCCTGGACACTCCCGGAACGCGGGCCATGTTTGAACAGCAGATGTCTGCCAGCGGGGCTGATATCCGGTTCGAAGACCTCAGGGGCGCCCTGGTGGGCAGCATCGTGGTCTTCGCAGTGATCAGCGCCGGGCTCTATGCCCTCGTGGCCTTGAACGTGCGCAAAGGCAAAAACTGGGCCAGGATCCTGGGCACCGTCTTCGCTGCCCTCTCCCTGTTCAGCCTCTTCCCGCTCAGCATCGGTACCCTGGCAGTCCTGCTGGGCATCGCCGGCATCGTGATGTTGTACTTGCCGGCAAAGGCCCCGTACTTCAGCAAGCAGCAGCCGTTCGCCAACCCCTACGGGCAGCCGGGCGGACCGAACTAGCGCGCACCAGCTACTAGCCGGGCAACGGCGCAAGGGGCGCGGGAGCCGGACGGGCTGACTTTAACTAGCCAGCAACCTCCGGGTCCTGCGCCCTTTGTGCGTGGTAGGCGAGGATCTGCAGTTCGGTGGCCATATCCACTTTTCTCAGGTTGACCCCCGGCGGAACCTGCAGCATTACCGGGGCAAAACTGAGAATGCTTCGCACCCCGGCGGCAATCACCCGCTCGCAGACGTCCTGTGCAACGGCGGCCGGCAGGGCCAGCACTACCATGTTCGCGCCCGTGCGTTGCAGTACCGGCTCCAGGTCGGCGGCGTCGCTGACCCGCAGCCAGCCCACTTCGCTGCCCACCACCATCTGGTCCGCATCGAAGATCGCCACAATATCGAAGCCCCGGGATTCGAAGCCACCGTACCGGGCCAGCGCCTTACCCAGGTTTCCGGCGCCGACGATTGCCACTTTCCAGTCGTGCGTCAGGCCCAGGGCCGCTGCTATATGCCTGTTGAGGAACTGCACTTCGTAGCCCACGCCGCGGGTCCCGTAGGACCCGACGTAGGAAAGGTCTTTGCGGAGGGTGGAGGAGCTGACGCCCGAGGCCTCGGCCAGCGACTCGGACGAGACGCGGTCAACCCCCTCCGCAAGCAAGGTGGTCAGGGCGCGCAGATAGATGGTCAGCCGGGACACGGCCGCGGGCGGAATCTGCTTGGCGGCAGTCCCTGATCCCCCCGGCACGGCCTCAGGGGATGAATCCAGCGAAGTCACTATCTGCTCCATTGAGTCGCGTTGTGACTTCCACTCTAGGGCCCCCGCAGTTCGGCGAACAAAGCGCCCGGCTCCGGCGACGGGTCAGGGCTGCTGGCCCAGCGCCCGCCGCAGCGTCCGGTCCAGCCGGACTTCGTCGATCTTCCAGAAGTCCCGCTGGACACCATCCACCAGCACCACGGGAATCTCCTCGGCAAAGCGCTCCCGCAGTTCGGCGTCGTCGTCCACCAGCTGTTCGCGCCATCCGATTCCCAGGCTCTTTGTGACGCGGTCGACGGCGGCGCGCGCCGCCGAGCACAGGTGGCAGTCAGCTTTGGTGATGAGGACGACGTCGGGGCTTGGCATGGCTCCACGGTAGCCCGGCGGCCCGTCCGGCGTCGACGCCGCCGCGGAGCCAAGCCACTCCGCGGTGAGCCGCCGGGACAAAACCGGACCCGTCGGTGACTAGACTCGTGGCATGTCCGAAGAGAAGTACGCCGCCGCGGCCGCAGAACCTGCTGCCGCGGCGCAGCACGGCGAAGCCGCGTTCTTCGACGTCGACAACACCCTGATGCGCGGGGCCAGCCTGTTCCATGTGGCCCGCAAAATGCACCAGCGCGGGGCATTCACCCTCCGCGAGGCGGCCGGGATCGGCTGGAAGCAACTGATGTTTGTGCTCCGCGGCGAGAAAATGGATGACGTCCACGCCGTCCGGGATACCGCCCTGGCGCTCGCCGCCGGTATCACCGTTGCGGACATCGAGGCACTCGGCGAAGAAGTCTATGACGAAATGATTGAATCCCGGATCTGGCCGGGCGCCAAGGCGCTGGCGGAGCAGCACCTCCGGGTAGGCCGCCGGGTCTGGCTTGTCACGGCGACGCCGATCGAGGTGGCCACGGTGATCTCCACCAGGCTGGGCCTCACCGGAGCCCTCGGCACCGTGGGCGAAATCGTGGACGGGTCCTACACCGGGCGGCTGGTCGGCGAAATCCTGCATGGTCCCGCCAAAGCGGTGGCCGTCAGGGCGGTAGCCGATGCCGAGGGCCTGGACCTGGCCCGGTGCTGGGCCTACAGCGATTCGCACAACGACATCCCGCTGCTGAGCATGGTGGGCCACCCCGTGGCCATCAACCCGGATTCCCGGCTCCGCCGTCACGCCCGCGAACACAACTGGCCGGTCTACGACTTCCGTTCCGGCCGCCGCGCCGCCACCCTGGGGCTCAAGGCCGCCACGGTTGGCGGCGCCGTCTACGGCCTCTGGCGGGGGTTCTCCCGCTTCCGCGGCCCCTCTATCTGACCGCGGACATCCCTGCCACGCCGCTTTCCGACGCGCTTCTACCCGGGCGGTGCACTTCGGGCCGAGCGCTACGCGAATCCGTACGTCGCTCGTGTTTCCTTGCGGCGCCTGCGCCAGCGGGCGTCCGGCGTCGCCAGCTGGCGCGACAAGCCAAAGAAAATGCCCGCTGCCGGGAAGGCAACGGGCATTGACATAGTGCGAAGTATTTCTACTTCTTATTGCGACGCTGGTGGCGCGTCTTGCGAAGCAGCTTGCGGTGCTTCTTCTTGGCCATACGCTTGCGACGCTTCTTAATAACTGAACCCACGAAAGTTCCTTACCGGCTAGATGCAGTACCTGCCTGTTGGAAAGGATCCGCGGGCTAAGCAGCAGACTGTACAACTGACAGGTTCTTACAATGACGTAAAACGTTCCTTAACAGGGTACCGCCTATCGGGGGCAGACTACGACCGCAGACCGGCCCGGGCGGCCGGACGCTGTGATTTCCGGTGAAAAGAACGCAGGGAATCAGGCCGTTTCCGTGTGTCCGTCGACGACAGCGCCCTTGAGGTACTGCTCCACGGCGGTTTCCGGCACCCGGTAGGAGCGCCCGAACCGGACTGCCGGCATCTCGCCGGAATGAACAAGCCGGTACACGGTCATTTTGGACACCCGCATCACGTCCGCGACTTCAGCCACGGTCAAGAAGCGGGCGTTGGAGAAGTTAGCCTCCGAAGACATTTCCCTGTTTCCTTTACTCAAGCGAACGGCAGCCGCATCTGAACGACATGGCGGTGTGCCGATGCTGAGCCATCAAACAACCATGTGTTAGATACTCTAGGGGCTGATGGTGCCAATGTGAAAGAGTTACCGCTAAGCTGCCGGCGCTCGGACTGATTTCCCCTGGCTGTCCGGGCGCGCCAATGTTTAGGCGCGGGTCCGGCGCACACGAGCGGAATCCGCCAGCGACGCCAACACCGATTCCGTAACATCCCAGTCCATGCAGGCGTCCGTCACGCTCTGGCCGTAGACCAACTTGTCCGTTCCGGCGGCATGCTCGGCAACGTCAAGGCTTTGCGCCCCGCCGACCAGGAAGCTCTCCAGCATCACGCCGGCAATGGCTCCCCCCATGCTGCCGCCGCCCGCCAGCCGGGCGCCGATTTCCAGGGCAACTTCAGCCTGCCGGCGGTGATCCTTGCCGCTGTTGGCATGGCTCGCATCAACGATCAGCCGGGGGTTCAGCCGCGTGGCGGCCAATTTGGCGGTGGCGACCTCGATGTCCACGACGGAGTAGTTCGGTCCTCCGCGTCCGCCGCGGAGGATGATGTGGGTGTCCGGGTTGCCGGCGGTGGCGACCAGTGCGGCCCGGCCTGCACCGTCGATCCCGAGGAACGCCTGGGCGGCTGCCGCGGCACTGCACGCGTCGAGCGCCACCTGCAGGTCGCCGTCGGTCCCGTTCTTGAAGCCGATCGGCATCGACAGCCCGGACGCCAGCTGGCGGTGGATCTGGCTCTCCGTGGTGCGGGCACCGATCGCGCCCCAGGCGACGAGGTCCGCCATGTACTGCGGGCTGATGGGTTCCAGGAACTCCGTGGCGGCGGGGAGACCGAGCCCGGTGACCTGGCGCAGGAAAGACCGGGCCGCTCGCAGGCCTGCGGCGATGTCGTGGCTGCCGTCCAGCCGGGGGTCATTGATTAGGCCCTTCCACCCCACAGTGGTGCGGGGCTTCTCGAAGTAGGTGCGCATTACGATCAGCAGGTCTTCGCGGTGCCTCTCGGCCTGGCTGACCAGCCGGCGGGCGTATTCCAGGCCAGCCTCGGGGTCGTGAATGGAGCAGGGGCCAACAATAACCAGCAGGCGGTCGTCGACGCCGTCCATCACGGCGCGGACCTCGTCCCGGCCGCGGGCCACGACGTCGGCCAGTCGGGCATCCAGCGGCAAATCAGCAGCGATCTCCTGCGGGGTGGGGAGCGGGGTGAACTCGCTCACGCGCAGGTTCGAGGTGGATTGGTGGGACTCTGGGGCTGCTTCGATACTCATGGGGCGGGTCCTGTTCCGAGGTGCGGAGCGGGCCCTGATCAGAACCCGCCGGGAAATGGCGAAGGGCAGAGAATAGTCTCTGCCCTGTTGGCTCTGAAGGAAGGTTGGTTGCGTGTTAGCTAGACGCGGGCCCCTCCAGAGCCAACGAAAAATACGCATACCAACGATTAGTCATGACCCGACAATAGCCCGGCGCTTGCCGTGACGGAAAAACGGGCGCGTAACATTGCCGCCTTCGCAGCAGACCACACGCCGGATCACACGCCGGATCCCGCACTGGGCCGCACCCCGGGTCCCACACTGGGTCGCACCCCGGGCCGCACCCCGGCTTCCGCGTAGTAACCCTCGATATGGTCCGCCACCAGCCGGGCCGCCCGGCCGCCGTCGCGGCCGGTGATGGCGGAAAGTATGCTTCGGTGTTCCACGCGAAGCCGTGCAGCCGTGGCGTTCCAGTCCGGAAGGTTGCCGGTTAACCCGCCGGCGTAGTCCTGGATGGCTTCGCGGAGGGAGCCCATCATCGCGCTGACCACGGCGTTGCCCGCGGCATCCGCCAGCGCCAGGTGGAATTGCACATCCAGCGCCAGGAACGTCTCTGTCCCGGCACAGTCCTCCATTTTTTCCAGCAGGCTTGCCGCCTCCGCGAGTGCCGGCGAATCCGGACGGGCGCGGGCTGCGGCCCAGGACTCCAGCAGCACACGCGTCTCCACGATGTCCTTAACCGGCAGGTGGGAGGTGGCCACGTGCAGCCGGAGGGCGGCGCCCAGGGCTGCTGTGGGGTCTGCGATGACAATAGTGCCCGCCTCCGGGCCCGACCCGACCCCGGCCCTGAGCACTCCCATGGCTTCCAGAACCCGGATGGCCTCACGGACGGAGGTACGGGAGACCTTGAGTTGCTCGGCCAGGGCGCGTTCGGGCGGCAGGCGTCCGCCCAGGGCGAGCCGACCGCTGGAGAGCTGGCCCTCAATCCAGGTCAGGACAAGCTGGTGGGTGCGCATATCACCAGCCTACTTGATGTGGTTGGACCATAGACTTAGAATGTGGTCGGACCACATTCCCCGCCGGCATATTCTTTGTGGGGACCCGACACCCAGGACGACGAGACCTGCCCGGAGGCAGCAATGACGCAGACCATCGAGCCCGGCAACCCCGAGGCTCCCACCCAGCCAACAGACACCGGCGCTGACCGCCGTCCCGCCGTGGCCACCCCGGGCAGCGTTCCCGCGGCCCTCAAGCGCCGCGTCCCGAAGTACTCGGACCTCGCCCCGCTGATGCAGTTCAAGAAGCCCGGGTTCGGCCGTGCCGCCAGGCTGGGCCGGGCCAGCACCATCTGGGATCTCCGGGACATGGCCAAGCGCCGCACCCCGCAGGCCCCGTTCGACTACACGGACGGCGCGGCCGAAGCCGAGATCACCATGCGCCGTGCCCGCCAGGCGTTCCTGGATATTGAGTTCAGGCCAGGCATCCTGCGCGACGTCTCCCAGGTGGACCTTGGCACGCAGATCCTCGGTAAGCCATCCCGGCTGCCGGTGGGTATCGCGCCTACCGGCTTCACCCGGATGATGCAGTCCGAGGGCGAGTACGCCGGCTCCCAGGCCGCCGCTGCGGCCGGAATCCCCTACACACTCTCCACTATGGGCACTGCCTCGATCGAGGACGTGGCCGCTGCCGCACCGGGAGGCCGGAACTGGTTCCAGCTCTACCTGTGGACGGACCGGGACCGCTCGCTGGAGCTGATCGAACGCGCGGCCAGGGCCGGAAACGACACCCTGATGGTTACCGTGGACACCGCCGTCGCGGGCGCCCGCCTCCGGGACGTCCGCAACGGCATGACGATCCCGCCGGCCCTGACGCTGAAGACGGTTGCAGATGCCTCCTACCGGCCGGCGTGGTGGTTCAATTTCCTGACCCATGAGCCGCTGACATTTGCCTCGCTCTCGCGCTATACCGGCACCGTCGCGGACCTGATCAATTCGATGTTTGATCCCACACTGACGTTCGAGGACCTGGACTGGCTGCGCGCAACCTGGAAGGGCAAGCTTGTGGTCAAGGGCATCCAAACGGTCGAGGATGCCCGCAAGGTGGTTGACCACGGCGCCGACGGCGTCGTGATCTCCAACCACGGCGGCCGGCAGCTGGACCGGGCTCCGGTCCCGTTCCATCTTCTTCCGGAGGTCGCAACTGCCTTCCAGGCGGACCACAGCGACGCAGCGATCATTCTGGATACCGGCATCATGAGCGGGGCGGACATCATCGCTGCCCTGGCCCTGGGCGCCGATTTCACCCTGATCGGCCGCGCCTACCTCTACGGACTGATGGCGGGCGGCCGGGCCGGTGTGGACCGGGCCATCGCGATCCTGGAGACGGATATGCTCCGGACCATGGCCTTGCTGGGCGTCAGCCGGATCTCGGAGCTGACCCCGGACCACGTGCGGCTGCTCGCCAAGTAGCCCGCCCGCCCAGCTATTTCCTGCGGCCGAACTTCGGCAGGTTCGCCAGCAGGTCAGCGGCTCGGGTGGCGGCGCGGCCAACAGAGCGGCCGATCTGCTGCGGCCGCTTGTCGTCCCCGGCGGTGCCGACGGGGAGGACGACGGCGGGGCTCAGTGCGCTGCCAGCCGGGAGTTCCGACAGCGCAGGGGCAGCCGGCACCGAGGCAGGCACTGCAGCGGCAAGGGCGGACGTTTCAGCGTCGGCGGGACGGCCGACGTCGAACGTCTCCAGCCAGCTGGCGACACCGGCCAGCGGTTTGGGGTTCAACGCGTAGTAACGCTTCTGGCCCTGGGCACGCATGCTCACCAGGTCCGCCTCGCGGAGCACTTTCAGATGTTTGGAAATGGTGGGCTGGCTGGCCTCGAGTTCCTGGACCAGTTCCCCCACTGCCTTGTCCCCCTCGCGGAGGGAAACCAGAATGTCACGCCGGGTTGCCTCAGCAATGACGGCAAATACGTCGTCTGTCACCATTCCTCCACACTAGCGACATATACGCCGGATGGCATCCACTAAATCGCGGGCCCGGTGGCGCCGGCAGGCCGCGCACCGGTCCCGCTTCGGGAACTGCCCTAGTCGAACCAGGGATCCAGGCCATAGAGCGGGAAGACTTCCTTGCGGGTGGCCATCACGGTCCGGTCCACGTCGTCGTTCGGGTCGAAGCCGACTTCCCAGGAGCGCCACCAGAGGTCGACGCCGTCGCCCATGATTTCCGGTGCGGCGACACCATATTTGGCGCCGTACTTGTCCAAGACGTAGCGGCGCCAGTCCTCCGGTACCGGGGTATGTAGCGAGACAGGCCGCCCGGCCGCGATGGCGATCAGGTGGCTCCAGGACCGAGGCACCACAGTAATAACGTTGTAGCCGCCTCCGCCGGTGGAAATCCAGCGGTTCTCGCAATAGCGGGCCGCGAGATTGCCGATCGCGGTGGCGGCCTCCCGCTGGCCGTCGACGCTGATGTTGAGATGCGTCAGCGGGTCCAACCGGTGCGAGTCGCAGCCGTGCTGGCTGACGATGGCCTCCGGTTGGAAGGCGCCCACCAGCTGCGGCACAACGGCGTGGAAGGCCCGCAGCCAGCCGCCGTCACCTGTTCCGGCCGGCAGGGCGACGTTCACGGCGCTGCCCTGCGCGTTGGGTCCGCCGATTTCATTGGCGAAACCCGTGCCCGGGAACAGGGTCAGCCCGGTCTCGTGCAGGGAAATAGTCAGGACACGCGGATCGTTCCAGAAAATGCTCTGCGTACCGTCGCCGTGGTGGGCGTCGATGTCGATGTACACCACACGCTGCATCCCGCCGTCGAGCAGCCGCTGGATGGCGAGGGCCGCATCGTTGTAGATGCAGAAACCGCTCGCACGGTTGCGGGCAGCATGGTGCATGCCCCCGCCGAAGTTCACCGCCCGCACGGCGCTGCCGTCGAGGATCGCGGCGGCGGCCAGGAGTGAGGCGCCGGCCAGCCGGGCGCTGGCCTCGTGCATGCCGGCAAAGGCCGGGTCATCCTCGGTCCCGAGCCCGCGTTCGATGTCCGGGGTCCCGGGATCCGCACTTACGCGCCGCACGGCGGCGACGAATTCCGGGCTGTGGACGGTGCACAGTTCGGCATCGCTTGCGACTTCCGGAGCCGCTACGGTGACGTGGTCCAAGTCCAAAAGTCCGAGGCTTTGGGCGAGCCTGGCGGTAAGTTCCATCCGCTCCGGGGCCATCGGGTGGCTGTGGCCGAAGTTGTAGGCGGTCATGGCAGGATCCCACACCACCGTCGTCGGCAGTGCGGACTGCGCGAGCCCCGGCAGATATGTCATCAGTCACAGGCTACCCGAGCGTGGAGGCCTGCCCACCGTCATTGCGCGGGGTTTAGTGGTTTACTACTCAAGGAAGCAGTTTCAAGCGAGGATAAGCCACCCATGACGCAAAGCCAGTCGAGGTCCACGAGCCCGGCCAACTGGCACCCCGGCACTCCGGAGCGGGAAGGCCTGTGGATCTTCACCCGCGTTCGCGACTTCATCGACAACATCGCCAACACCTCCCCGGCACGGCTGGCCCTGTCGGCGTTCGGCATGGTCATACTGGTATTTACTACGCTGCTCTCCCTCCCGGTGTCCTCAGCGACCGGGGACCCCACCGCCCTGCACCAGGCGATGTTCACCGCCGTGTCGGCCGTCTGCGTCACCGGCCTGACAGTGGTGTCCACCGCCGTGCACTGGTCCTTCTTCGGCCAGCTTGTGATCCTGGTCGGTATTTTCGTCGGCGGCCTCGGCACCCTGACGCTCGCCTCGCTCTTGGCCCTGATGGTCAGCAAGAAACTCGGCGTCCGCGGCAAGCTCATCGCTCAGGAGGCCATGAACAACGCCGGCCGGCTCGGGGAGGTCGGCACCCTGCTACGGATCGTCATTGTCACTTCAGTGTCCATCGAAGGCGTCCTGGCGCTGGCTCTCATCCCCCGATTCCTGGCCCTCGGCGAAAGCTTCGGCCAGTCTGTCTGGCACGGTGTGTTCTACGCTATTTCCTCGTTCAACAACGCCGGGTTTACGCCCCATTCGGACGGCATCGTGCCGTACGAAACGGATTTGTGGATCCTCGTTCCGTTGATGATTGGTGTCTTCCTCGGCAGCCTGGGCTTCCCTGTGGTGATGGTGCTCCAGCAGAACGGCCTGAACTGGAAGAAATGGAACCTGCACACCAAACTAACCATCCAGGTATCCGTGATCCTGCTGGTCGGCGGCACCCTCCTGTGGGGCCTGATGGAATGGCAGAACCTGAGGACCATCGGAGGAATGAACGTCGGGGACAAGGTCATTCATTCGCTGTTCGCATCCGTGATGACCCGTTCCGGTGGCTTCAACCTGGTGGACCAGAACCAGATGGATTCCACCACCATGCTGCTGACCGATGCGCTGATGTTCGCCGGCGGCGGCTCGGCATCCACGGCCGGCGGCATCAAGGTGACCACCATCGCCGTAATGTTCCTGGCAATCGTCGCCGAGGCCCGCGGCGATTCGGATGTGAAGGTGTACGGCCGCACCATCCCGCAGGGAACCATGCGCGTGGCCATCTCGGTCATCGTCGCGGGGGCCACACTCGTTGCGGTGTCCGCCATGCTGCTGCTTCAGATCAGCGGCGCGTCCCTGGACCGGGTGCTTTTTGAGACGATTTCCGCTTTCGCCACGGTGGGCCTCAGCACGAATCTCAGTGCCGAACTTCCCCCGTCCGGCGTCTACGTCCTCACCGTCCTGATGTTTGCGGGTCGCGTCGGGACGGTTACCCTTGCGGCTGCACTGGCGCTGCGCCAGCGCAGCCAGCTGTTCCACTACCCGGAAGAGAGACCGATCATTGGCTAGTTCCTCAAGCGCCGCCAACCGTCCCGCCCACAATGCACCCGTGCTGGTGATCGGGCTGGGCCGTTTCGGCGCCTCCACCGCAGAACAACTGGTCAAGCAGGGCCGTGAGGTGCTGGCGATCGAACGCGACCGGAACCTCGTACAGAAATGGTCCGGCGTCCTGACCCACGTCGTCGAAGCCGACGCCACCAACATTGACGCCCTCCGCCAGCTTGGCGCGCAGGAATTCAGCTCCGCCGTGGTGGGAGTGGGCACCTCGATCGAATCGTCGGTGCTGATCACGGTGAACCTGGTGGACCTGGGCATCGAGCACCTGTGGGTCAAGGCCATCACGCCCTCGCACGGCAAGATCCTGACCCGGATCGGCGCCAACCACGTGATCTACCCGGAGGCCGATGCGGGTGTCCGGGCGGCGCACCTGGTCTCCGGGCGGATGCTGGACTTCATCGAGTTCGACGACGACTTCGCGATCGTGAAGATGTACCCGCCGCGTGAGACCGTGGGCTTTACCCTGGACGAATCGAAGGTTCGGTCAAAGTACGGGGTCACGATTGTAGGGGTGAAGTCCCCGGGCGAGGACTTCACCTACGCCCGTCCGGAGACGAAGGTTTCTTCACGGGACATGCTCATCGTTTCCGGCCACGTGGACCTGCTGGAGCGGTTCGCGGCCCGGCCGTAGGGCAGCTCAAGCCGCGTCCGGCGCCGGGCCCACCTCAGCCACGGATTACGGATGCCACGCAAGGTATCGCGAAGGATCAGTTCCCGCCGGTCTTCGCAGCCTTGGCGGCGGCTTTGGCGGCCTGTTTGCTGGAGCGCACCTTGCTCAGCGACTCCGGATCAACAATGTCGGCGACGGACAGGAAGGCGTCTTTTTGGCCGTAATGGCCGGCAGCCTCGCGCCAGCCCTTGGCCTGGAGGCCGCACTGCTTTCCCAGCAGCGCCAGGAAGATCTTGGCTTTTTGCTCGCCGAACCCTGGCAATGCCCTGAGCCGGCGCAGCACTTCCGGCCCGTCGGGGTCTCCCTGGGTCCAGATGGCGGTGGCGTCCCCGTTCCAGTCACTGTGCACCGTTTCGGCCAGGGCCTGGACGCGGCCGGCCATTGATCCGGGAAAACGGTGGACGGCCGGGCGCTCCTTGAACACCTCAACGAACTCCTGCGGAGCGTACCGGGCGATCGCCGCGGGGTCCATCGACCCGATGCGCGTCCGGATCTTTTCGGGACCGGCAAAGGCCGACTCCATTGTCACCTGTTGGTCCAGCAGCATGCCGGTGAGCAGCGCGAACGCGTCGTCGCTGAGGAGTTTGTCCGCTGCGGGATCCCCTGTGATGTGCAGTTCCATGGGTCCTATCCTGCCATCAGGTCCGGTTTCCGTCATTGGCTTGCGCCGGCGTCGCAGCTAGGCCAGCTGTTTGGTGATTTCCCCGGCCCGTTCGGCGGCTGCCCGCGCGCCGTCGGCAATGATCCCGGGCAGGCCGCGCGCGTCAAAAGTGGCGATGGCCCGCTCGGTAGTGCCGTTGGGGCTGGTGACGGCCTTGCGCAGCGCCGACGGATCTGCGTCCGGCTCGGCCAGCATAAAGCCTGCCCCGGCGACGGTTTCCCGGGCAATGAGCAGCGAGAGCTCACGGTCAAGTCCCAGTTCGACGCCGGCGTCGGCCATGGCTTCGGCCAGATAGAACGCGTACGCCGGGCCGGAGCCGCTGATCGCGGACAGCGCGTCCACCTGGTGTTCGGGGATCTCGACGACGGTGCCGGCGGCGGCCAGGACGTCCTTGGCCAGTTGCAGCTGGGCCGGGGAGCAGTGGGTGCCCGGCGACACGGACACCACCCCGCGGCCCAGCTTCGCAGGGGTGTTGGGCATGGTCCGGATCACTGGTTGGCCAGCCGGCAGCGCGGCTTCCAGCTGCTCCAGTGACACGGCCGCCGCGACGCTGATGACAACCGTGTCCGGTGCCAGCGCCTCGCCGATCTCGCGGGCAAGGTCCGCGATCCCCACCGGCTTGACGCCCAGGATCACGACGTCGGCCCCGGTGGCAGCCTGTTTGTTGTTGTCCGGCTCTTCCGCCCCGGCGATGGCTGTAATGCCGTGATGCCGTTCCGCGAGTTCGGCGGCGCGGTCAGCGCGGCGGACGGTGGCGACGATGTCCGCCGGGTCAGCACCGCCCGCGATCAGTCCGCCAAGGATGGCCTCGTTCATTGATCCACAGCCCAGGAATGCGATTCGGTTACTCATGCACCCATCATGGCAGTCGGGCCCGATTCACAGCCAGTTCTCACCCTTGCGCCAGCGTCTTCACAACATCCGTGACTAACGTCGTAGTTACCTCATTGAGGGTGCGAGTGATGCAGCAGGCATGCGGATGCCTGCCGGGCACCGGTCGTCTGCAGCGGGTTTCCCCCCATTTTCCCGCAGCGGACGGCCGGTGCCTTCGTTCGTTAAACGACGTCGTCATTCACCGCGGGGGATACCCCCTCCCCCGGTACCGCGGCCCGGACGCGGCAGCCGCAATTACCCGGGCAATATCCGCCTCCGCCGCCGGCGTCCCAGCGGACTCAGGCGGTGGTTCGGGCTCGGGGTCGCAGGCCATTGCCGGTGGTGCCTAGTGCTGGATCGGTCGTACTTCGATGGGGAGGGTCGTGGCGCGGGCCAGTTTGCCTGCCCAAACCAGCGCGGCGTCGAGATCCTCTGCGTCGATGACGGTGAACCCACCGAGATGTTCCTTGGCTTCGGCGAAGGGACCGTCCGTGATGAGCACCTCGGTGCCCTGCTGCCGCACGACCGTGGCGGTATCGGTGGGATGAAGGCCAGCGGCGAACAACCAGACTCCGGCCGCCCTCATTTCGCGGTTCAGGGCCGCAAGGTCAGCCATGATGGGCCCAAGGACTTCCGGGGCCGGGGCCGGGCCTACGGGCTGGTAGAGGCTGAGCAGGTACTGTGCCATGGTGCTGTCCTCCCTGGCGAATCGGCCGGCTCCCTGCCGGCCTCTCAACTTCTAGACGAACGGCCGGCGGCCGGATCGACAACCCGCGGCCAGGAAATCGTTCACCGGACGACCGCGGGCCGGGACTTGTTTACCTCCGCCGGCTCCGGCTCGGGCAACTGCGGCTCAGCAGGGTGGCCGGACTGGGTCACATGGGGCGCCGGCTGCAGCGGACCTTCGAAGACCAGCTGATCCAACCGGCGGAGGATGAGGCCTTCGCGAAGAGCCCACGGGCAGATCTCCAGGCTGCGAAACTCAAACATTTCGAGGGCGGCCTCCGCCACCAGGGCCCCAGCCAGCAGCTGGGGAGCGCGCGCTTCGGAAACACCCGGAAGGTTTAGCCGGTCCTCAACCTCCATGGCCGAGATACGCTGCGCCCACAAGCCCAGATCCGTCGCGAAGAGCTCACGCTTAACGTATGGCCCGGCGCCACTGGGCGCCGCCCCGGCGATCCGGGCCAGCGAGCGGAACGTCTTGGAGGTGCCAGCGACATGGTTGGCCTTGCCCAGCTTTGCGAAGTCGCGCACCACCGGCTTGAGTGTGGCCCGGATGTAGCGGCGAAGCTCCTTCACGCTCTTGGCCGAGGGCGGGTCCTGTTCCAGCCAGTCCCGGGTCAGTCGGCTCGCACCAAGCGGGACCGACGTCGCATATTCTGGGAGCTCGTCCTCGCCGTAGGCCATCTCGAAAGAACCGCCGCCGATGTCCAGGTTCAGCACGGGTCCGGCGCCCCAGCCGTACCAGCGGCGCACGGCGAAGAAAGTCATGGAGGCCTCTTCGCTGCCGGTCAGTTCCCGCAGCGTCACGGTGGTCTCATGCTTGACCCGGGCCAGCACTGCGGACCCGTTGGCAGCCTCGCGGATGGCGGAGGTACAGAACGCCAGCAAGTCTTCGGCCTTGTGCTTGGCCGCGAATTCCCACGCCTCGAGGACGAACTCGATCAGCTCACGCTGGCCGGCGTCGTTGATACTGCCGTCGGGCTCGAGAAACTGCACGAGGGACAGGGGGCGCTTATGCGAGGCGAACGGCACCGGACGCGCCCCCGGGTGGGCATCCACAAGCAGGAGGTGGACAGTGTTTGAGCCAATATCGAGGACGCCTAGACGCATAGGGCCATTATTCCCCGGGGAGCGCCGCCCGCCTAACGGGCCGGCAGCGGCCGGGCCCTGGTTACGGCTGGTGGTCCCGGCCGGTGGCCTCGTCCGGCTCGTCGGCGGGCTTGAAGTCGCGTCGGATGTTGGCTACGCCTTCCGGGTCGATCTCAAAGCCGAAGGCAGCACCGGGGTTTATGACCATCCCAAGATCCTCGCCAAGGTTTCCGAGGATCGCGGCGCCTTGGGTGCCAAGGACGTTGGGTGCGGCAGTCAGGTACTGCTCGGAGACGCGGCTGGGGTGCGAGAACACCGCCAGGACGGGGCTTCCGGCGGAGTTGGCAAGCACCAGCGGCTCAACCTTGGCGTCGGCCCCTTCGAGCGCCTCGGAGCTGACGATGTAGACCTCGTTGTTGAGGAAAGCCAGAATGACGTCAACGGGGTTGGCGTCCGGCTGTTCGCCCCGGGCAAGCTTCTCTTCGAGGTCGTTGAGCGGCTGGAGGTCCAAGTGATCGGGCTGTTCAGTCATACTCCTACTCGATCACGTTGCGCCCCGGTCCGCAAACGCGAGTGTGACTCGCGGGTTCCGTCCGCCGTCGACGTTTTGACACCGCGAGCACGGACTGAACCCGCGAGCACTTCACGAGTCCAGGGCCCGGAGCAGCCTGGTTTTGAACTCGCTTTCGCGGAACAGGTCCCGCCACTCGACCCGGACCACCTTCCACCCGAGTTCCATCAAGGCCTTTTCTCGGCGCCGCTCCTGGAAGACTGCCTCCGCCGTGGGCGCGTAATCAAAGTATTTCCGCCGGCCATCAAATTCCAGTGCCACCCGCCGGTCCGGCCATGCACAATCCGTCCGGAACAGACCCAACCTGGTCCGGACGTCGAACTGCAGCACGGGTGCGGGCAACCGCAGCCGTCGAATCAGGTCCCGGGTGAGGGTCTCACCGGGCGACTCGGACCGGGCGTCCGCACAAGCGAGCACCTTCCGAAGCGAACCGATCCCGGGGACCCGGCGGAGCTGGCCCGCCTGGCGCTCCAGCTCCCCGGGGTCGAGACCAAGCCGAAGGGCATGATCCATAAGAATCAGGCCCTGGCGGAAGTTGAGGATCAGGCAGCACTCGAGTGCGGTGCGCGCGAGGGATGTCACCCGGTAGCCTTGGATTTCCGTGACATCTTCTGCCGGCACCGGACGAGTGTGCGCAATGACGTCGCCCGCGTGGCCACCGGACGAAGGCAGGAACGGCACCGTGAGGTGGATCGTATCGTCCACCTGCCAGAGAAACAGGCCGTGGAGCCTGGCTGCCGTCGTATGGCTGAAAACAAAGCTGCCGGTGGAGGTTGTCAGCGTCCTGTGTGCGTAGGCGTCGATCCTGGTCCGGGAAATCCCGTCCCGGTCCAGGGAGGACCAGAAGCTGCCCAGGACATAGCACCCCCGACGGACCCGGAGAATGGCACCCTGCTCCAATAACTGCCGCACCCGGCGGGCAGAAATTCCATGGTCCCGCAGTTCCTCGGTGCGCCACAGCCTGCCCACCGGCAGTACCCCGGCCCGCAGGGCGGGCGCGCCCGCCGGTGCTGGTGGTCCGGTGGGCGCTGGCCGGCCTGGGCCTGCGTTAGGTGCCCGCTGGCCCATAGCCACGGCAAGCTGGTCGGTCGGGTATGGCTCGGAGGGTCCCATGCCGCCCAGCATTTCGCGGTTACCAGGGCCCGGGCACCCCTCCCGCCGGCCATGTGGACAACCGCTCGCGGCCCCCGTCCGCCGCCGACGTTTTGACACGTCGAGCCGGGACGGAACCCGCGAGGCAGGCTACTTCTTGGCTGCGGCTTTGCGGGCCGGAGCCTTGCGAGCCGCCGTCGTGCGCTTGACCGGCCCCCTGGCCCGCTTGTCCGCGAGCAGTTCGACAGCCTGTTCGCGGGTAAGCTCCTCCACCGAGGTGGAGCGGGGAACTGTGATATTGGTGACTCCGTCGGTGATGTAGGGGCCGAAGCGGCCTTCCTTCACCACGATGTTCTTCTCCGAGACCGGGTCCGGACCGAACTCTGCCAGCGGCGGCACGGCTGCCCGGGCGCCTCGCTGCTTCGGCTGGGAGTAGATCTCCAGGGCCTGCTCGAGGGTGATGGTGAAGATTTCCTCCTCCGAGCCGATGGACCGGGAGTCTGTGCCCTTTTTCAAATACGGGCCAAAGCGGCCGTTCTGCACCGTGATCGGGTTGCCTTCGGCGTCCTGTCCGAGGACCCGGGGCAAGCTCATAAGCTCCAGGGCGTCGGCCAGGCTGATGGATTCGACGCTCATCGATGCGAACAGCGACCCGGTGCGGGGTTTGGCCTTTACGGGCTTCTTCGCGGGCTTCGGCTTTCCGTTTTTGTAATACTCGACCGGCTGGTTGGCGAGCTGCTCCTCGGTCATCTCCGGGATGATCTCGGTGACGTAGGCGCCGTAGCGGCCATTTTTCGCGACGACGGTGTGTCCGGTATGCGGGTCCGCGCCGAGCACCCGCTCTTCGGGGGCAGCGGTTTCCATCAGCTCGACCGCCTTGGCCGCGGTGAGCTCGTCCGGTGCCAGGTCCTCGGGGACGTTGGCGCGGGCCGCATCAACCACTTCGCCGGTCTTCGGATCGACCATTGGAACGGAGCTTTCCAAATACGGGCCGAATTTTCCGACCCGGAGCGTGATGGCGTCGGTGATCGGAATCGAGTTGATGTCCCTCGCGTCAATCTCGCCAAGGTTGTTGACGATGCTCAGCAGGCCGGGATCGGAATCCTCGCCGAAATAGAAGTGCTTGAGCCAGGCCGGACCCGCCGCCTGGCCGTTGGCAATCTTGTCCAAGTCCGCTTCCATGTCGGCGGTGAATTCGTAGTCCACGTAGTCGTGGAAGTGCTGCTCGAGCAGCCGGACCACGGAGAACGCGATCCAGCTCGGGACCAGCGCGGACCCCTGCTTCCGGACGTAGCCGCGGTCCTGGATGGTGGAGATCGTCGAGGCGTAGGTGGACGGGCGGCCAATGCCCTTCTTTTCCAGCTCGGCGGTCAGGGACGCTTCAGTAAAGCGGGGCGGCGGCGACGTCTCATGTCCGACGGCGACGATATCCGATGCCGTGAGCGCGTCGTCCTTGGCCACGTTGGGCAACCGTCGGGCTTCCTCGGAGTCCTCGTCGCCCCGGCTTTCATCCTTGCCTTCTTCGTACGCGGCAAGGAAACCGGGGAAGGTGATCACGGTGCCGGAGGCCGAGAACTCGGCGTCGCGGCGTTCGGCTGCACCACCGGAGGTCACCGCACCAAGGCGGATCGTGGCGGTGGAGCCCTTGGCATCGGCCATCTGCGAGGCGACGGTGCGCTTCCAGATCAGTTCGTAGAGGCGGAATTCGTCGCCGGAAAGCTGCTTGGCCACCTGGGCCGGCGTACGGAAGGAGTCACCGGCGGGCCGGATGGCCTCGTGGGCTTCCTGCGCGTTGGCCGCCTTGCCGCTGTAGACGCGCGGCGAAGCCGGGACGTATTCAGCACCGTACAGTTCGGAGGCCTGGCGCCTTGCGGCCGTGACGGCCTCGTTGCTCAGCGCGGAGGAGTCCGTGCGCATATAGGTGATGTAGCCGTTTTCGTAGAGCCGCTGGGCCACCTGCATGGTGCTTTTCGAGGAGAAGCGCAGCTTGCGGCCCGCCTCCTGCTGCAATGTGGACGTGGTGAACGGCGCGGCCGGCCGGCGGGTGTACGGCTTGGTATCGACGGAGCGGACGCGGAAGTCGGCGCCCTGCAGTCCCGCGGCCAGGGATCTGGCCAGCTCCTCATTGAGGTGCACGGCGTTGCGGGAGGTGAGCTCGCCGCTGTCGTTGAAGTCGCGGCCGCTGGCGACCTTGGCGCCGTCGACGAGGGCCAGTTTGGCTTTGAACGAACCGGACCCTGCGCCGAACTGGCCGGTCAGGTCCCAGTACGAGGCGGCTGTAAAAGCCATCCGCTCACGCTCCCGCGCCACCACCATGCGGGTTACAACCGACTGCACCCGGCCGGCGGAGAGCCCGCGGGCCACTTTGCGCCAGAGCACCGGGGAGATCTCATAGCCGTAGAGACGGTCCAGCACACGCCGGGTCTCCTGCGCGTCCACGAGGTCCTGGTCGACATCGCGCAGGTTGTCCATCGCCCGGTGGATGGCTTCCTTGGTAATTTCGCCGAAGGTCATGCGGTAGACCGGAACCTTGGGCTTGAGGACCTCCAGCAGGTGCCACGCGATGGCCTCGCCCTCGCGGTCCCCGTCGGTTGCGAGGTAAAGAGCGTCGGCGTCCTTAAGCTGGGCCTTGAGTTCCGCGACTTTCTTCTTCTTGTCCGGGGAGACCACGTAGTACGGCTTGAAGTCGTTATCAATGTCGACGGCGAACTTCCCCACCGAGGTCTTCTTCAGTTCCGCGGGCAATTCCGAGGGCTGCGGGAGGTCCCGGATGTGACCAACGGAGGCCTCGACGATGAAGCCCTCGCCGAGGTACTTGGCGATGGTCTTGCTCTTGGCGGGAGACTCCACAATCACGAGTTTCTTGCCGGTTTTGGCCTTGCTTGGCACTGTGCTCCTACAGAAAAAGGTTGCTCGGGCAGATGCGCCCATACCCGCCTAGTTCACCATATTTTGCGGATTCCCGCGCATTCGGCCCGAAATGGCGGGCATGCCGGCACGACTTCCGGGCGTCATGAACCTGGGCCCGGCAACGCGCGGCGGGGCGCAGCAGCCCCGGCCCGGCAACGCGCGGCGGGGCGCAGCAGCCCCGGCCCGGCAACGCCTTCAGCCAGGACTCTGCGTGGCCCGTTGCGGAGGCCGGCCCCGGTCATCCGGGATCATCGACCACATGGTCGCCATCCGTTCCGCCCCTTCGGGGACCTGGTCCGGGTCCTCAAGCTCATAGTCGCGCAGCAGCTGAAAAAGCCGGCTGTTAAGCTCCGCACGCTGGTCAGTCGTCAGGTAGAGCAGATTGCTGGCCAGCACCACCGAAGAGGCTCCGTCCACGGGGTCGCCGCGCCGGCGCTGCTCGTCCCGGGTGCCGGCATAGGCCTTAACCCGACGCCGGTAAGCGTCCAGTTCAAGGTCCAGCACGGCGAACTCGGGGCTCGCTACTCCGCCGCCTGAATTGATGGTGAAGTCGGTCCCCGCGGCTTGCCAGCGGCGCTCACGCGCATCGCCGGCGGTGGCGGCGGGCACCACAATCCCCCATTTCTGCAGGGCACGCAGGTGGTAGCTCATCGCGCTCGGCGTGAGCCCCGTCTGGGCGGCGAGTTCCGTGGCCGTCCGGCTGACCTGGGTTGCATACAGTTCGGAAATGACCTCCAGCCGGGCCGCATGGGCCAGCGCCCGGATCGCCTTAGGGTCGGTGATCTCGACGTTCTTCTCCGGGCGTTGCCGGCGCGTTGTGCCCGCAGGGACCGGTGAGTCAGCAATGGGGGTTTCTGCATTCACTCCACCAGTCTACCGAGCACGGCCAAACTATGAAAGAAATGCTTGACATGCTAATCCCCCGCGGGTATTTTTCTATTAATGAAACAGGCCCTTCAGACCCCGCCGGGTGCGTCCCGTGCTGCGCAGCCGCTCTGGCGGAACCGCGATTTCGTCCTTGCCAGCGGCTCCCGCTTTGTCGCCACGGCCGGCGCGGGCGCCGTCATCATCAGCGTGATGCTGCACCTGCAGAACCTGGCCGCGACCGGCCAGACCGCCGTGGCAGGGCCCTGGCTGGTGGCAGCCTACCTGTTCTGCTCCGCGCTCCCGCTGGCGCTGCTCGCCCCGTGGGCCGGCCGGTTGGCGGACACGCGTGATTCCCGGACGTTGGCGACGGCGTCCGCCGTGGTCAGTGCCGCGGCTGTCGCAGGCATGGGGCTGAGCCTGCAGTACGTGGAAAATTACCTTCCGGCCCTCTACGCGATGACCTTCCTCCTCGACGCCGCGCAGGCTGTGGCCGGCCCTACCTGGCAGGCCCTGCTGCCCCGGCTCGTCGGTGAAGACCGGACCCCCCGGGCTCTAGGCACCATGCAGGCAACCATTATGATCGCCAGCATGGCGGGACCGGCAGCGGGAGGCCTGCTCAGCGGCTGGGGCGGATCCGGCCTCGTCTTTGCCGTGGCCAGCGGGTGCTACCTGGCGATGGGCGCCGGCGCCCTGCTCATCCGGACGCGCCGGGGCACGGCCGCCGAGCGGGCGGGCAAGACGAACCCCGCTTTGCTGGACGGCCTGCGCCGAATCCGGCGGGACGGCCTGGTCTGGTCCCTGATCCTGGGTGTGCTGTTCTTCATTGCGGTCGGTGAGGCGACCAATGTCCTTGAAGTTTTTCTCGCCCGTGACGAGTTCGGCGCCACCGAAACGCAGTACGGGCTGCTGGTCGCGTTCTTCGGACTCGGGATGGCCTCCGGGGCGGTGCTTGCCAGCCGCATCAAGACCGCCGCAACCCGCCTGCGCGCACTGCTGGTCTCGATGGCCCTGACCTCCGCCTTCCTGGGAATCATGGCGCTGGTGCCCAGCCTGGAACTGCTTTTTGCCGCCTACACCGCGATGGGGGCGGCCTGTGGTGCGCTGAACGCGTGTTTCGGGGCGATTGTGATCCTGCGGGTCGCCGAAAGCGGCCGGGGCCAGGCGATGGCGGTCATCGGCGGACTGACCCGGGCCGTCTCCATCGGGGCGCTGGCGCTGGGCGGGCTGCTCGGCGCGTTGTTCCCCATCCGGGCGAGCTTCCTCGTCGCCGGCGCCTGCGGGGTGCTGGCCGGGCTGGCAGTCGCCGCATATGTCTTGCCGCGCTTCGGCAGCGACGCCGCGCCAATCGCTCCGGCCGCGTCAGGCCGGAAGCAGGAAGCCGTCCCGGACCAGATTCGCCACTTCGGCGCGGAGCCCGGCGTCGAAGGCCCGGCTGTCCCACCCCTCGCCGCCGCCAAGCAGCGCCTCAAGGGCGCCGATGATCTGGCTGACGGACAGATCCCCGTCGCAGGCTGAGACAAAACCGGCGAGCTCGGTGCTGAGCAGGTTGGTGCGGCGCAAGCCGGCACCCTGGCGCAGCAGGATTACGCCGGGGTGTTCGGCGCCGGGGCGCTGGTGCCGCTCCTCGGTAACGTCCTCCGCCACCAACAGGTGCGTGGCGGCCAACTCGTGGGCCGCCAGCCAGTCTGCGCGTTCCACGGCCGCACCGAGGTACGGACCAACGGGCTGCTCAATCGGATAGGTGATCTCCTCGAAGCGCCTCAGTACCGGGGAACCTCCGGCGGGGCGCCGCAGCCAGATCATCCCGAAACCGATGGCATCAACGTCGCGGGCAGCGAAGTCGTTAAGGTAGGCGGCGTAGGAATCCTGGTAGAGCAGCCGGTCACGCGCCGAGGAGGCGTCCTGCAGCCAGGTTTCTGCGTACTGTTCCGGACTGACCTGCTCACGCTGGATGAACCAGACGTCCGCATCCGGTCCGGCCCAGCCCTGCGGCCGTTCGGCCCACTCGGCCCCGGCCGGGATTTCCCAGTTTCCCAGCAACTGGGCCGTCCCGCCGGGCGTCAGGACCGACGGAAGGTCCCGGACCAGCCCGGCGACGATGTCATCGCCCGGCAGGCCGCCGTCGCGATAGGTGAACTGGTCTGCGGCGGCCTCCCCCGAGCTTCGCGGCGTGATCACAAACGGCGGGTTGGAGACCACCAGCTCAAACTCCTCGCCCGCCACCGGATCGAGCAGCGAGCCCTGGCGCAGGCTCACCCGGGCTTCCAGGTCGAGGGGGTCAAGGTGCAGCCCACCGGCGTTGAGCAGCAGGTTGAAGCGGGTGAAGGCAAGGGCCCGTGCGGAAATGTCGGTAGCAGTCACGTGGTCGGCGTGGTGCAGCAAGTGGAACGTCTGGATACCGCAGCCGGTCCCGAGGTCCAGGGCCCGGGCCACATGCCGCCGGGCGGTAACCTGCACGAGGGTAGTGGATGCCTGCCCGATTCCGAGCACATGGTCGCGGCGGAGCACACCGGGTTGCTGGTGGGCGGCGAGGTCGCTGGCCACCCAGAGCTCCGCCCCGCCGCGGCCATCGGAGTCCTCCCCCGGGGTTCCGTCCCAGCCGTACGGCCGGAGATCGACTTTCGCCCGTATCAGGCCACCCTCGGAAGGCTCCACGAGACCGAGCTCCAGCAGGCCTGCTGTGCGGATGCCGGGCAGCGCGGCATCGAGTGTGGCACCGGTCTGCGGTTCGGCCAGCAGCCAGAACCGGACGACGGCGGCGAGTGCCCCCGTCGTTCCCTCCCCCGAGCGGGCCTTTTCCGTGCTGATCAGCGCCGGAACGAGTTGGTCACGGCTTAGGGCGCCGTGCGCTGCGGCGCCGAGAAGTTCTGCCACTCCGTCAACGGTGTAGCCGATGCGGCGCAGGTCCGCGGCCAGCGAATCGAGCAGGCCGGGCAGATCGCTGCGCGGGGCGTCGGGGGTGGTGCCGGCCGTGAAGTGCGTTGAAGGAGTCACCGGACAAGTTTAGTCCCGGCCCGGCGGTGTCTATCCTAGAAGTGTTTGCCGGCGTGGATGCGGAAGGCGTCACGGACAAAGGATGCCCCCGCTTCGCCGCCGTAATTCGCGGCGAAGCGGGGATCGGCAACGTACATCTCGGCCAGACCGGTGACGTAGCCTTTGACGCCGCCGCCGGCGGACGGTGCTGCGGGTGTTCCGGGTGCTGCGGGTGTTCCGGGTGTTCCGGGTGCTGCGGGTGTTCCGGGAATGCCGGCAAGCCATTCGACCTGCCGGCGGGCCAGCTCCTGCGCCTCGCTGCCGTCGGCCGGGATACCCGACTCCGCTGCCGCAATCCAGTCGTTGCCCAACTGCCGGGAATGCTGCTTCCAGGCGTCTTTCTCGGCCTGGCTCATCCCCCGCCACCAGGCGTCACTCGTCGCGTACGTCTCCGCGCCCCAGCGCTGCTCCACCTCATCCTGGAACTTGGTGTGGTCAAACCCGTCAAACATCGTCGCTGCCATAATCTCTCCTCCTGCTTTCAGCTCTGCAATCGTGCGCCGGACCGAGCTGATCTGGCGGGCCAGCCTCTGCTGTTCCTGCCGCAGCCAGTCCAGGTGCCGGTCGAGCGCCTTTTCGGCATCGGGCTCGTGGCCGGGGACCTCGGCGATGGCCGGAAGCCCAAGCCCGAGGCCCGCAGCAACAGGATCCGCCGCAGCCGGAGCAGGGAAGCCTGGTCGTAGAATCGGTAGCCGTTGTTACCCGTCCTGCTGGGTTTAAGCAGTCCGAGGTCGTCATAGTGACGCAGCGTCCGACTGGTGGTCCCGGCGATCCTGGCGATGTGCTGCGGCGGGCCAAGCGCTGGCGGCCACCGGGTCGATGCGGAATCCGGTGCCGGCGTCAACGGCGGTAAGTTTGAGGAATGTTCCTTCATATTCCTGGCCTCCGGCGTTCCCTGACCCGCGTGCGGCCCGCCCGATCCCTTCGGCGTGGTGCCCTCGGCGCCGCGGCAGGTGCCGCCGTCGTCCTGGCCGCGACAGCATGTTCCGCAGCGGGCTCCGTCGAATCAACCGACGTGACCGCCTGGAAGGCCACGGCCCTTCCCGCTGCTGGCGGAATTGTGCTCGACGACGCCGGGAAAATCCTCAAGCGGGATCCGATCGTCAAATCCGCCACCGGGATCGGCGCGGGAAACTACGTGCTGACCATAAGCTGCGACGGCGGCGGCAAGGCCTTCTTCGAAGTCTCCCTGGACGGCGCCAGGCTGACCGAGGCCGGGGCCGCCTGCAACGGCAGCCGCGAGACGTCACGGATCAAAGTCCCGGCCGCCGGAACGGTGCAGATCAGCACGTCCAGCGTCGACGCTCCGCTCCTTTACGCCTACCAGCTGACACCCGCGCCGTAGCGGCAGGACCCGGCGGGTCTGGTATGCGGAGCGCGGGAATTAGGCCGCGCAGCCGTCCGGACACCGGAGCGTTGCAGGGCTGGCAGCGCACTCCGCGCAATACAGCGTCAACGTGCGGCAGGCCGCGTTGGAGCAGTTCTCAAACTTGCTCGTCGGCGCCGCACAGCGGACGCATTCGCCGATGGTCTTGGCGTCGGCACTGAATTCAAGGTGCATACGCTTATCGAACACGTAAAGGGACCCCTCCCAGAGGCCTTCGTCCTTGAACGTTTCGCCGTATCGGACAATCCCGCCGTCGAGCTGGTAGACCTCTGTGAAACCACGGTTCACCATCAGGCTGGAGAGGACTTCGCAGCGGATGCCGCCGGTGCAGTACGTGACCACGGGCTTGTCCTTAAGCCCGTCATACTTGCCCGAATCGAGTTCTTTGATGAAGTCGTGGGTAGTGGCCACATCCGGGACGACGGCGTTCTTGAATTTGCCGATCTGGGCCTCGAAACCGTTGCGGCCATCAAAAAAGACGACCTCCTCGCCGGCCTCCCGCCTCGATTCCACAAGCTCGTGCAGTTCCGCGGGTTTGAGGTGCGTGCCGCCGCCGACCACACCGCTGGCATCTACCCTGAGCTCCCCGGGCGCGCCGAAGGAGACAATCTCGTCGCGGACTTTGACGCTGAGCCGGGGGAAATCCGCGGCGCCGCCCTCGGACCATTTCACGTCGACGCCATGGAACCCCGGGTATTCGCGCGTGGTTTTAACGTATTGTTTGACCGCGCCGATCTCACCGCCGACGGTTGCGTTGATGCCGTCCTTGGAAAGGATGATGCGGCCCGTGAGCCCAAGTTTCTCGCAGAGGGCACGCTGCCAGAGCCGGACAGCCTCCGGGTCCGGGAGCGGGGTGAAGCCGTAAAAAAGCACAATTCTGTTCAGAGCCACATTTTAAGGGTACCGGCTGGGTCAGGCCCGGTGATCCGTCAGCCGTGCCAGCCGCTCCGCCGCAAGCTGGCCGCCCGTACCCGCCGTCCGGACACCGGTGCGTACCCGCCCCTTTCGTCCGACCGGTAACCCTGCCGGTCACAATTGGGTCAGCTGGACCGCTTCCCGGACCGGAACCCTGTTGCTTGCGGCAGGGCTGCAATACGCTCATCACATGAGTCTTGAGCGCATGGTTGAGGACACCACCCATCTGCTGGAAACCTGGGTGACAGGCTGGGCTGGCTGCCGGGGTTACGAGACACGCAGAGAGGGCAGGTTTCCTGCAGCCTTCAGGGATGACACCACCACCGAGTGGGATTATTTCGCCCATGATCCCTCGGATCCGGAGTTTGCGCAGCTGGCCGCCGCCACGCTGGAAGTGCCCGCACGGATCCTGACCATCTTGAGCAATAACCCGGCGAGGTATACCAGTCTCGCGAAAGAACACGGCCTCAACGTCACATCAGCCTCGCAGAGCATGATGATCGTGGACATGGAGACCCAGGACGCCGAGGACCCATGGCTACCGGATGATGACCTTCGCTGGGTACCGTCCCGGGCTGACGGCGTCCACCATACTGTCGTCTATGCCGGTGATGAAGTGGCCGCGAGCGGGCGTCTGTTCGTTGTGGACCACACCGCAATCTTCGACAAGATCGTCACCAACCCTCGGTACCAGCGCCGGGGTCTTGGCAGCTTCATCATGCGGGCCCTGGCCGCCCAGGCTTTCGAACACGACGTGCAAACCGGATTGTTGCTCGCATCGCTGGACGGGCAGCAGTTGTACTCGCACCTCGGCTGGACGCCGGTCTGCCAGGTCCTGATGCTGTCCGCCTCGGACGAAGGCGCCGACTTGTCGGTCGGCTGAAGCGCAGCTGAAGCGCCCGCGCCAAGCCGATTTGAGGCCGGGTGAAAGAATGGCTGAGTGAACCCGCATGAGTCCCTGATTCCGTTGCTGGGCCGCGGCCCGGACCCGGAACAGCTCCGCCATGTGCGTACCATCGCCGCCCGCGAGGCCGTGCATGCCCCGTGGCCCGATTGGGCCCACACCGACGTGGTAAACGCCTATGGCTCGCTCGGCATTCACGAGCCCTACCGGCACCAGATCCAGGCCGCCGACCTCGCCCATGCCGGCGAACACGTGGTGATCGCGACCGGCACTGCCTCCGGCAAATCGCTGGCCTACCAGTTGCCGGCACTAGATGCCATCCACCGGTCGGAACTGCGGGTCCTCGCCGACCCGGGCAAGATCCACGACGACGGCGCGGTCACACTGTATCTTTCCCCCACCAAGGCTCTGGCTGCCGACCAGTTGGCTGCCATCCGGGCGCTGAAGATTCCCACCGTCCGGGCAGAGACGTACGACGGCGACACCGACCCTGCCTCCCGACGCTGGATCCGCGACCACGCGAACTTCATCCTGGCCAACCCGGACATGCTGCACTTCGGGATCCTCCCCAACCACGCCTGGTGGGCACGGTTCTTCCGCCGGCTGCGCTACGTGATTGTGGACGAGGCCCACAGCTACCGCGGCGTCTTTGGATCCCACGTGGCCAATCTGATGCGCCGGCTGCGCCGTATCTGCGCCTACTACAGCCCCGACGGACCCGGGCCGGTGTTTATCGCCGCCTCCGCAACGGCGTCCGAGCCCGGGACTTCCTTCGGCCGGCTCATCGGCGCTCCGGTCCGTGCCGTGTCCGAGGATTCGTCACCCCATGGTGCCACCACCGTCGCGTTCTGGGAGCCCGCACTGACCGAAGTCCGCGGCGAGAACGGCGCCAAGGAGCGACGCACTGCCGTGGCGGAAACCGCTGACCTGCTGGCCAATCTGGTGTCTTCGCGGGTGCGGACCATTGCGTTCATTAAATCCCGGCGCGGGGCCGAAACGATTGCCAGCATTACCAAGCGTCTGCTGGACGAGGTCGATCCCAGCCTGCCGCCCCGGGTCGCCGCGTACCGCTCGGGGTACCTGCCGGAGGAGCGCCGGGCGCTGGAAAAATCACTGCGGTCCGGCGAGCTGCTGGGCGTCTCCAGCACCTCGGCACTGGAACTCGGCATCGACATCTCCGGGCTCGATGCCGTGCTAGTTGCCGGCTGGCCGGGAACCCGCGCCTCCTTGTTCCAGCAGATCGGCCGGGCCGGCCGGGCCGGCCAGGACGCCATCGCCGCCTTCGTCGCGAGCGATGACCCGCTGGACACTTACCTGGTCAACCATCCCGAAGCGATCTTCGACGCCTCGGTCGAGGCCACCGTCTTTGATCCCTCCAATCCCTATGTTTTGGGCCCGCACCTGTGCGCCGCCGCCGCCGAACTGCCGCTGGGGTACGCCGAGCTGGGCCTGTTCGGTGCCACAGCCGAGAAGTTGCTGGACCAGCTGGTGGACCGGGGTTATCTGCGCCGCCGTCCCGCGGGGTGGTTCTGGACCCATCCGCAAAGCGCGGCCGGCATGGTGAACCTGAGGGCTGACGGCGGCGGCCCGGTAAGCATCGTGGATGCGGACACCGGGTCCCTGCTGGGGACCATGGATTCGCCGCAGACGCACTACCAGGCCCATACCGGCGCCATCTACGTCCACCAGGGCGAGAGCTACGTCGTGGAAGACCTGAACGAGGACGACCACTGCGTGATGGTCCGGCGGGCGAACCCGGACTATTACACCACCGCCCGGGACGTGACCCAGATCGAGGTGCTCGAAACACAGCGCACCACCGAGTGGGGCGATGTGGCAGTGCATTTCGGGGATGTGAAAGTGACAACACAGGTGGTCTCCTTCCAGCGCAAGGCGCTGATTTCCAATGAAATCCTTGGTGAGGAGCCACTGCAGCTCGGTGCCCGGGACCTGTTCACCAAGGCAGTCTGGTTCGTCATGGACAACCGCTCCCTGACCGGCGCGGGGCTGATAGAGGCCCAGTTCCCGGGCGCCCTGCACGCTGCAGAACACGCCGCCATTGGGCTGCTGCCCCTGGTTGCCTCCAGCGACCGCTGGGACATCGGCGGGGTGTCTACGGCCATCCACGCAGACACCGGGGTGCCGACCATCTTTGTATACGACGGCCACCCCGGCGGTGCGGGCTTCGCGGAACGCGGATACGACAAGGCCCGGACCTGGCTCGCCGCCACCCGCGACGCGATCAAGGCCTGCGAATGCGAATCCGGCTGCCCGTCGTGTGTTCAGTCGCCCAAGTGCGGCAACAAGAACAATCCCCTCGACAAGGACGCCGCCGTCACCTTGATCGACGTGCTGCTCGAGGATGCGACGGATCGGATGCAGGCAGGACAGCCGGACCACTCCCCGACGCCGCTGCAGGCGTAGTCCGGCCACTGTGGCCCCGGCTCACGGGGCTGGCCCCGGCTCACGGGCTGGTCCCGGCTCACGGGGGTGGCCCCGCCCGGGCGAGTCCGGTGGCCACTCCCAGCGGCAGACGAACCTCGAGTTCGGTGCGGACCTGGACCGTGTTCCCGCCGCCTTGCACGCAGCTAAGGACCCGGGCCCCATTGCGGTGTGCGACTTCCGCGGCGACGGCACAGGGTTCGCCCGGAGAAATGCCCCGGGCAGTATCCGCGGCGGCGAGGGCCGCAAGATCGGCGGCAGTAGCCGCCCTGGATCCCATCGTTGCGGACTGTGCGAGCAACAGGAGCGAGATGGCGGCGAGAATGACCAGCAGTCCCAGTCCTAGTGCCAGCACTGTGCCTGCACCACGCTCGTTGTGCCCGGCCCCCGCCGGGTCCCGCACGGCCGGCGGGTGACCGCCCGGCGGCATCCCCCGGCTGTCCGCGCGGTTCATACTGCCACACTCTCCAGCGGAAGAATCCACCGCCGTGGCTCCTGGGCTGCAGCTCCCGGCGCGGACGTTTCACCCCGGGTCCAGGCGCGGGCCGTGAGGGTCCACGGCAGCAGCGCGCCAACGGCGCCCGGAACCTTGCCGGAGACCGTGACGCTGAGCCATTCGCCGTCGGACGCCACCGCTGACGCAGCTGAGGCGCCCGCGAGCCGGCGGACGATCACGTCGACGCTGGCGGCGTCCTCACCCCGGGCCAGCGCCCGGGCACCGGCCCGGGCCGCTTCCTCCAGCCGCAGTTGGGTCACACCCGCCGCTGAACCGGCCAGCAGGAGGGCCAGCAGGAGCACTACGGCGGGTAGCGCCACCGCGAATTCCGCAGTCACCGCACCGCGGCACGTGACGCCATCCGCCGCCGTCCAGCGTGTGTGTCCGGCCGGAGGTGCGGGCATCACAGCCCGAGTCATCCGCGCCGCCGGCCACGGGCGGCTCATGGCAGGGCGAGCGCCGTGCGGATGAGGTTCAACAGAAAACCCCGCACCTCGTCACTGCGCATAATAAACACGAGAATGCCGGCAAACCCCACGGCGGCGAGCGTAGCAATCGCATATTCTGCCGTTGCCATCCCCGCCTCGGAGCCGAACAGCTTCCGCAGCCTCCGCGCCCGGCGCGGGGCAGCAATACTGGCGCCCGGATAGATCTCGTGGATCTCGGCGCCCTCCGATTCACGCTTGATTTGCTGCGCTTTGCGGGTGCCGGCGGACGCAGTGTGTTCAAGTAACATGAGCTTTCCTTTCCTTGGCTCCGGCGGGACCGCCGGTTGTTCTTCGACTCTTCCGGGCCGGACGCGGAGGCGGAAGGGGCTCATCCCGCCAAGTGGAAAACCTCAACCGGGTGCGGGCAGTGGAGGAAGGCTAAAGCATGCCCCGAGGTCCGGCGCCGGGTCAGCCTGGGAGCATCGACAGCAGCACCGGGATGACGCCAAGGCAGATGAAGGCCGGCAGCGAACACAGCCCGAGCGGCACAACAAGCTTCACCCCGAGTGCGGCGGCCCGTTTTTCTGCGGCTCGGAACTGTTCGCGCCGCATGCGTGCGGCCTGGGCATAGAGGATGGCGGAGGACGGGGCGCCGGTGAGCGCGGCGAATCCCAGCGCATCACGCACGGCCAGAAGTCCCGGTGACAGGAGCTCCGAACTGCGCCAGGCCGTATCCCAATCGGCGCCGATCGCGAGCGCGGCGACGACCGGGCGCAGTGGATCACGAATTTCCGGCGTTGCCAATCCGGCCAGCAGCGCCAGTGCGCGGCCGAGACCGGCGCCCGCTTCGAGCATCGCGCCGATCAGTTCCAGCATCATGGCCACGTCGTCGAGTCCCTGCCCGGCTGATTCCGCGGGTTTTTCGGTGCCGTCTTGGGGGCGGCCCGGGTTCCGGGCATCGGACGCGTGCTTCATCTGGCGCTGGAGTCTCCGCCTGGGCAGGCTTCGGTTGGCATGGACCATAACGGCAGCAGCGGCCAGAAATGCCACCACTGCAAGACTGGGCGCGCCGACTGTCACGGCCGCAGCCGTTCAGCCGCACGGACCAGCCGCGCCGACCAGATCCGTCCGGCCGCGGTGAGGGTCAGCCCGGTCGCGAGGACCGCCGCGCCCAACGGGGTTCCCAGCAGCACCCCGACGGGATCCGCTCCCAGCAGCGAGCCTAAGCAAAGGCCGAGAAACGGAAGCCACGTCAGCAACCGCACCGTCGCGCGCGGCCCGGCCAACGCCGTCTGGCGGGCGGCACCGGCGTCGTTTTCAGCTTCAAGCTGGGCGGCGAAACGCGTTAGCACGTCAGCCAGCGGGGAGCCTGTGGCTTCGGCCGCGTCAAGGCACGCTGCCAGCTGAAACCAGACGCGTCGTTCGCGTACGCTCTGGCCGTTACGTCCTCGCCACGTCCTCCCGTCGCCGGTACCCGCGGAGGTGGCCGCAACGGCTGAGCGGATTGCTGCCCCGACTGGAGCTCCCCGCATCGCCGCGGCGCGGGCTGCGGCCAGCATCCGCACGGATCCTGGCGCCAGCCCGGACGGCCGGACCGGCGTTCTGGCACCGGCCGAGGATACGTCGGCTTCGCCCACCAGCAGAAGCCAGAGCTCTTCCCACAACCGCGAGGGAGGACGTCCACCCTTCAACAACGCCGCCAGTTGCTGGACGAGCAGAGTCATCGGCGTTGTCGGCTCGTACCGGCGCCGCCAGCGGGGTCCTGCGCTGGGGGCCGCTTCGGAGCCAGCGCGAGCAACCTGTGACCCGGCCAACGCGGCACGAATACGTCGACGCGGCGCTCGACGCGCCGAAACCGCCAGGTACACCGCGGCGGCCAGCACGCCAGCCAAGACGGCTGTCACTCCGGCCCCCTGCCCGTGCCGGTGCCCAGTACGCTTTCGGCCGTCCCGACAGATCCCGCCGAATTCAGCCCTGCCAAGCTGCCGGTGTCAAAGCCGCCGGTTTCGATTGCGTCGGCATCCAATCCGAGGCGCAACAACAGCCGCGGCCAGCCCGGCCCAGGCCTGGGCCGTCCGGCGAAAATCTCCAGCGCGGAGCCGACCACCAAGCCGGCCGGGCCGTCTTCCATCACCGCGATGCAAGACACGCTGCGCCCGTTGCCCAGCCGTTCCAGATGGATGACGGCATCGATGGCGCTGGCTGCCTGCAGACGCACTGCCTCCTGGGACATCCCGGCGAGCGCCCCCAACGCTGTCAACCTCGCGGGAACGCCGGCCGCGGTGTTCGCGTGAATTGTTCCTCCGCCGCCGGTGTGGCCGGTGTTCATCGCAGCCAGCAATTCACGCACCTCGGCTCCCCGGCACTCCCCCACCACCAAGCGGTCCGGTCGCATCCGCAGTGACTGCCGAACGAGCTCGCCCAAATCCACGCCGCCGCCGCCTTCAAGGTTGCCGTGGCGTGCCTCCAGCGACACGACGTGCGGGTGGAGCGGGTTGAGCTCTGCGGCGTCCTCAATCAGGACCAGCCGCTCGCCCGGGGGACACAGGCCCAGGAGGGTGGCTAGGAGCGTTGTCTTCCCGGAGCCCGTGGCGCCGCTGATCAGGAAGCTCAGGCGGCGTTTCACCATACATTCGAGCACGGTCTGCACCAATGACCCGAACATCCCGTTCTGCCGCAGTTCAGCCATCGAGAAGACCTGCTCGCGCCTGATCCTGATGCTCAGCAGTGTCCCCGTCGTGGAAATCGGCGGCAGGACGGCATGAACCCTGAAGCCGCCGTCGAGCCTGACGTCCACGCACGGTGATCCCTCGTCCAGACGGCGCCCGCCCACCGATACCAGCCGCGCCGCGAGGGCCCTGACCTGTCCCTCGCTGGAGAACGCGACCGGCGCCCTTTCGAGTCCGCCGCCTCGGTCCAGCCAAACGGAGCCCGGACCGTTGACGAAGATATCTGTCACGGCCGGGTCCCGGACCAGCACCTGCAGGGGCCCGAGTCCATTGAGTTCCGCGCTGATCCCCTCGACCGCCGCCAGCGCACCTGCGGTCCCCAACAGTCGCCCGCTCGCCTGCACGGCGGCCGCCACGCGCGACGGCGTCACCGGCCCGGCGTCGGACATTACCGTTTCACGCACGGACTCCAACAGCCGGGCATCAACAAAGGCACGGGCCGCGGGCCGGGAGTTCGCGGCGCCAAAGCCGACCGTTACGTCCGGCGGTCCGGCCGCCGAGTGCGCACTCACCCGGCCCCTCCAGTGGCGAAGTCCAGGACCGCGCCGGCAAACCTTCGAACGTTTCGCTGCCGCCCGATGTCCAGCAGCCGCCCGAGCTCCGTGGCGGCCGTGGCTTTTCTGACGTCCGGCATGATCCCGGCCAAGGGCAACGCGACGGACTCTGCAATCAGTTCCGCGTCCAGGCAGGCCCCGGGTTTTCCCCGCACCACCAGCGACGTCTCGACTGCGGGAAGCTCCTGCAGCAGCCGGGCCGTCGCCACGGCCGCCCGCAGCAGCGCCGGCAGGACCACAATCAGCCGGTCGCAGTCCCAGGCGAACGTCCGCAGCGTCTCGGCACCCCGGCCGACGTCGACCACAACGAGCTCGAAGCCGCGCCGGGCCCCGTCCAGCACGCCCGCCGCCACGGCCTGGTCCACCCCGCTGTGGCCTTCCCTGTTCCCAGGCCAGGAAAGGAAGTGGAATCCGCCCGCCTGGGGCAGTGAATCGGCGAGCTGTCCGGGATCGATCGTGCCGCTGGCATCGGCCAGATCCGGCCAGCGCAGGCCCGGTGTTTCCTCGGCGGAGAGCGCCAGCTCCAGGCCGCCACCCCAGGGGTCGCCGTCCACGAGCAGGACACGGATACCCTGCCGGGCCGCAGCATGCGCCAGCCACACCGCTGCCGTGCTGGCGCCGCCGCCGCCACAGCCCCCGACGATCCCGAGGACGAGCCCGCCCGGGTCCGGGGTGCGGGACCGGCTCAGGTACTCGGCGAGCCAGGCCGCCGCATCGGGCAGCACGGCGACCCGTTCGACGCCGAGCGCGGCGGCGAGCTGCCACAGGCTGTCGCCATCCTCGCTGAGGCCAACCAGCACCGCCGGGGACCGTCCGCGCGGCGGCAACTCCCGGACGTCGCTGCCGAACAGCACCACCGCAGCCGTGTCCCAAAAGGGTGCCGCCGCCCTGATGTCCGGCACCGTCCGCAACTGGCCGCCGGAGGCCGCCACAACGCGCTCCACCTCACCGCGCAGCATCTCGGACCCGGTGACCAGCACGGTCTCCGACGACTCGCGGGGCAGCCACCGCCCGGGCCCCGCCGCGCCGGCCTCGGTCCCGCGGCCGGAACGTGATCGCTGGTGCCTGCTCATGCGGCTACTCTTCCGGTCCCCCGGAGCCGCAGTAACCCGCCCCGGCTGCTATGTGGACAACCGGGCTCTGCGGCTCAGTGAACACGGGACTGCGCCCGGCAGGGCAGAATTATGACTATGTACCTGCTGCTTGCCGCCCACGCTGACGGCGCAGCCCTCCAGGAACTCACCGCGGACGGCGCCCCGCACCCGGACAAACCCGAACCGCGGGTCGTCGGCGCCGCCGGCTTGGCCGGCGTCGTGGGTGAACTGGAACAGCGGCGGCCACGCTGGATCTGGCACCGCACACAGGACTGGTACCCCGTTCTGCTGGCGGCCGGCGTCGAACTGG
This sequence comes from Arthrobacter sp. AL05, assembly GCF_029960715.1. NCBI lineage: Bacteria > Bacillati > Actinomycetota > Actinomycetes > Micrococcales > Micrococcaceae > Arthrobacter > Arthrobacter sp. AL05. The sequence goes on from NZ_JASBRC010000001.1 coordinate 189,306, forward strand.
AACGTTGCTACGACCTCGCGTTGTGCGGTGCGATCCTGGCGCATTCGGAGTTCACCGCCCACACCGGGTATGCGCAGAACGCCGAAAAGTTGACCCAGGACGATGAGCTGGAGCTGCCGCGGGCGCTCCAGCCGCCGCCCCCGCCAGCCGACCAAGGTGCCTTGTTCGATGACCCCGGCGTGCGTCATAAGCCGCGCCATAGCCTCGAGGAGCTCCGCGCCGAATACGCTGCCCAGCAGCACGCGCTCGCCCAAGTAGGCGGGACCGGCGTCGAACGCCCCGCCGACCACCGCAAGCAGCGCCTCCAGCTGTTGCTCGCCGCCGAGTCCGCCGGCGCCTTGATCGCGGCGGAAATGCAGCACACCGGAGTGCCGTGGCGTGCGGAACTGCACGAGCAGATCCTGGCGGACTATCTCGGCCCCCGGCCCCCGCTGGGCCACCGCCCGGCCAAGCTGGAGTCGCTCGCCGTAGAGTTGCGGCTGCTGCTGAATTCCCCGTCGCTCAATCCGGATTCCCCGCAGGAACTTATGCGGGCACTGCACCGGAACGGCATCGAGGTAAAGACCACCAGGCAGTGGGAACTGCAGGAATTGACGCACCCGGCGATCGAGCCGCTGCTGGCGTTCAAGAAACTCTCCCGCCTGCACGCCGCCAACGGCTGGACTTGGCTGGATGCCTGGGTCAAGAACGGCCGGTTCCAGCCGGAGTACGTCGTAGGCGGGGTGGTCTCCGGCCGATGGGCTTCGCGCGGCGGCGGCGCGCTGCAGATTCCGCGCCAGATCCGGGGAGCCGTCCATGCCGATCCCGGGTGCAAACTGATCGTCGCCGATGCCTCCCAGCTTGAACCCAGGGTGCTCGTGGCGCTGGCACAGGATGCCAGGATGGCCGAGGCCGCGCGCGACAAGGACCTGTACGCCGGCATCGCTGCGCAGGGTTTTGGCGGCGACCGCGCCAAGGCCAAAGTGGCGTTGCTTGGCGCAATCTACGGGGCCACAACCGGTGAGTCCGGGCGCCTGATGCCGCAGCTGACCCGCACCTATCCGCGGGCCGTCGGCTTTGTGGAGCAGGCCGCCCGCGAAGGTGAAGCCGGCAGGACTGTCACCTCCCGTCTGGGCCGCAGCAGCCCGCCACCCTCTGAGCGCTGGCGGCAAAGCCAGCATTCGACCAGCGCCGAGGAGCAGCGCCGGGCCGAATCGATCGCCCGCTCACGCGGAAGGTTCACCCGCAATTTTGTCGTGCAGGGCTCCGCGGCGGACTGGGCTGCCTGCTGGCTGGCAGAACTGCGACGCCGGCTCCGCGCCATGCGCGCGGACGGTGGCCCCGCCGGGGAGCTGGTCTTCTTTTTGCACGACGAGGTGATGGTCCACTGCCCCGATGCCGCGGTAGCCGACTGCATCCGCGCTATCGAAGAGGCTGCGAACACCGCCAAGGAACTGCTCTTCGGCCGGATACCCGTCGAATTCCCGGTGAGCGTCGCGGTTGTGGACTCGTACGACAACGCCAAATAGTCCGCCCGGGTCACCCTGCGTAAAGTACCCGCCGGTAGCGTTGTGGGGCACTCGGGGACGCGGCTACCCTCGGAGGAGGCCGGTAACCGATCGGACAATCCGCCGGCCGTGCGATGGAGCATATTTTTGGGGAGGCGCCACCTTGGCTGGAATTTTTGAGATCGCCGAGGCGAGCGGGAAGAAGTATTTCTTCAAGCTGACGGCCCCGGACGGAACGGTGGTCGCTGTGTCACCGCTGTTCAACACCGTCAAGAGCGCCGCCGCGGGCATCACCGCTGTGCGGGAGAACGCCGCGACCGGGCTGATCGTCGACAGGTCCCGGGCCAGCAGGCGCGGCCCGGCGACCGAAGCGGAAGAACTGCCTCAGCCGTAAAGCCTGCTCCACGCATCGACGCTGAGCAGGCTGTCGCTGTCCCAGGGGACCGCCCACCCCAGCTGATCGAAGAGCTGGTTGAGGATCATTCCGGTGAAGCCCCAAACCACAACATCGTTGACTGTGAAGGCAGGACTCTGGAAGGTTTGCCCGGCCCGGGACACGGTGGCCATCACGCGGTTGTCCGGATCCAGCAGGTCCCTGACCGGAACCCGGAATACCTGGGCGGACTCGCCGTAGTCCACCACCCGAACTGGCGACTGGGAAGCCCACCAGCCCAAGACCGGCGTCACCAGGAAATTACCGCGGGGAAGGGCAAGTTCGGGCATCACGCCGAGGACTTCGACGCCGGCCGGATCCAGTCCTGTTTCTTCCTCGGCTTCCCGCAGTGCGGCCGCGGTGACGGACTCGCCGGGGTCAATACCGCCGCCGGGGAAAGCGACCTGCCCCGGATGGTCATCCAGGGTCTGGGCACGCTGCAGCAGGAGCACATCCAGATCCGCCGGGGCCAGGAGTTTGACCGAGGTGGCCGGGACTTCGTCCAGCGAGCCAAAAAGCATCAGCACGGCCGCGCGGCGTACCCGATCGCCGGGGCCGACAACGAGTTCCTGCCAGCGCGGATCGGGCGGCAGCGCCGTCCCTGCCGCCACAGCGGCCACCAGATCAATCAGGTCCTGGCGGGCGGTCACAGCGGTTTCCTCTGGGATTCCATCCGGATTTCAGCGGCGCGGTGCGTCTCGGCCAGGAGCTTGGCGAGCAGCTCCTCCTGGCCAGGGGCCAGCTCGTACTTCAGCAGCTTCCGGGCTTTCTCGGGGTCGGTTTCCCCCATGCCATAGCTGGGACACCAGTTCGCGGCAGCACAGGCGCCGCACGCCGGTTTTCGGGAATGGCACACCCGCCGGCCGTGGAACACGACCCGGTGCGAGAGCATCGTCCAGTCGCGGGGCTCGAACAATTCCGCAACATCGGACTCGATCCGTACCGGGTCATCGGACTCGGTCCAGCCGAAACGCCTGGCGAGACGGCCAAAGTGCGTGTCCACGGTGATCCCCGGGATACCAAAGGCGTTACCCAGCACCACGTTCGCGGTCTTCCGCCCGACGCCGGGGAGCGTCACCAGGTCCGCGAGCCGGCCGGGCACCACACCGTCGTACTCATCCACGAGCCGGGTGGCCAGCGCCATCAGGTTCCGGGACTTCGCACGGAAGAACCCGGTGGGTTTGACGATGGCCTCCAGCTCGGCCGGGTCCGCCTCTGCCAGGCTCCGCGCGTCCGGGTAACGGGCGAACAACAGGGGCGTGATCTGGTTGACCGTGACATCCGTGGTCTGAGCGGACAGCACCGTGGCCACGACCAGTTCAAACGGATTGCGGAAGTCGAGTTCGGCGTGGGCGTAGGGGTACTGTTCGGCCAGCGCCTTGTTGATCCGCCGGGCGCGGCGCTTCAACGCCAGCAGCGATTCCCCCGCCGCGCGCGGGCGTGCGCTGGTGGAGATCTTGGCGTGGGCACCGTTGCCCGGCACGACGCCGCCGGCGTAACGGTTGCTGGGCTCAGTGGCCACGGGGCTGGCTAACCGCGTTCGATGTTGCTCAGGTCGCGGAGCAGACCGACCCGGCCGTCGGTGTGCTGGACCAGGAATTCGTCGCCCCGGTCCTCCAGGGCGAGGACCCAGCCGCCTGGTTCAATCACAAAAGCGGCTGCGCCGCTGTGCTCGTCCACTGCAGTACGCGGCTGGGCAACGGCAAACCAGAATGCTTCATGGACAGGCTGGTCTCCGTAGGCCTCGGGGCGGCTGTCCGGGTCGACTGTGGCTCCGATTGGCTCCGCCTGGCGCACCTGCGGGTTCACTGTGGTGGGCATGCTGGCGCTGGATGCTGCGGGGACCTCCGCGGGACGGGTTTCCTCAGCCGCGGCCGGCGCGCTGGCCGGCGCGCTGGTCTGCGCGCTGGTCTGCGCGCTGGTCTGTGCGCTGGTCTGCGCGTCCGCGGCTTGCGCTTCCGGGGCCTGGGCCCCGGCGGCGGAAGTTGCGGCCCGGGGCACAGCGCCGGCGGCTTGGGTCTGCGCCGTGGCCGACGGTGCCGCCGCCACGACAGCAGCGACCTGGGTTGCCGGGGAACCGGCATGCGGGGCGTTCATCGCAGACTGCACGGGTGCCTCCTGAGCCGGGGCCGGCGCCGCGGCCGGCTCAGGGGCGGCAGACTGCCCGCCGGAGGTCATCCGCTTCGCCCAGCCGGCAACAGCGCCGGCGCCGCTGGCTTTTGGCGTCGTCTCATCCGTGGCTTGCCCGGGGGCCATGGGCTCCTTGGGTGCCCGGGGCTTGCGGAAGGGGACCGCTGACTCGCGGGCCACTACGTGGGCAGGCACTTCTGCCCGGCCCAGGAAATCTCCGGCCAAGACCGGAAGCAGCCGGCCCAGCACTGTGGCCACGAAAAGCCCGAGGGCGCCCACGAGTGCCAGCAGCATGGTGGGGACGTAGTCGCCAGCGACGGCGAGGAAGAAGAACGCGACAGCAAAAGATGCCACCACGGAACCGAACTGGTCGACCGAAAGGGAGCCGATCCGGATCTTCGACTCCGGGCTGAGCCGGCGCGCCGCGAACAGGGCGGCAACAGTCACCGGCAGCAGGATTCCGAGCCCCAGGAAAAACAGGCTGCCAAGGTTCCACAGGTTGTAGCGGTCCGCAAACATGGGGATCAGGGAGGCAACAAAGAGAACCAGTGTCGAGCCGAAAACAGTGAGATCACGGACTGTGAACGGTCCGAGGACCGCCGTGTTTTTCTTGCCCGCCACTTTCCCGTTTGCCTTGTCCACGGTGAATCGGGGTGCTTCGCCGTAGCCGCCGGAGCGGTCACCGCCACCGTGGCCCTGGCCTTGGGCGGGCGGCTTTTGCTGGCTGTTTGTTTGCTCGTTCATTCGGTTCTCCTTAGCGTGGCGGCGCCCTGGACAGCGCCGCCTAACGGCAGGCCGAGCACGGACCGCAAGCGGTCCCGTCGCCTCCATCGGATGTCACAACTTCATCTCAGCCTAGTCAAGTGTCCGGCCGATCACTAGCTGACGAGCCGCGGACGGGGCTTCGGAACCGGGCTCGGAAGCCCCGTCCCAACGGTCGCCTTCCCCGCCATTCGGCGCTTAACAAACACCGCTCACGGTTCAGCGTGTGACGCGGCACACGTCCGGAGCGGCGCAGGCGTTAGGGTGTATTTCGGAACAGCTCTCTGCGGCACGTCCGTGACCAGCCGCCACCCGACGTCGTGTATGCGGCCCGGCAGTGCGGCGGAACGGCGGAGCCGCGCAGCAAGGATCGATGAATGATGAGGTTCACCATGTCCCAGCAGACCCCCGGCTCCACGACGACGCAAGTACCGCAAGGCGATGCCTTCGAAAACCTGTCCCAGGAGAACCGTAAGTTCGCCCCCTCCGCCGAATTTGCCGCGCATGCCGTGGTGACCGCCGCTGACTACGCCGAGGCCGACGCCGACCGGCCCGCGTTCTGGGCGAAGCAGGCCCGCGAGCTGCTGACCTGGTCCAAGGACTTCACCCAGGCCCTGGACTGGAGCACACCGCCGTTCGCCAAGTGGTTCGTCGGCGGCGAGATCAACGCGGCCTATAACGCGCTGGACCGTCACGTTGAAAACGGCCACGGCGACCGGGTAGCGATCTACTTCGAAGGCGAACCCGGCGATACCCGCACCTACACGTACGCCCAGCTCACCGAGGAGGTCAAGAAGGCCGCCAACGCCTTCGAATCCCTCGGCGTCGCCAAGGGTGACCGCGTCGCGGTGTACCTGCCGATGATTCCCGAGGCCGTCATTACGCTGTTGGCCTGTGCCCGGATCGGTGCCATCCACTCGGTGGTGTTCGGCGGCTTCTCCGCTGAGGCGCTCCGGTCCAGGATTGACGACGCCGAAGCCAAACTGGTCGTCACTGCGGACGGCACCTACCGCCGCGGCAAGCCCAGCGCCCTCAAACCCGCCGTCGACGAAGCCCTCTCCCACGAAGGATCCGGCGACGGCCACACGGTGCAAAACGTCATAGTCGTAAAGCGCAATGGCCAGGACGTCGATTGGCATGAGGGCCGGGACCACTGGTGGGACGACACGGTCGGGACAGCCTCCGCCGAGCACACCGCCGTCGGGCACGATTCCGAGCACCCGCTGTTTATCCTTTACACCTCTGGCACCACCGGCAAGCCCAAGGGCATCCTGCACACCACCGGCGGCTACCTCGCCCAGGGCGCCTACACCCACAAAGCCGTCTTCGACCTCAAACCCGACACCGACGTGTACTGGTGCACCGCCGACGTCGGCTGGATCACCGGGCACTCCTACGTCGCCTACGCCCCGCTCATTAACGGCGCCACCCAGGTCATCTACGAAGGCACCCCGGACTCCCCGCACCAGGGCCGCTGGTGGGAGATCGTGGAGAAGTACAAGGTCTCCATCCTTTACACCGCCCCCACCGCCATCCGGACCTTCATGAAGTGGGGCAAGGAGATCCCGGCCAAGTCGGACCTGTCCTCGATCCGCGTCCTGGGCTCCGTCGGTGAACCCATCAACCCCGAAGCGTGGATGTGGTACCGCGAGGTCATCGGTGCCAACGCCGGCAAGAACGGTGAGCGCAAGGAAAACCCGGCGCCGATCGTGGACACCTGGTGGCAGACCGAAACCGGCGCGCAGATGATCGCACCGCTGCCGGGGGTGACAGCGACCAAGCCCGGCTCCGCCCAGGTCCCGCTGCCCGGCATCGCCGTGGACGTCGTGGACGAGGCCGGCGAGTCCGTGCCCAACGGCTCCGGCGGCTACCTCGTGATCCGCGAGCCGTGGCCGGCCATGCTGCGCGGCATCTGGGGCGACCCGGAGCGCTTCAAGGAAACGTACTGGTCGCGTTTTGAGACGATGTACTTCGCCGGCGACGGGGCCAAGAAAGACGAGGACGGCGACATCTGGCTGCTGGGCCGGGTCGATGACGTGATGAACATTTCCGGCCACCGCCTCTCCACCGCCGAGATCGAATCGGCGCTGGTCAGCCACCCTGCGGTGGCGGAGGCCGCCGTCGTGGGTGCAGCGGACGAGACCACCGGCCAATCGGTCGTCGCTTTCGTGATCCTGCGCGGGGACGCCGTGGACACCGGGGACGCGATAGTGCAGGAACTCCGGAACCACGTCAGCAAGGAGATCGGGCCGATTGCCAAACCCAAGACCATCCTGGTGGTGCCGGAGCTGCCCAAGACCCGATCCGGGAAGATCATGCGCCGCCTGCTCAAGGACGTCGCGGAAGGCCGCGAAGTCGGCGACGCCACCACCCTGGCTGACAACACCGTGATGGCCCAGATCGCGCAGTCACTAAGAAAGTGAGCAAGGCTCCGGCGGGGGCTGCGCGGTGCCGGAACGTGCAGCGATGACGGATTCGTGTGATGTGTTGGTGGTGGGCGCCGGCCTCGCCGGGTTGCAGTGCGCCCGAGAATTGGAGGCGGCCGGGCGCGGGGTACTGGTCTGGGAAGCCGCCGATGACGTCGGCGGCAGAATCCGGACGGACCGGATCGACGGGTTCCTCGTTGACCGTGGCTTTCAGGTACTGAATCCCGCCTACCCGGCGGTCCGGCGCTGGGTCGATGTCGAGGCGCTGGGCCTTCAGGCCTTCGGTGCCGGCATCCGCGTCCGCCGGCAGGACTCATTGACGGTCCTGGCCCACCCGGTGCGCGAGCCCCGCCTGCTCCTCCAGACCCTGCGCAGCGGCCTCCTTGGCCCCCGCTCCGTCGCGGGACTGCTGCGGTGGGCGGCGCCGGCATTTTCCGGTCCCCGGCGGCGGGGCAAGGATGTTGCGCTGCGGGAAGCCCTGGACCGGGCCGGATGCTCCGGCGGCCTGCGCACGGTGGTGGACAAATTCCTTGCCGGCGTGCTGCTGGAGGACGAGGGCAGCACCTCCAACGACTTTGCCCTGGAACTGTTGCGGGTCTTTGCTGCCGGGGTGCCGGGACTGCCGCGGGACGGTATGCAAGCGCTCCCGCGGCAGTTGGCAGCCGCCCTGAGCGTCCCGGTACGGACCTCGACCCGGGTGGAGTCGATCACGCCGGACGGGAAAGGAACCCTGGTCACCGCCGCGGATTCGGCCATCCGGGCCCGCCACGTTGTTCTTGCCACCGATCCTGTGGACGCCGCCAGGTTGGCGGGGAGCCCTGCGCCAACCATGAAAGGTGTGCTCACGCACTGGTTTGCCGCCGACTCGGCACCCAGCGACGTGAACATGCTATGCGTTGACGGCCGCGGCAACCCCGGCGGCCCGCTGGTCAACGCGGCCGTCATTTCAAACTCGGCGCCGAGCTACGCACCCGCCGGTCGGCATCTGATCCAGACATCAGCACTGTTCGGCCCGGGCCGCCCGGTTCCGGCTGACGACGACGTCCGCCGCCATGCCGGCGAGATTTTCGGCTCCGCCACGGCCGGCTGGGAGCTCGTGGCAAGGCACGAGGTCCCCCGCGCCCTGCCGCTGCAACCACCGCCGCTGCGGTCCCCGGGGCCGGTGGAAGACCTGGCCGGGCCGATCATCTGCGGTGACTACCGGGACGCGGCATCCATCAACGGCGCGCTCGTCAGCGGCCGCCGCGCCGCGTTATCGGTCCTCGGACGGCCTAGGTGACGTTGGCCGTATCGCGCCGGGTCGCAGCGTCACCGGACGTGGTGTGGTCGCTGCTCACGGACATCAGGCAGTGGCCGGAGTGGGGACCGTCAGTCAGAGCCGTCGAGCCTGCCCCGGCCGGGTCAGCTTCCACGGCACTTGGGCTCGGCAGCCGCGGAAAGGTTCGAACCGTCCTGGGTCCGGCGCTGCCGTACACCGTGACAGCTTTTGAGGCCGGACGGTCCTGGTCGTGGTCCGTTGCGGGGATTCCGGCCACCGGGCACCGGGTCATCCCGCAGGACGGCGGCTCCCTCATCACTTTCACCGTCCCCTGGTGGGCAGCTGCCTACCTCCCGGTCTGCGCCCTGGCCCTGCGGCGGATAGAGCGGCTCGCCGCAACCCCACTGACCCGGGGCGCCGCCGACCCGCAACCCCACTGACCCGGGGCGCCGCCGGACTGTCCGCGTTTGGGTACTTCGCGGGCAACATCAGCGTTCTGCACGGTACAACGCGATAGATTGGCAGGCATGAGCGAAGCCACCACCGACGGCGCCGGCCGCGGCACCATCCTGGTCCTTAACGGGCCCAACCTGAACCTGCTCGGCACCCGCGAGCCCGAGAAATACGGCACGGCAACCCTGGCCGACGTCGAGCAGCTCGCCAAGGACGCCGGCGCGGCGCACGGCCTGGACGTCGAGTGCTTCCAGTCCAACCATGAGGGTGCACTCGTGGATGCCATCCACGCCGCCCGCGGCAAGGCAGTCGGCATTGTCATCAACGCCGGCGCCTACACCCACACCTCCGTGGCGATCCGGGACGCCATCTCCGCCGTGCAGCTGCCCGCCGTCGAGGTCCACATCACGAACGTCCACGCACGCGAGGAATTCCGGCACCTCTCGTACCTCTCGGGCATCAGCGCAGCCGTGATCGCCGGCGCCGGGATATTGGGCTACCGGTTCGCCGTCGAGTACCTCGCCGGGCTGCGGGCCGGCCGGAACTGAGCATGGCCGCCGTCGGCACCGCCGGCCGGGAACCGGATCCTGCGGAGTCCCCCACCGGGGAGTGGTACCGGCACTTCGGCACCGTGGACGCGCCCGGCAATTCCGAGTGCTACGCCGAATGGTCTGTGGGCATCGCTGCGGACCCGGAGCTGATTCGGCGGATCGATCAGTGGCCGTACAACAAGCGCCAGCCGCTGCTGATGCTGGCCGCGGCCCGGTTCCTCGGCGCCCGGATCAGCCCCTACCCGGAATTCCGGGCATTCCTGGACGCCCGCTGGGGTGACGTTTCGCGGACAGTGCTCAGCCGCGCAACCCAAACCAATGAGGCCGGGCGTTGCGCCACTTTGCTCCCTTCCCTGGCGCAGGCCGCCGCGTCCGGCAACGGGCGCCCGCTCGCGCTGATCGAAGTCGGCGCCTCAGCCGGGCTCGCACTTTATCCGGACCGCTACGGTTACGCGTTCGACGCCGGCGCCAGCGTCGTGCGGCTGTCCCCGGCGGGCGCCACGCCCGGTAGCTACCCCGTTCTGGGATGCACCGTCACCGGGCCGGCGCCGCTTCCGGCGGACCTGCCGCAAGTCGTGTGGCGGGCGGGGATCGACCTTAATCCCCTGGACGTCAGGAATCCCGGGGACGTCGCGTGGCTGGAGGCGCTGATCTGGCCCGAGCAGGACTTCCGCCGTGAGCGCCTGCGCCGGGCGATCGCCATCGCGCGCTCCGCCCCGCCCCTCCTGGTCTCCGGGGACCTCAACGACCAGCTCCTCGCCCTCGCGGCGCGGGCGCCGTCGGACGCCACACTTGTGGTCTTCCACAGCGCGGTGATGGCCTACCTTGATGCGGAATCCCGCGACCGGTTCCGGGCCACCATGTCCCGGCTCACCGCCGAACGCGGCTGCCACTGGCTCTCCAACGAGGGCCACACCGTCATCGTCCAGGCGGATGGTTCCAGCGTGGTCCCGGAGATGGACGAGGCCCGGCTCCGCGGCCGGTTCCTGCTGCTGCACAATGGTGCACCGGTGGCGATCACCGGACCGCACGGCCAAAGCCTCGACTGGCTCTAGCGCACTATTTCTGGATGCACTGGCCCGGCGAGACGGCACTGCCGAGACCTGGAGCTTGGGCGGCAACCGGTCCCAGATCGGACATTGTGATGGCGTAACCGAGCGAGGTATCCCCCGTGGCCTTGGCAAAAATCACCCCGGCGACCCGGCCGTCGGTGGTCAGCAGCGGGCCTCCCGAGTTGCCCGGCTGGACATCCCCGGCGAGCCGGTAGACGTCTTCCGGTACGGGGTTGTTGCCGTAGATGTCCGGGACCAGCACCGTCGTAATGTCCTGTACGGTGGCGGGTTTGGACTGGAACGGACCGCCGTGGGGGTACCCGGCAAACGCGGCCGGGCTGCCGGCGGGCAGTTCAGCGCCGAGGGGCAGCACGGCCGACCGCAGTCCGTCCACGGCCACCACGGCGAGGTCGTGCCGGCTGTCGAAGTACACCACACGGCCGGGCAACGCTCCGCCGCCGGGGATCTCAACGACCGGTTCCGGTACGCCGGCCACCACATGGGCATTCGTCACCACCCGGCCGGGCGAGACCACAAAGCCCGTTCCGGTCTGGTTTTGTCCGCACTGGTAGGCAGTCCCCGTGATCTTCAGCACGGAGGCCGCCGCGTTGTTCAGGGCCGGAGTATCGGTGCTGGCATCCGGGACAGCTACCGGCTGGCCTTGGCCTATTCCCTCGAAAAGAGTCGGAATGCCCTCGCCGATCACAGCGGAGCGGAGCTGGGCCATCGAAGTCTTTACCGGCACGGGGGTCACGCCGTCGATGAAGCGGATCACCTTGGACTCGGCCAGCGGCTGGGAAACAAAGGGAACACCGAGCGCACCGATGCTGAAGGCCAGCATCGACATCACAAGGGCGGCGACCACCACATTAACGCCGCCGCCGGCCAACCGGTCGACGGAGCGCAGCGGGCTGATCCGCACGATGCTGCGGATCCGGCGGCCGATTGCGGTGCCCAGCCCGTGGCCCAGGACCATCAGCAGCACCGCGGTGGCGATGATCGCCGTGAGGCGCCAGCCGCTGTCCGCCACCAGACCGCTGACGATCGGGACAGACACAAACGCCGCCACGGCGCCCGCAGCAAATCCGGCGATGCCGCCGACAGTGACGAGGAAACCGCTGCGCAGGCCGTGGAACAGGTAGGACAGCAGCGTCAGGATCAATACGAGGTCCAAGATGGTCAAGCCGAACACCGACGCTCCTTACAGGCAGGTAAGCCCCAATTCTACCGGTGGGGGCTGACAGTTTACCGACCACCTGTCGGACCTTTGGCGGGCTCCGGGTTTCCTCCGGCCGGATATTTGGCGCGTCTCAGTGCCAACTACGTCACAGACGCGCCAAAATTCTGAAAGAATAGCGGAAGCGCCCCAGCCGACACACCTAGTCAGGAGATTTTATGGATATCGAGGTATTGCGCCGCGCCCCCCTTTTCGCCACGCTCGACGACGAGGCGTTCCGTCTGCTGACGGACGAACTCACCGAGGTGGACCTCTCACGCGGAGCTTCGGTATTCCGGGAAGGCGACCAGGGCGACCAGCTCTACTTCATCGTCTCCGGCAAGGTTAAGCTCGGACGCACGTCCCCGGACGGCCGGGAGTCACTGCTCGCGATCCTCGGCCCGGGCGAGCTCTTCGGCGAAATGGCACTGTTCGATCCGAGCCCGCGTACCGCCACAGCCACGGCCGTCTCGGAAACGCGGCTGGCAGGGCTGAAAAACGAGAGCCTCAACGCCCTCCTTCGCACCCGCCCGGAGGTTTCGGCCCAGCTGCTGCAGGCCCTGGCCCGACGCCTTCGCCGCACTAACGATTCCCTCTCCGACCTGGTCTTCTCTGACGTTCCGGGCCGCGTCGCCAAGGCGTTGCTGGACCTCGCTGACCGCTTTGGCCGCCCCGCGACCGACGGCGTCCTGGTGGCCCACGAACTCACCCAGGAAGAGCTCGCGCAGCTGGTCGGCGCGTCCCGCGAAACGGTCAACAAGGCCCTCGCGGAATTCGTCCAGCGCGGCTGGCTGCGGCTGGAAGCCCGCGCCGTTGTGATCCTCGACATGCAGCGCCTCCGCCAGCGTTCCCGTTAGGCCTGTTTGGCAACACACCGAAGGCCGGCCCGTAACAACGGAGCCGGCCTTCGGCGGTTAAGGGGGCACGGCCATCTGCGCGGCGGGAGATGCCCATTCCCGGCCGCACCCGCGGGACATGCCCATCCCTGGCGGCCAAGACTGCGCACAACACCACCATGCCCAACGGTCCGAGCTGGCGCAGGACATGTCCAGTGGCCCGGCCGCGTGTCCGCTGAGCATGTCCAGTGGCAGCACCGGGTTGATGTGGGGCGGTGCGTCAGCGTTCGCGCTGGGGTTCGCCGACGACGGTTTTGGCCGCCTCGACCTCGAGCATTAGCCGGCCGTCTTCATCGATCAGTTTCGGCTGGTAGACGTGGGCCTTGCGTTTGTAGCTCAGGTACGCGATGCAGCCGTTCGCGGCAGCCATCTTCTCCAGCATGATCTCCGAGCCGGGCACCAGAAGCTGGCCGAGCGTCCGCCCCGCTGTGTTCTCCTGCCCAACCTCATCGCCGAGTGCCGGGGTGTTCCGTCCGTCAACGACCTTCCGGACGCAGACCCACCGGCCCCAGACACCCTTGCTCGCCAGCAACGACGGCTGCTGGTTCACCGGCACAGTGGCCGCAAAGTAGCGGGTGTTGAACCGGCGGTGGGCGAAGTCCGGACTCAGCCAGTTCACCAGCGGCCTCAACAGGTCCGTCCGCACGGAGAGCCCCCGTTTGGCGAGCACCTCGGTGAAGGATTTCTCCTGCTCCGCCACCGCCACGCGCGCCCGCATCCATTCTGCCGTGGACGTCGCCTCCACCGTGCTGGAGAGGTCGGTCCCGGCCAGCAGGATGCCGGTTTCCTCGAACAGTTCGCGGATGGCGCCCACCACGTGGCGGCGCGCCAGTCCGACGTCGGCTGTCCCCATAAAGTCTGCCCAATACTGCGGTGAGGGGCCAAGCCATCCGACGGCGTCGTGGTCGGAAGCCTCCAACGAACCGCCCGGGAAAGCGAGGACACCCAACGGCGACGAGCCGGGACGGTAACCCAGCCAGGTCTCCAGCCCGGTGGGCGAATCACGCAGCAGCACCACCGAGGACGCAAAGCGCGGCGCACGGGGGGTCCGCTCGCCGTGTTCAATCCAGCTGCGGGCGGCCCCCTCAAGATCGGGGGGAAGGGCAAAGAGGCGTCGGGCTAACTGAGGCAAGGGAACTGACCTCTACGCGAATTCAGCGATCAGTTCGACTTCTACCGGCGAGTCGAGCGGAAGGACGGCAACGCCGACGGCGGACCTTGCATGCTGGCCGGCGTCGCCGAGGACCTTGCCGAGGAGTTCGGATGCGCCGTTGATAACGCCGGGCTGGCCCGTAAAGGACGGGTCGGAGGCTACGAAGCCGACAACTTTGACAATCCGGGTGATGCGGTCAAGGTCGCCGATGACGCTTTTGACGGCGGCGAGTGCGTTGACTGCACACACGGCGGCATACTGCTTGGCAGCTTCCGGGGAAACCGTGGCCTCGTCCGAGGCGCCTTCGGCACCGGAGGACACCTTGCCGGTCTCCTCCAGTTTGCCGCCGATAAACGGCAACTGGCCGGAGGTGTAGACGTGGTTGCCCGAGATCACCGCAGGAACGTAGGCCGCCACCGGGGCGGCCACGTCAGGCAGGGTCAGCCCGAGCTCGGCAAGGCGCTGCTCGACGGCGGACGGCGCGCCGGTGACGGCGGTGCTGTGGGCCTGCGTTCCGGAGACCGCCGGTGCGCCCGGAGCGGCGGATGGTGTGGTGCTCATGGCTACTGCTTCTCCCGCTTCAGGTACGCAACCAGGCCGTTGCCCTCGGGGCCCGGGACTACCTGGACAAGTTCCCAGCCGTCGTCACCCCACTGGTCCAGAATCTGCTTCGTGGCGTGGATAATGAGCGGAATCGTGGCGTACTCCCATTTGGTCATGAGCTAAAGCCTAGTCCTTGCCGGTAAAGTGGAAAACATGGCGACTGGTAAGAACCCTCTATTTGACACGGCCACCACCCTCGGAAAGATCCTTCTTTTCCTGGGCGTGAGCGCCGTTTGCGGTGTCCTGGTGGCGGGACTGCTAGTCCCCGCGGCCGCCGTTACCGGCAGTTCGGCCAGCGGATCGATCAAGTTCTTCGAGACCCTGCCGGCCGAACTGCAGGTGGACCCGCCCAGCCAGTCGACGACGATCCTGGCCTCCGACGGCAGTGTGATCGCCAGCCTCTTCGCGGAAAACCGCACCAAAGTTTCCCTCGACCAGATGTCGCCGTTCGTCAAGGACGCAGTCATCGCCATCGAGGACAGCCGTTTCTACGAGCACGGCGGCGTGGACACCACCGGCATCATGCGCGCCCTCGTCAGCACCGCGCGCGGCAACAAGCAGGGCGCGTCGACCATCACGCAGCAGTACGTCAACAACGTCATCAACTCCTCCCTCGAGGCCGAGGGCAAGGGCGACCAAGTCCTCCTCAACGGCGTGAACAAGGGCGTCGGTGACAAACTGCGGGAAATGAAGCTCGCCATCGCCCTGGAGAAGAAGCTCACTAAGGAGCAGATCCTCGAGGGCTACCTCAACATCGTCTTCTTCAACCGGGATGCTTACGGAATCGAAGCCGCTTCGAAGTTCTTCTTCAGCACCACCGCCAAGGACCTCAGCCTCCCGCAGGCTGCGCTGCTGGCCGGCCTGGTTAACAGTCCGTCGTTCTACGATCCGATTACCAACCCGGAGAACGCTAAGGTCCGCCGCGACCTGGTGCTCAAGGCGATGCTCACGCAAGGCAAGATCCAGCAGGCGGCCTACGACAGCGCCGTCGCCACTCCGGTGGAAACGAAGGTTACGCCGGCGCGCCAGGGCTGTGCCTATTCGGCGACCGCCCCATATTTCTGCGACTACGTGCTGCACCTGCTGCTCAACAACCCGGCCTACGGCGCCGACGCCGATGCCCGGGTCCGGAAGGTCTTCCGCGGCGGCCTGACCATTAAGACGACGCTTGACCCCAACGCCCAGGCCGTGGCCCAGGCCCAGGTTGAAGGCTCCGCCGGGGCGAACCCGGATAAATGGGGCGCCTCCCTTGTCTCCGTGCAGCCCGGTTCCGGCAAGATCATCTCCATGGCCCAGAACACCCAGTTCCTGGAGGCCGAAGGCAAATTCAACAACGTGATCAATTTCAACGTTGACATGAAGGACGCCAAGGGCAACGACCTCGGCGGACTGGGCGGCTTCCAGCCCGGTTCCACGATGAAGCCGTTCACCTTCGCCGAATGGCTCGACGAGGGCCGGTCCATGAACACAGTCCTCAACGGCGCCGTGCGCAGGTACCCGTTGAACTACAGGTGGCGGAACACCTGCCCCGCACCGGTGGACGGGGCCTACAACACGGCGGAAAAGGGACTCGGCGCGGCCGATGACCTGCAGAACGCCGAAGAGGGCTACTACAAGAACATGACAGTCGTTGACGGCCTGGCGAACTCCATCAACACGATGACCTTCGCAACCGCGGCACAGGTGGACCTCTGCGGGATCCAAAAGATCGTCGACGCCGTCGGCATCCACGCCGGCCAGACCAACGAGCCGGTGCCCATGACGACCTTGTCCAACCTGATCGGCGCCACCCAGACCTCGCCGCTGACCATGGCCAGCGCGTTCGCGACCTTCGCCAACGACGGCAAGTACTGCGAGCCGATCGCCATTGAGTCGGTAACTGACGCGACCGGTGCAGCCATGCCGGCACAGGCCCCCAGCTGCCGCGACGCGATCAAACCGGAAGTCGCCCGCGGCGTGAGCTACGCGCTGCAGGAAGTCCTCAACCGCGGCTCCGGCTCGCTGATCCAGCCCCGGATCTCCACCCGGACCAGCTTCCCGATCGCGGCCAAGACCGGCACCAACGACCCCAACAACTCCACCTGGGTGGTCGGCTACACCTCCGGCCTGGCGACGGCATCGTGGTTCGGAGACGCACTCGGCGGCCAGGACCGGCCGGGACGCAACCTCACGTTCAACGGCAAGTTTTACCAGGCAATCGACGGGTATATGATTGCGGGTCCGCAGTTCTCGAACTACATGACCCAGGTGGCCCCGGCCTACGGCACCAACCCGTTCACGGCGCCGCCGTCGAACATGGTGACCGGCCCGGCACCGGCGCCCCGGCCGAGCACACAGTCGACGCCGGCACCGTCTGCCCCCGCTCCTGCCCCGGCTCCGTCCACACCGGCTGCGGCCCCCGCCCCGTCGGCGCCCGCTGAGCAGCCGGGCAACGCTGCCGCGCCCAAGCCGTGACGGCCCAAAACCAGTTAACCGGCCGCGCCCGACGCATCGGACGCGGCCTGGCCGTGTCCGCCGCGACCGGAGCCGCCACCGGCGCCGTCGCCGCCGGGTACGGGCTCTGGGAAAAGAACCAGTTTGTTGTGCGCGAAGAGACCCTGCCGATCCTCCCGGCCGGGTACGGTCCCATCCGTGTGCTGCACCTGAGCGATATCCACTTTGTCCCCGGACAGCACCGCAAGGCAGCGTGGCTGTCCTCGCTGGCCGGCCTGGAACCGGACCTGGTGGTGAACACCGGCGACAACCTCAGCCACGTCAACGCGGTGGACCCGCTTTTGGACTCGCTGCGTCCGCTGCTGAAGTTTCCCGGAGTCTTCGTCCCGGGGTCCAATGATTACTTCGCCCCGCGGCTGAAGAACCCGGCGTCGTATTTCCTGGGACCCTCCTCGAGCCCCAAGGGGCCGACCAAACTGGATTGGCCACGGCTGCGTTCGGGCTTTGGGATGGGCGGCTGGCTGGACTTGACCAACCGCTGCCAGTCCCTGGTGGTCAAAGGCTTGCGTCTTGACTTCTCCGGCGTCGACGATCCGCACCTGGGCCTTGAACGGTACGCCGGCTGGCCCCGCGGCACTAGGGGCCAGGATGCCAAACCGCACCTCCGGGTCGCGGTCATCCACGCCCCATACCAGCGCGTCCTGGACCACTTCACCGAGGACGGCGCCGATCTCCTGCTGGCCGGGCATACCCATGGCGGCCAGATCTGCCTGCCGGGGTTCGGTGCCCTCGTCGTCAACTGCGACCTCCCGACCTGGCGCGCCAAGGGCCTGCATGACTGGAACAGCAAGGGACGCACGACGCCGGTAAACGTCTCCGGCGGTATCGGCACCTCGCGCTTTGCCCCGGTTCGGATCGCCTGCAAGCCTGAAGCCGTGTTGCTGACGCTTACTGCGCAGCCCTGAGCCCGAGCCTCCGCCGCGCAGTGGACATGCCCGCCGGCAGCCTTCCCGGCTGGACATAATGGGCATATGTCCACCCTTCGCGCGCAGGAGTGGACATGCGCCGAGGGAAGCGCGGATTGTGTCCGCTCTCCGCGCCCGGAAGTGGACATGTCCGGTGGGGCAGCGGGGTTGATGTCCACTTTCAGCAGCCACGGGTGGACATGTCCCTGACGGGCCAAGCACCGTCCGAGCATTGCGGAACGTAATTACTGGACGAAATCCTGCCCTCCGCCGGTGTCCATGTGAACCGGCTCACGCAATGGCCTAGGGTAGTTGCTACAGGAAACTACATCCAGTTGCGCCGGCCCGCTGCCGTCGCGTGTGAAGAAGTCAGGCATGGCCCAGCAGACCTCATTTTTCTCCTCCATCAGCCGCCTTTACCCCCACGTTCAGCCGATTATTCCGCGGCTGGCCCTGGGCCTGCTTTCCGCCTTGCTGGCAAGCCTGGTGGCTCTGGCCATCCCCCAGGTGCTGCGGGTGCTGATCAACCAGTCCCTCCGGCCCGGCGGGAGTGCGGACGCAGTCTGGATCGCTTCCCTCGTTATTCTGGGCCTGGGCATAGCTGAAGCCGGCCTGGTAGCCCTGCGGCGGCAATTCGTGATCAACCCGGCCACCACTGTTGAGACCCGAATGCGGGTGTCCCTCTACGACCATCTGCAGGATCTGACAGTTTCCTTCCACGAACGCTGGGGCTCCGGTCAGCTGCTCTCCCGCGCCATGACGGACCTGAACTTCCTGCGCCGTTGGATGGCCTTCGGCGCCATTATGCTCGTGGTCACCACCCTGACGGTGGTGATCGGCGTTGTGGTGATGTTCACGATGAGCTGGCAGCTGGCCCTGATTTTCCTCGCCGCCGCAGTGCCGCTTATGATCAACGGTTTCCGTTTCCGCACCCGCTTCAGCAAGGTGGCGCGCCGCAGCGCGGACCAGGCCGGCGACCTCGCCACCACTGTCGAGGAATCGGTCCACGGGATCCGGGTGCTCAAGGCATTCGGCCGCAGCCGCGAGGCGTTGGAGAATTTCAACGAGCAGGCCGAAGGCCTCCGCCAGACGGAGATAGTTAAGGCCAAGCACCTGGCTACCTTCAGCCTGGTGGTCACCCTGCTGCCCGAGCTCGCCCTCGGCGCCGGCCTCGTCGCCGGTCTTATGCTCGCCTCCACCGGCGCGCTGAGCATCGGCGCCCTGGTGGCGTTCTTCGCCACCGCTGCCGTCATCGCCACTCCGGTGGAGTACAGCGGCTTGCTTCTGGCCATGGCCCTGACCGCCAAGACGGCCGTGGACCGGCACTTTGAGGTGATGGACTCGGTGAACACCATCACCAGTCCCGAACATCCCCGCCGCCCCGAGGCCCTGACCGGCGCCCTGCGCTTCAACAGCGCCGGGTTCGCCTATGAGGACGCCCCGGACAAACCGATCCTCCGGAACATCAATCTTGACATCAGGCCCGGCGAAACGATGGCACTGGTGGGGATCACGGGCAGCGGCAAAAGCGCCTTGCTCCAGCTGGTGCCCCGGCTGCACGACGTCACTGCCGGTTCCATCACCATCGACGGGGTCGATCTGCGCGAATTCAGCGTCGAGGAGCTACGCACGGTTGTCGCCGTCGCCTTCGAGGACACCACCTTGTTCTCCAGCTCGGTCCGTGACAACGTGATGCTCGGCGCACCGGAAAACCACACGGCCGAGCGCCGCGAGGAGGCCCTCGCGGAGGCCCTCGACGTCGCCCAGGCCCACTTCGTATACTCGCTGCCGGACGGGCTCGACACCCTGATCGGCGAGGAGGGGCTCAGCCTCTCCGGCGGCCAGCGGCAGCGGCTCGCCCTGGCCCGCGCCATCGCTGCCGGGCCAAAGGTCCTGGTCCTGGACGACCCGCTCTCTGCCCTTGACGTCAACACCGAGGAACGAGTCGAGACCCGGTTGCGCGAGGTGCTCGCCGACACCACCACCCTGATCGTGGCCCACCGGCCGTCCACCGTGGCGCTGGCGGACCGGGTGGCGCTGCTGGAGGACGGCGGGATCGCCGCCGTCGGAACCCACACCGAACTGCTCGCGGCGAACCGCCACTACCGGCATGTGATCGCCAGCCTCGACCCGGAGCCCCGGGACCTGGACTCCGATCTGGTGGACTCGGACCTGACAAGCCTCAACGAAGAGGAGGTTTCCCGATGAGCAGCACAACTTTCGGCACCGCGAACGAGGACAACGCGCACCTGTCCAGGACCGAGAGCAAGACGGTGCGCCGCCGGTCCCTGGTCCTGCTTGGTTCGCTGATCCGCCCGGTCCGACGGCGGTTCTGGCTGACCATTGCCGCCGTGGTGCTGTCCCAGGCCGCACGGGTCGCCGGGCCGGCGCTGATCGCATTCGGCATCGACGGAGCCCTGCCGGCCCTGACTGCGGGCGACAACCTTCCGCTCCTGTTCACCGGCGCAGCCTACCTCGCAGCCGCCGTTGCGACGGCGGGCCTCACCGCCGTGTACGTGACCTCGACCGCACGGCTGAGCCAGGCGATGTTGCTCGACCTCCGGGTCCGGGTCTTCCGGCACACCCAGCGGCTCAGCCTCGAATTCCACGAAAAGTACACCTCGGGGCGCATCATCGCCCGCCAGACCTCGGACCTTGAGGCGCTGCGCGAACTCCTGGATTCCGGAATCAGCTCCCTGTCCTCGGGGATCCTGTTTATGCTCTTCACCGCGGTGACGGTGTTCGCCCTCGACTGGCGCAGCGGCCTGCTGATTCTGGCCGCAGGGCTGCCGATGTTCTTGCTGGCCCGCTGGTACCAGAAACACTCTCAGATCGCATTCCGTGAATCCCGCGCCGTCTCGGCCCGCCTGATTGTCCATTTTGTCGAAACCATGACCGGAATCCGGGCGGTCAAGGCCTTTCGGAAGGAACGCGACAACGCCGCACGGTATGCCGAACTCTCCGAGGACTACCGCCAGGTCACGGTCCGGTCCATCAATCTCAGCGGCATCTTCCAGCCCGGCCTGGTGCTGATCGGCAATGTCTGCGTCGCCGTCGTCCTGCTGCTCGGCGGTTTCCGGGTGCTCGGCGGAGACCTTGCCGTCGGTGTGCTGCTGGCCCTGATCCTGTCCACTAAACGCTTCTTCCAGCCGGTGGACCAGATGGCCATGTTCTACAACTCCTTCCAGAGCGCCCAGGCGGCGCTGGAGAAGGTCTCCGGGCTGCTCGAGGAGGTCCCCACCGTCCGGCCGCCCAAAAACCCGGTGGCCCTGCACCGGGCCAAGGGCACCATCGACTTCAACGGCGCCGAGTTCCGCTACGGCACCGGGCCGCTCATCATTCCCACCCTGGATCTGCATATTCCTGCCGGCCAGACGGTGGCCCTGGTGGGCCAAACCGGTGCCGGAAAATCCACCCTTGCTAAGCTGATCGCCCGCTTCTACGACGTCTCCGCGGGCTCCCTGACGCTAGACGGCGTGGATCTGCGGGAGCTGACGACGGCGGACCTGCGGCGCAACGTCGTGATGGTCACCCAGGAGGCGTTCCTGTTCAGCGGCTCCGTGGCGGACAATATCGCCCTGGGGCGTCCCACGGCCTCCCGGGATGAGATCGAAGCCGCCGCCAGGGCGGTAGGCGCGCACGATTTCATCCTGGCGCTTCCGGAAGGCTACGACACGGACGTCAACAAACGCGGCGGCCGGGTTTCGGCCGGTCAGCGCCAACTGATCAGCTTCGCCCGGGCGTTCCTGGCCCGCCCTGCCGTGCTGATCCTGGACGAGGCCACGTCTTCGCTGGACATCCCGTCCGAACGCCTCGTGCAGGCCGGCCTCGCGGGTCTGCTGCAGGGGGCCGGGGCGGACTCCGGCCGGACCGCCCTTATCATCGCGCACCGCCTGTCCACGGTGGAAACCGCCGACCGGGTGCTGGTGGTCCAGGACGGGCGGGTAGTCGAGGACGGCACCCCGGCGGAGCTAATCGGCGGCGGCGGACGCTTTGCCCGGCTCCACGGTGCCTGGAAGGATTCGCTGGTCTAGCCCTTCGGCGCAGCGAGACCCGCGGTTCGATTTCGCATCCGGGGCCACCATCGGATAGTCTTGTGAAGTTGCTTTTGAAGTAACGGATCGGGATGTGGCGCAGCTTGGTAGCGCGCGTCGTTCGGGACGACGAGGTCGCAGGTTCAAATCCTGTCATCCCGACCAATAAACAAGAGGGTCTTCCAACTGGAAGGCCCTCTTGTTGTATGTGTCCGGAATGTGAAACCCGACCGGGGGCGGGTGACGGGGATCGGGTGACAAAACAATGGCTCCGGGACATCGTGCCCCGGAGCCATCGAAGTGCCGCTGGCTACATCGGATCGGGCCAGTTGCCGACGTTGGTCGAGTAGACCATCGGATCTGGCCAGTTACCCACGGCCTGCGGTGCATTCATCGGGTCAGGCCAGTTGCCAACTGCCGTGACGCTGGTCCCAGCGGCGAAACCGGCAGACAGAACTGCCGGAGCGGCGGCGGTGAATGCCAGTGCGCCCGCCAGGATGGCGCCGGCAGCAATTTTCTTCAACATAGAGTTCCTCAATACGAGTTGGGGTCCTTACCAAGTCAGCACTACCCTTGTTGACATACATTGTAAAATGTTTTCCACAGAGCCTGTCAAGCATTTAGTACAAAGAGTGTCCGGAATGAGGAGGTATCCGTGGGGAACGGATTCGGTGAGAAGCTCCGAGCGGAACGGCTCGAGCGTGGCCTGACGCAGGCGGAACTGGGCCGCAATCTGTACTCTCCCAGCTATATCTCCCTCTTGGAGACCGGCCGCCGCGAACCGACCGCGGACGTGATCGAGGAACTCGCCCGGCGGCTGGAACTGGCACCTAAGGCGCTGGAAGCCTGGAGCCAGCCCGTATCCGTCAGCGACGCCGAATACGTGCTCTCCGGACTGTACGCCCGCCAGGCCTGGGACCTGCGGGATTATCCGCTGGCGGCCACCCATGCAGCCGCCGCAGCCCAGATCGCCCTGGAAGCCAAAAACACCAGCGCCTGGTGGAACATGACCTATATGCAGGCCGAATGCTTGATCAAACAGGGTCAGTGGCAGGAGTGCACGGACATCGTCCAGCGCCTGCTGGATCACCCGATGGCCGCCGAGTCGGCAGGCCTGGGCGTGCGGGCAAGGCAGATGCTCGCCGCAGCCTCACAGGGTCAAGGGCAGCTGGCTGCCGCCGTCGGACACGCCCAGGAAGCGGTGCGGCTCTGCGCACAGCTGCCCAAGGGCTCGACCCTGATCATCGGCGCGCTGCGCGCCCTCATCGGTGCGCTGGCCGAGAGCGGGCGGCTGGACGAGGCCTGGGAATACTGCCGGGCCATGAACGGGCAGATGGATGACCACTCCATGACCCAACTGGCCGGCGAAGTAGCCTGGGTGATCGGCAACGTGGCATTTATGCGCCATGACTACACCGAGGGCATCAGGCACCACGAACGTGCCTCCCGGTTGCTCTCCCCCGCCAACGACATCGACCTCTGGGCGCGGTTTAACAAAGCTTCCGCGGCCGTCCGGCTGTCCTCCGGCATTGTCGAGCCGGAAACCCTGAGCTCGATCGAGCGCGCCGAGCTGGCGCTCTCAATTGTGGGCGGCAACAAAACTGACGAACTTGAAGTCGCTTTTATCCGGGCCCGCTGGCTCTACCTGACCGGGGACATCGTGGCCGCAGTCCGGAAACTGCGCGACATCCACGCCGACAAGGACGCGCTCGCTAAGCACACCGCGGGCGAGGTCTCGCTGCTGCTCGGCAAAGCGCTCAAGGCCGCGGCCGAAGCCGAGGAAGCACTGGTCTACCTCGAGGAAGCCCAGAAGGAGTTCAGCGCCGCCGGCGCCTCGGACCGGGTCCAGCAGGCGATGGACGCCGTGCTGGAAATCCGGCTGGCCCAGCGCCGCGCTCAGGCCGCTGCCTTGGCCGGGACCCAGCACCGCGCGCCCGCGGAGGCCTAGGCGAACGTCCGGCCGGTGAGCTTTTCGTAGGCCTCGACGTAGCGGCCACGGGTCCGGACCACAACGTCCGCGGGCAGCGGCGGCGGCGGTGCGTCCGAGGAGCGGTCCCAACCGGATTCCGACGAGGTCAGCCAGTCACGGACGTACTGCTTGTCATAGGACGGCTGGGCTTGGCCGGGCTGGTAGGTGGCGGCATCCCAGAACCGTGAGGAATCCGGGGTGAGCACCTCATCGCCGAGGGTGACGACGCCGGAACTCGTGTCGACGCCGAATTCCACCTTGGTGTCGGCGAGGACGATGCCGCGCTGACGGGCAATTGCCTCGGCCTTTGTGTAGATCGCCAGCGTCAGCTCGCGCAGCGAGGAGGCGGCGTCGGCGCCCACGGTTTCCACAACGGCGTCGTAGGTGATGTTCTCATCATGCTCCCCGACCTCGGCCTTCGCTGAGGGGGTGAAGATAGCCTCCTCGAGCCGGGATCCGTCCACCAGCCCCTCGGGCAGGGGAATGCTGCACACCGTGCGGGACCGCCGGTATTCCTCGAGTCCCGAGCCGGTGAGGTAACCGCGGGCGATGCA
Source organism: Arthrobacter sp. AL05 (assembly GCF_029960715.1). Classification (NCBI taxonomy): domain Bacteria; kingdom Bacillati; phylum Actinomycetota; class Actinomycetes; order Micrococcales; family Micrococcaceae; genus Arthrobacter; species Arthrobacter sp. AL05. Next base: position 213,681 of record NZ_JASBRC010000001.1, read on the forward strand.
TTCGACCGGGAACATCTGCAGTTTTTTACAGATCATCGCGCGGCCCTCCACGGCGGCCGGCACCCCGGCCTCGACAGTTGACGCGAGCACATGGTGCTCCACGCCGAGCTGCTCGAACCACCACAGGCTCAGCTGGGTCAAAATGCGGCCCTTATCCGGGATCTCGCTGGCAAGGACGTGATCGTAGGCGCTGATGCGGTCGCTGGCGACGACCAGCACGCAGTCCTGGCCGATGCGCTCCGTGATGGACCCGTCCGCCGGAACGTAGAGGTCGCGGACCTTCCCCGAGTAGATGTGCTTCCAGCCGGGAAGATCCACCGCGGCGGTGTCCAGGCCGCCGCCCGGGGCGGACGGCGCGGGTTCGGCGGCTTCCGGCACGCCGGATTCGGAGGTGCTCATGCTCAAGCCTTCGCTTTCTGGGCTGCGGAGGTTCCGCGGTTCTGAACGCTAATCTCACCGCGGGCCGCTTTGCCGCCGATATCCGTGCGGAACTGGCTGCCCTCCAGCTGGACCAGTTCGACGCCGTCGTACGCGCGTTCCCGCGCCTCCACCAGGTCCGCGCCGAGAGCTACTACTGCCAGCACCCGCCCGCCGGCGGACACAACTTTGCCTTCGTCGTCAAGCCGGGTGCCGGCGTGGATCACGTGGACACCCTCGATCGACTCGACTTTTTTGAGCCCCCGGATCCGGTCGCCGGTGCGCGGCTCGTTCGGGTAGTTTTCGGCAGCGACGACGACGGCGACTGCGGTTTCCTTGGACCAGCGCAGCGGCTGGACCTTATCCAATTCGCCCTTGGCGGCCGCCATCAGCAGCCCGCCCAGGGGCGTCTTGAGGCGGGCCAGGACGGCCTGGGTCTCCGGATCGCCGAAGCGTACGTTGAATTCGATCACGCGGGTACCGCGGGAGGTCAGGGCCAGGCCGACAAACAGCACGCCGACGAACGGGGTGCCGCGGTGCGCCATCTGGTTGACCGTAGGCTGGGCAACGCGGTCCAGGACTTCCTGGACGAGGCCTTCCGGCGCCCATTCCAGCGGGGTATAGGCGCCCATTCCGCCGGTGTTGGGTCCTTCGTCGTTGTCGAAGATCCGTTTGAAATCCTGTGCCGGGGACAGCGCCACGGTGTTCACGCCGTCGCAGAGGACAAAGACGGACACCTCCGGGCCGTCGAGGAACTCCTCGATCACAACGGTGCCGCCGGCATCGAAGCAGCTCTGCGCGTGGGCGAGGGCCTCCTCCCGGTTGCTGGTGACAACAACACCCTTTCCCGCGGCGAGTCCATCATCCTTAACAACGTAGGGGGCGCCAAAGATATCGAGGGCGTCCGCGGCTTCACCGGCGTTGGACGCCACCCGGGCCATGGCGGTGGGGACGCCCGCCTCGGCCATCACTTCCTTGGCAAAGGCTTTGGAGGCCTCGAGCTGGGCTGCGTCTTTGCCGGGACCGAAGACGGGGATGCCCGCGGCACGGACGGCATCGGCGACTCCGGCGGCAAGAGGCGCCTCGGGGCCGACCACCACCAGATCCACTGTGAGCCTGGCGGCCAGCGCCGCGACGGCGGCGGGATCACTCGCGTCAATGGTGTAGGTGGGGACCAGCTTGCTGATGCCGGCGTTGCCCGGGGCCGCGTGGACCTCGGACACAACAGGGTCGGCAAGCAAGGATCGGACAATGGCGTGTTCGCGGCCGCCGGGGCCGATGACAAGTACCTTCACAGTTCCCAAGAGTACGTTGTGGACCGTGCAGGCTCCTAAGCTGTGACCGCCGCAGCACATGCCCAGCCCCGGCCGTGCCCACTGGACATAATGCCAACATGCCCATCCCCGCGCCTACCCGGCGGACATGTCCCTCCTGGGACGGCGGGCCATCCGGTGCAGAGGCCGCTACGAATTTCCGGTATGGACAAGCCCAGCACGCACAGACTCCGCGCGGATGAACCCGGCACAGCGAACGCCCGGCGGAAGCAGCCGGTCGTTCGCACCCCGGCGAAGGCGTTGTCCGGCCCCACCGGCCTGGCCGCGCTGGCCGGCGTCGCTGCAGCCGCCGTCGTCCTGTCCGTAGCGGAACTCATCGGCGCGTTCTTCACGGCGCGGGCGACGCCGCTGATCGCACTCGGCTCGACTTTCATCGACTTCACGCCGTCGTGGATGAAGGATTTCGCGATCGCCACCTTCGGCACCAATGACAAGCTCGCGCTATTCGTCGGTATGGCGGTTTCCATCCTGGTGCTCGCCTGTGTCCTGGGCGTTGTGGCCTACCGCAGGTGGGCACTCGGCGTCGCCGGCGTTCTGCTGATGGGCGCGGTCATCGTCGCCAGCGTCGTGACCCGGGCCGGGGTGCGGCCGGTCGACGCGATTCCCGCCCTGATCGGCACCGTTGCAGGACTCATCGCGCTCCGGATCCTCGTGACCCGGCTGTGGCGGATGCAGCAGTGGCCGGACCGGGCGGCCGACATCGCAGCCAAGGAACCCGAACGCCCCGCCACCAGCCGCCGCGCTTTCTTCGCCGCGACCGGGGTAACCGCCGCAGCCTCCGCCATCGCCGCGACCGGCGGGCGCCTGCTCAGCTCGGCCCGCAGCAACGTGGCGAAGGCCCGCGAATCCCTCCAGCTCCCCGCCCCGGCGGAACCCGCCGCCGCCGTCCCCGCCGGCGTCCAGTCCAGGGCAGCCGGGGTCACGCCGTGGCTGACGCCGAACACGGACTTTTACCGCATCGACACGGCGCTGAGTGTGCCGGAAATCAACGCCCAGGACTGGGAGCTGCGCATCCATGGCCTCGTGGACCGGGAAATCAGGCTCAGCTTCCAGGACCTGCTGGACGCGAAGCTGATCGAATCGCACGTCACTTTGACCTGCGTTTCCAACCCGGTGGGCGGGAACCTGGCCGGTAATGCCAAATGGTTGGGCATGCCCATCCGGGATGCACTCGCTATGGCCGGGCCCAAAGAGGGTGCCGACATGGTGCTCTCCACTTCAATCGACGGCTTTAGCGCCTCGACTCCGCTGGAGGTCCTGCAGGACGACCGGGACGCCATGCTGGCGATCGGCATGAACGGTACAGCCCTGCCGCTGGAACACGGCTACCCGGTGCGGATGGTCGTCCCCGGGCTGTACGGTTTTGTCTCCGCCACCAAATGGGTGGTGGACCTGGAAGTCACCCGTTTCGCGGACAACAAGGCGTACTGGACCCAGCGCGGCTGGTCCGAGCGGGGCCCCATCAAGACCATGGCCCGGGTGGAAGTCCCGAAGTCCTTTGCGAAGGTACCGGCCGGACGAGTCGCGATCGGCGGCACCGCCTGGGCCCAGACACGTGGCATCACCAAGGTTGAGGTGCAGATAGACAACGGCCCCTGGATCGAGGCAACCCTCGCCGGGGAGGCCTCACTCATCAGCTGGCGGCAGTGGTCCCTGGATTGGGAAGCGACACCGGGGCCGCACTACATCAAGGCCCGCGCCACCGACGGCACCGGCGAAGTCCAGACGGATAAACGTGCCGATCCGGTTCCGGACGGCGCGTCTGGCTGGCAGTCGCTGATGGTGACCGCGGAATAGCGCAGGTATCCCCGCCGGGCACCTTAGACTTGCTCCATGCCCTTGAATTCGCATGCCACGTTTACCGTCGAGTCCGCCGTCGAACTGGCCGTCGTTGAGCGCAGCGGCTTCGTGGAGTCCCGGCACATCGGTTCCGCCGTGCTGATCGCCGGTGACGGCACCATCGTCACCGAGCTGGGCGACATCACCACTCCGATCTTCGCCAGGTCCACGCTCAAACCGTTGCAGGCCATCGCGTCCATGCAGTCCGGCGTTCCGCTGCGCGGCGCGCAGGCAGCTATCGCCTGCGGCAGCCATGTCGGCTCGCTGGATCACATGGACGTCGTCGAGGGCATGCTCAAGGCGGCGGGGGTCACCGAAGAGCAGCTCCAGTGCCCGGCCGCCTGGCCCGAGGATGAGGACGCCCGGAACTGGCTGGTCCGCTCCGGGCGGGGCATGTCCAAACTTGCGTTCAACTGCTCCGGAAAGCACGCGGCTTTTCTTTGGGCCTGCACCGAAAACGGCTGGGACACGCACAGCTACCTTGAACCAAATCACCCGCTGCAGCAAAGCATCAGGTCGGTAATCGAGGAATACTGCGGCGAAAGCATCGCCCACCTCGGCATTGACGGGTGCGGCGCCCCGGTGGCGGCCGTCTCCCTGACCGGGCTGGCCCGGGCCTTCTCCAAACTGGCCAAGGCCCCCGGGGACAAGAACTCCAACGCCCGCGCCGCCACGATCGCCACGTCGATGCTTGATTATCCGTGGGCGGTGCAGGGCACGGGCGAGCCGAACACGATCGTTATGGACGATCTGGGCATCCTCGCCAAGATCGGCGCTGAGGGTGTGCTGGTGATGGCCACCCCGACCGGGGCCGCAGTGGCCCTCAAGGTCCTCGACGGCAACATCCGGGCCACCACGCTCGTCGGCTTGACCCTGCTCGCAGCCGCCGGCGCCGTTGACGTGCCGGAAGTGGCCAGCGTCCTGGACAAGGTGGTCTCCCCCGTTCTCGGCGGCGGCCGCCCGGTCGGCAAAATCCGCCTCGGCAACGCCGTCTCGGCGCTGCTGGACTAGCCATGGCCGTCGCCCGACGCCGGATCGCCATCGAGGAGGGCCGCGCAGCCCTCGCCGTGTGGCAGGCAGCCAACCCTCCGGCGCCGGAGGTTTCCGCACCCGCCGGCCAGGACGCCGGCCCTCCCGTCCCCCGCAGCACCCTCGCAACGGCGGTCCGCTACTGCCTGGAGGAGGTCACCGCGCGGGCACCGGGAAACTCCGTGGAGGTGCGGGTTCCGCCGTTCGGTGTCACGCAGTGCGTGGCGGGCCCGCGGCATACCCGAGGTACTCCGCCGAACGTTATCGAGTGCGACGCCGCCACCTGGCTGGCGATGGTCAGCGGGCAATTGAGCTGGGCAGAGGCCGTCGCCGCCGGGCAGGTGGCAGCGTCAGGGCTCCGTGCGGACCTATCCGGACTGCTGCCACTCTAGGGGGGCCGCTTTTTTCGCTGCTAACCGCGCCCGATGAACGGCATCCCGGCGGCGGTGACCACCAGGGATCCGACGCTGGCGGACGGCGGCATCCCGGCCATCAGCAGCACTGCACGCGCCGCGTCGTCGACCGGGAACGTCGGCTCCACACGGCTGCTGCCGTCGGCCTGGACGGCTCCTGAGCCGACTCCGATGGTGTCCATCAGTTCCGTGGCCGTATTGCCGATGTCGATCTGCCCGCAGGTGATGCCAAAACCACGGCCATCCAATTCAATGCTTTTGGTCAGCCCGGTCAGGGCGTGTTTGGTGACCGTGTACGCCACCGTCCGGGGCCGGGGCGAATGCGCGGCGATGGAGCCGTTGTTGATGATCCGGCCGCCCTGCGGCGTCTGTGCCTTCATGGCCCGGACGGCGGCAGCGGCGCACAACAGGGAGCCGGTCAGGTTAACTGCCACGGTGGCGTCCCAGTCCGCGATGCTGATCTCGTCCACGGATGCGGCAGGGCCGAAAACGCCGGCGTTGTTGAACAACACGTCCACCCGTCCCCAGCGCCCAAGGGCGGCCGCGAACAGCCGTTCGACGTCCTCCGGCACCGTAACATCGCACGGAACAGTCAGTGCCTGGGCATGACCTGCCCCGGTCTCAAGCAGTTGTGCTTCCCGGCGTCCGGCCAGCACCACCCGGTACCCGTCGGCGAGCATAAGTCGGGCGACGGCCCGCCCGATCCCCGAGCCGGCGCCGGTGACGATGGCGATCCGGCCGGGCAACTGATGTCGTGTCATCAGTCCAGCGTATGCCGGGTTGGCGTTTCACGGCAGTGATCCGGGCAAACATTGCTGCCATGTGTCACCGCGTGAGGGGCCGGCCGGCGTCCTTCCTGCCGGAGCGCTGTCCGGCACGGTAGCCAAACCAGAACGCGAACGTGGCGACGCCAAGTCCGATCAGCGCGAGGCCCGCCCATTTCCCGGCGTCCATGATCGTCAGGGCCTGGGGGGTGAAAGTCTGCTGGGACAGCGGGGCGTAGGCGAACCAGCCGAAACTCTCCTGCTGCACCGGCTGCAGGATCAAGACCAGGCCTACCGTCAGCAGCGCCAGGCCCGCAAGCGGCGCGGCGAACCGGGCCGGCCGGAAGCGGCGCCGCGGGTCGGAGACTGTGCCCTCTGTCGGATCCATGGACATACTGTAACCGGCCGCCGGCCGTCTTTGCCGCTAGCTCCGCCTGGTACGGGCTGCCAGCTGACCGATCGCACTGCCGGCAAGATTTTCCAGCAGTGCCCGGGGGCTTGAATGGACTTCGACGGCGCCGGCGTCCCGGAGTTCGGCTTCACCGGTGCCGCCGCAGGTGAGCCCGATGGCCGGGATCCCGAGTTCCCGGGCGGCGTAAATATCCCAGACCGCATCGCCCACGTAAACGGCGTCCGAGGCCAGCACGTCAACGGCCCGGAGCGCGGCCACGAGGATGTCAGGGGCCGGTTTGCTCTCCTTCGCGTCTGCAGAGCTGGTGGCGGCGTCGATGAAGGCGTCGGCACCAATCGTGGTTCGCAGTACTTCGAGGTCGCGCTCCCGGGCCGAGGATGCCAGCGCCACGGCCAGGCCGCCGTCGTGGCAGGCCGCCAGTAGCTCGCGCGCTCCCTCCAGCGGACGCAAAGCGGGCCAAAAGGTGGAAAACACTGCGGCATGGGAGGACATGATGGTGCCGTCCTCGGTGGTGTCCCGGTCAGCCGGCAGGAGCTTGCCGAGGATCCTGTCCCCACCCATCCCGATCAGGCGATGGATGTCCGCCATCGGCACCTCGTATCCTGCCTGCCGGAAAGCCTGCCACCAGGACAGGGTGTGGAGGTACGAGGAATCGACTAAAGTGCCGTCGACGTCGAACAGTACGGCGGCCTTGCCGGCGCCACGGCGCGCGGCAGAAGTCTGGGGAGCTGAGGCGTCCTGGCCACGGCTGGCTTCGGGACCTGATTCAGTGATGAGCCCGCGCTCGCTTTCCCGCAGCCAGCGATCCGCCGGAGAGCACGGTTCCGCGGCTGGTGCCGCCCGCGCTCCTACGGGGCACCTTGCCAAATGGCACGGCCTGCGCTGCCAGCCGCCCGGCACTGCGGTCCCGGATAAGTCCTGTGCCGGCGATTTCACGGGCCTGAGCGATGCCCGCCACGGCAGCCCTCTTCGTGGGGAAAGTGACCGAAACAGCCATCAGGCTGCCCGCGCCGTCAAGCATTCGAATCCGGTAGCCGCCGTCAGGCGCGTCCACGACCTCAAAATATCCAGCCATCGCACTCTCCTAATAATCCTCTATCCCAACGCCGGGATATATAGTAAGTGTACTTATCTAAGCGATGGATGAAAAGCTGTCCGGCTCAACCCGGGGGCCATGCACGGCCAACTCATCGGCCCGGATCACTGGCCGGGATGCGGGCTGGCGCCGCCGGCAGGCCATCGTCCTGCAGGATCAGGGCGCTCATCACGAGGGCAAAGTGGCTGAACGCCTGCGGCGTATTTCCCAACTGCCGCCCGTCCTCGAGGCTCCATTCCTCACTCAGGAGTCCGACGTCGTTGCGCAGCGCCAACAGGCGTTCGAACAGTTCCCGCGCCTCGTGGTGTCGACCCGCCCCCACAAGCGCCTCGACCAGCCAGAAAGAACAGGCGAGGAATACCCCTTCCCCGCCGGGCAGCCCGTCCCGGGATTCCTCCGGCTTGTAGCGGCGCACAAAACCGTCGTGGGTCAGCTCCCGCTGGATGGCATCAATTGTCCCGATCACGCGCGGGTCATCCGGAGACAGGAACCCGACGCGCGGGATGAGCAACAGGCTCGCGTCGAGCTCGGGCCGTCCGTACGACTGGACAAAGGTGTTTCGTCCAGCATCAAAGCCATTGGCCATCACGTCGGCATGGATGGTGTCCCGGAGTTCCTCCCAGCGGTCCGCGGGTCCGGGCAGGCCGAACTCCCGGACGCCGTTGACCATCCGGTCGGCCGCCACCCAGGCCATCACCTTGGAGTGGGTAAAATGCCTTCGTGGCCCGCGCATCTCCCAGAGTCCGTTGTCGGGCTCCCGCCAGACACTCTCGAGGTGGTCCATCAGTGCGAGCTGCACGTCCCAGGAGTCATCGGTGCCGGCCAGCAGCGAGGTGCGGGTCAGGGAGAGGCCATCCAGCACCTCGCCCCAGACATCAAGCTGCAACTGTCCCGCCGCCCCGTTTCCGGTCCGGACCGGCGCTGAGCCCTCATACCCGCGCAACCACGGCAGCTCCGTTTCGGGCAGCCGGCGCTCGCCGTGGATGCCGTACATGATCTGGAGTTCCTGCGGGCTTCCCGCCACCGCCCGCAGCAGCCATTCGCGCCAGGCGGCTGCCTCGTCCGTATACCCCGCCGCGAGCAACGCCTGGAGGGTCAGGGTGGCATCACGGAGCCAGCAATAGCGGTAGTCCCAGTTTCGCTCGCCGCCGAGCTCCTCCGGCAGCGAAGTGGTCACGGCCGCCACAATTCCTCCCGTGGGGGCATATGTCAGCGCCTTCAGGGTGATCAGTGAGCGCTGCACAACTTCACGGTAGGGTCCGGTAACCGTGCACCGGGCAGACCAGCGCTGCCAGAAGGACTCCGTCGAGGCCAGCGCCTGTTCCGGGTCCACCGCGCGGGGCCGCCCCAGGTGTCCCGGCGTCCAGGTCAGGACGAACGGTACCCTCTCCCCGGCCTGGACGGTAAAGTCGCTGATGGTCTGCATACGTTCGCCCCGCAGCGGCGCCTCGGTCACCAGGTAAGCCGCATCGGGGCCGGCGACGGCGCTGATCCCACGCTCGTCGCGCCGGACCCACGGGACGATGTGGCCGTAGTCGAAGCGCAGCACCAGCTCGCCGCGCATCCGGACGGTGCCGGTGACGCCCACAACAATGCGCACAATGTCCGCCGCCCCGTCGCGGGGCGGCATAAAGTCGATGACCTTCGCCGTCCCGGTCGGCGTCACCCACTCTGTTTCCAGGACGAGGGTGCCCTCGCGGTAGCTCCTTCGGGTGCATTCACCGCCACCCTCCGGGGCCAGCAGCCAGCGCCCCGCCTCGGGCGAGTCCAGCAGCGCGCTGAAGCAGGCCGGCGAGTCGAAGCGCGGCAGGCAGAGCCAGTCAATGGAACCCTCGGTACTGATCAGGGCTCCGGTGTGGAGATCGCCAACAAGTGCGTAGTCCTCTATGCGAGCCATGGGACCTACAGTGCCACACTGGTTTGGCTTGGACCACCGAACTCGGCGACCGCCGCGCGCTCCGTGCAAAGCGCCGGGCTGCTGGACCATTTGCTGACCGTCGATGAGACCGCGGCGCTTCCACCCCCGGCGAATCGGGCCCCTGTGAGAGGGTTGAGGCATGGAATTGGCCTCACACCACACCTCCGGGCGGCAACAGGTCTCCGGCACCAGGGTTTTTCGCTTGGCGCACACGGTCTCAGACACTTTCAACAGTCTGCGATTGAAGACTGCCCGGCGCTGGAATTTTGCCCCCAAGACGGTCGCCTACCAAGGCTACGGGTCGACGAGCTGGGTCCGGGTGCTCGGCCGGGTGGTCCTGACCAGCACGCTCAACCCCGGGAGCCGGGCGGCACAGGCTGCCCGGAACGGAAACCAGAACATCCGCGGCTGGCGGGCGTTTACCTCCGTGCCGGTGCAGTATTCCACGGTGGAGATCGAGATCGGCGGGGTGACTGCCCGCGTGCAGGCGGATCGCGGCGGGCTGGTGGATACCGTGGTGCAGGTGGAGTTGGCCCCGGGGTGGCACACTGCCGTGCTGCGCGCCGAAGGGACCGAGCCGGCCACAGCGAAGATCTTCGTCATTTCCCCGGATACCAAGCTTGGAATCGTATCCGACATCGATGACACCATTATGGTCACCGCGCTCCCCCGGCCGTTCCTCGCGCTTTGGAACACCTTTGTGCTCAATGAACGCGCCCGGATGGCGACACCGGGCATGGCGGTGCTGATGGATAGGCTCACGTTGGAGCACCCGGACGCTCCGGTGATTTACCTCTCTACCGGGCCATGGAACGCGGCCCCCACGCTGGCGCGGTTCATCACCAGGAACATGTACCCTTCCGGTGCCCTGCTGCTCACGGACTGGGGCCTCACCCACGACCGATGGTTCCGCAGCGGCCCCGAGCACAAACGCCGCAACCTTGAACAGCTGGCCCAGGAATTTCCGAACCTGCGCTGGTTGCTCTTCGGCGACAACGGGCAGCACGACGAAGCGATCTATTCGCACTTCGCCCGGCAGCACGGCGAGTGTGTGGCCGCCATCGGCGTCCGCCAGCTCTCCGCCAGCGAGGCCGTCTTCGCCGGCGGCCATTCGAACACCGGGGACCATACCGGTTCCAAGGTTCCGTGGATCTACTCCCCTGACGGTGCCGGCATGGCGAAGGGCCTGCAGGACCTGGGCATTCTCTAAGCCGGCACTGCCTCCGCGCCGGGAACCACCGGGCTGGCGGCCCTGTTCCGGGCCGAGAGCACTTCCTGGAGCCAGTAGTACGATGCCTTCTTTGTGCGCGTCTGGGTCCCGCTGTCCACGTGCAGCAGCCCGAACTGCTGCTTAAACCCGCCGGACCATTCGAAGTTGTCCATCAGCGACCACACGTAGTACCCACGCAGGTCGATCGACTCCGCCGCACCGCCAGGAGACGTCGCCTCAATGGCAGCTGCAATGTGGTCCGCCAGGTAGCGCACGCGGCGTTCGTCCGGGATGACGAGCCGTCCCTCCGGGTCCCGGATTTCGAGGTCTTCAAAGCTTGCCCCGCCCTCGGTGATGTAGACCGGCGGAAGGTCGGGGTATCGCCTGGCCATTTCCGCGAGCGCGACTCCCATGTATTCCGGTTTGATGGGCCACCCGTAGGCGGTGGTCTCGGTGTCCGGGAACGATGTGATGTGGAACGGGGAGCCGGACGCCGAGCCGCCCAGGTCATCCCCCATCGCCTCCGCCATTCCCTTGGGCACTGCGCCATCGCCCGGTCCGGCTGCCACCCGGGTGGGCATGTAGTAGTTGAGCCCGTAAAAGTCCAGCGGCTGCGAGATCAATGCCATGTCTTCGCTGGACGGGTCGAAGGAGGAGAAGAATGCGGCGGTCCGGACGGCGTCGGGGTACTTGCCCAGCAGCACGGGGTCCGCGTAGAGCCGGTTCTGGGCCATGTCCATCAGCCCGGCGCCGATCTTGTCCAGCGGGTTGATAGATGCAGGCACCATCGGCGAATAGACGTTCGTGATCCCGATCTCGCCCGGCACCTTGGCTGCCCGGAGTGCCTGGAGCGCCAAGCCATGGCCCAACAACTGGTGGTGGACGCTGGGCAGCGCCTTTAGCATCAGGGCTTCCCCGGGAGCGTGCAGCCCGAGCATGTAGCCGTTGGTACTGACGGTGGCCGGCTCGTTGACGGTTACCCAACGGGACACCCGGTCCCCGTAGGCGGCCGCCGCGATCGCGGCAAAGTCTCCCAGCCGGTAGGCCGTGTCGCGGTTCATCCAGCCGCCGGCGTCATCGAGCTCCAGCGGCGTATCCCAGTGATACAGCGTGGCCATCGGTGCGATCCCATTGGCCAGCAGCAGGTCAATCAACCGGTCGTAGAAGGCGAGGCCTGCCGGGTTGACCGGGCCACTTCCGCCGGGCTGGACGCGTGACCAGGACAAGGAGAACCGATATGAATCGATCCCGAGCTCCTTCATCAGGGCCACGTCTTCCGGCATCCGGTGGTAGTGGTCGCAGGCTATCGCGGGGCTGTGGTCCTCCACGATCGATCCGGGCTTGGCGGCGAACACGTCCCAGCCCGAGGGGCCGCGACCGTCCTCATCCAGTGCGCCTTCGATCTGGAAAGCCGCGGTCGCCACTCCGAGGGTGAAGCGCGGCGGCAGCAGGGCGGCCAAGCCCTTGGCGGAAGCATTCATCGGCCGGTTCCTCTTTGTCGTTTCAGGCAGTTGACTGATTTTACGCCGCTCCGAATCGCCGCGCCACGGGCTTCGGCTCAGTGCCCCGGACGACGCGGCAGCGGTCCGGTGTCAACCCTGGCTGGTGTCGGTTTTGGAAAGCGTTCCGGTGACGGGTTCCCCGTGAACGCGGGCAGTGCGCCAGGTGTCCAGGGCGATCACCCCGCCGAGGACCACCAACGAGATGGAGAGCGAGGCCAGCGCGTCAGTCAACCAGTGATAGCCCAGATAGAGCCTGCTGATCGCGGCAAAGAAGATCCCGACGCCGGCCAGGATAAAGCCCCATCCGGCGCCTGCACGGCCGGGTCGGCGGGAGAAGATCAAAAAGGTGCTGACAAGGAGGAAGTCGCAGGCGCCGAGAACGTGCCCGGACGGGAAGGAAAACGTGAAGTCGGCGCCGAAGAGCATCAGGTCTACGGGCGGGCGCTGTCGTTCGACAATGCGCCCGATGATCTGGGCAAGGATCACGCCGGTGAGCATGGCGCCGGCAAGGAGCATCGGGCGCCAGGCGTGCTTGGCGAACAGCCCCCAGGCCACCGTCACCACCAGGACGATGACCGGCAGGGCAACGGGGCCGAAGATGACAGCGAGGATGATCATGATCGTTGTAAGTGGTTCGGAGCGGAGGGCCACGAGCCCGGACCGGACAGGTTCGTCGCCCGCCGTGAGGCCGCCATGAAGGAGGACACCGGCAAGGATTGCGGCGAACAGCACGGCGCCACACACTACGAGGCCGACGGCGGTCCGATAGAGGCTTCGTCGGTCCTGCACGCTCAGGTAGCGTTCTTCGACCACAAATTTGTCGTGGAAGACCCGCCACCGTCCGGGCGACTTTCCCGTGATTTCCTTTGACATTCCTGCATCCGCCCTGCACTGTTCGTGGACATTCCGTCCGTGCAGAATATCCCGACTCCGGGTTCTCCTCCGTTTAACTGCGCTGCGGACCCGCCGGCCCGGTCGCCGGTAGCCTAAAACGATGGGCGCCATGAATGAACTAATCAACAACAGCGTGGTCGGCTCGCTGGAGCGCATCCTCGCCGCGGCCGGCCCGGCCATCCGCCTCCCCCGCCTGGCCGAAGCAGCCGGGCACCTCGACGAACTGAGCCTGCGCGAACGCACCGATCACCTCAGCCGCGCGCTGCTCACCGACCTGCCCGGCGGCTACCAGGCAACGGCGGCCATCTTCCGCCGGGCACTCGCTGAGCCGGACTTCACCGGCTGGATGATCTGGCCCGTGGGCGAGACAGCGGCCACCCTCGCCCTGGCCAGGACGGGCCCGGGCGATTTCGCGGACTGCCTGGCCCTGCTTGCCGAGCTGACTCCGCGGCTCAGCAGCGAATTCGCGATCCGGCGGCTTCTTGCCGCCGACCTGGAGCGGGCACTGCCCGTCATTCAGACCTGGACCTCGCACCCGGATTGGCACGTCCGACGCCTCGCCACCGAAGGCACCCGGGCCTACCTGCCCTGGGCAGTGCGCGTTCCGGCGATCATCGAGCACCCCGCCGCCACCTTGCCAATCCTCGAATCCCTCTACCGGGACCCGGTCGAGGACGTCCGTCGCTCGGTAGCCAACCACCTGAACGATCTGGCCCGGCACGCCCCCGAGGAGGTAGTTGCCACCGCCCGCCGATGGATGGCCGCACCCGACGCGGACACCTCCAGGGTGGTCCGCCATGGACTGCGAACCCTCGTGAAGAAGGCCCATCCCGGGGCGCTCGAGCTGTTGGGGTTTGCGCCTGCCTCGCTCGCGGTGACACCGCTGCGCCTGGACCGCACCGTCGTCGAACTTCCCGGCGAACTCGGCTTTTCCTTCGAGCTCGCCAACACCGGGACCGCGGAAGCCCGGCTCGCCGTCGATTACGTGGTGCACTACGCCAAGGCCAATGGATCCCTCGCCGGGAAAGTCTTTAAGCTCGGAACTGCCGTCCTCGGGCCAGGCGAGTCCCGGACCTTCTCAAAGCGTCACGCCTTCCGCCAGATGACCACCAGGGTCCACCATTCCGGGGACCACTTACTGCAGCTGCAGGTGAACGGGGTCCGCTTTCCGTCGGCCGGATTCACTCTGCTGGCGTAGCAGCACGGCCGCCTGCGCCAGCCGCAGGTTTTCGACAGATGCCGGCCGGTCCTTGCTGTGAGCCGCTTCACACTGTAGTTTAATCATCACTTGTAGCTTAATCAGCAACTTGTGATGCTTATTGAGCAACTCACGCAGGAATTTACGCTGGATGGAGAACACCATGTCCGAGGCACAGCACACCGCCGCCCGCAGGAGACAAACCCGGGGCAAAGTCACCGAAGTGGAAACCTACGGCATTGAGCGGATTCCGGAGAAGGACCGCAACGCAAGCCCCCTTGACCTGTTCAGGGTGTCGTTCGGCGGTGCCAACACCTTCGCGACAGCGTTCCTGGGTGCGTTCCCCATTCTGTTTGGACTCTCCTTCTGGCAGGGCCTCGCCGCAACAGTCACGGGGCTGGTGGTCGGTGCCCTCCTGCTGGCGCCGATGGCTGTCTTCGGGCCTACCAACGGAACCAACAACGCTGTGTCCTCCTCCGCCCATCTGGGGGTTCACGGCCGGGTGGTTGGATCATTCCTCTCACTCCTGACAGCCATGGCATTCTTTTCGATCTCCGTCTGGAGTTCCGGCGATGCCCTGGTGGGCGGCTTGAACCGACTGGTTGGCCTCCCGCAGGAGATGGGTTCCTTCGCCGTCGCGTACGGGGTCTTCGGTGTGCTGGTGCTCGCCGTCTGCGTCTATGGGTTTAAGTTCATGTTGCTCGTCAACAAGATTGCCGTCACCGCGGCCACGCTGCTCTTCGTCGTTGGTTTCATCGCCTTCGCCGGCGACCTCAACCTGAACTTCGAGGGCGCCTTCGGAACCGGGTTCGACGGCGTCGGCATCGCGGGCTTCATCCCCGCCTTCATCGGCGCAGCACTGATCGTGATGTCCAACCCGATCTCCTTCGGTGCCTTCCTGGGAGACTGGGCACGTTACATCCCCACCGACACACCCAAACGCCGGGTGATGGGGGCCGCGCTCCTCGCGCAGCTGGCCACCCTGGTGCCGTTTGTCTTCGGGCTCGCGACAGCCTCCATCATTGCCGCCAAGGCACCGGAGTTCATGGACCCGGCGGCTCCGAATTACGTCGGCGGACTGCTGGCAGTCTCCCCGGCCTGGTACTTTGTGCCGCTCTGCGCCATCGCCCTCATCGGCGGCATGTCCACCGGCGCGACCTCCCTCTACGGAACCGGCCTGGACTTCAGCAGCGTCTTCCCGCGCTTCAACCGGGTGCAGGCCACCCTGTTCATCGGCGTCCTGGCCATCGTCTTCATCTTCGTCGGCCGCTTCGCCTTCAACCTGGTCCAGAGCATCTCGACCTTCGCCACCCTGATCGTCACGTGCACCGCTCCCTGGATGGTCGTTATGATCATCGGCTTCATCACCCGCCGCGGCTGGTACGACGCAGACGCCCTCCAGGTCTTCAACCGCCGCCAGACCGGCGGCCGGTATTGGTTCAACCACGGGTGGAACCCACGCGGCATGGGTGCCTGGCTTGTCAGCGCCGCGGTCGGCCTGAGCATGGTCAACATGCCCGGCCAGTTCCAGGGGCCGCTGGGCAACCTGGCGGGCGGCGTTGACATCAGCCTGCCGGCATCGCTGGCGCTCGCCGCCGTCCTCTACCTCGGCATGCTGTGGATCTTCCCGGAACCGCGCGAGGTGTTCCCGGCCGCCGGGCCCCGCTGGATCCCCTCGAAGGACACCGCGGTCCGGCCGGTGCTGGACGCAGACGGGAACATCGTTCCGGCCGCTTTCGACGACGGTGCCAACGGTACCGGCGGCGCTGGCGACATCGATGCAACCGTGCCGCACCAGCGCAGTGGCCGTGAGCCGGAACTGGTGGCCGGGTCATGACCTGGATGGATCTTAGCGTGCCCCTGCGCACCGGGATGCCCGTCTACCCGGGCGACCCTGACGTCCGGATTGAAAGTGCGCTGACCGTTGACGCAGACGGCGCAAATGTCCTCTCGCTCGCCATCGGAACCCACTCCGGAACCCACGCAGATGCACCCCGGCACGTCAGTGACGAGTGGGAAGCCCTGGACGAGCTGCCGCTGGGCCTCTTCAGCGGCGCCGCTGAACTGGTGGATCTCCGCGGTGTGGATCGCGGCGCACCCATTACCGCGGCGCACCTCGCGGGGATCGCCCCGGCGAACAACGACGAACCGGGCGACGGCGAACCCGACGACGGCGGTCCGCAACGGATCCTGCTGCTGCGGACCGGGTTCGCCGGGGCCTGGGGAACTGCAGAGTACCTGGAGCACCCCTGGCTGGACGCCGCCGCGGCGCAGCTGATCATCGACCGCGGCTATCGGGCAGTGGGCCTCGATGCCCTGAGCGTGGATCGCACCCCGAACGCCGGCCACGATACTGGGGCAGCCGACCACGGGTTTCCGGCCCACAACATCCTGGCCGGGAACGGCTGCATCATTGTGGAAAACCTCACCGGGCTCGAACAGGTCCAGAGCACCCTCGAGGCCGGCGCCGCCGTCGAGGTCTTCCTCTTTCCGCTCAGCATTCCCGGCGCGGACGGCGCCCCGATCCGCGCCGTGGCACGGCCGCTGGCTGCCGCGCCACCGGCGCCGCAGCTGCCCGGCGGCCGGGACCTCAGCCGCACGGAGGTCCAGGACGCAGCGGATCGCCTTGTCGCAGCGTTTGCAGCCTGCGACACCGACGCCTACTTCGCCGCCTTCAGCGCCGACGCGACCTTCATCTTCCACCCGGAAGCGGAAAGTCCTTCCTCCCGGTCCGCCTACCGGGACCTCTGGCACAGTTGGCTCGAATCCGGCTGGCGGGTATTGGAGTGCCGCAGCACCGAGCAGAACATTCAGCTGCTGGGAGCCACAGCAGTGTTTTCGCATCGCGTGGCCACTACCGTCCAGACCGATCACACGGGAGGACGCTTTGCCAGCGACGAACGGGAAACCATCGTTTTCCACCGCTCAGAGGACGGCAGCATCCACTGTGTCCACGAGCACCTTTCACTGTTCCCCGCGTGATCACGGGTACCAACACCGGCGCGCGGGGATTTGACGCGCCCACAAGTATGACGTTACTGTCCTTTCAATCATTGGGGCCAACGAGAAGTACACACGAAAGACAGTGCAATGATCACCACCACCGACTCCATTGAGATCCAGGTCGAGAACCGCCACATCCTGGACGAGCGCCTTAACGCCGCCGTCCTCGGACTCCAGCAGATCGCGATGGCCACCGGGACCCAGGGCATCCTGATCACCCGGCACAAGCCCGGCCACTACACGGCGGAGCTGTCCGACCTGGTCCCTTTCGGCATGACCCGGGAAATCATTCACTAGTCCTGGCGCAGGGTTGCCGTCCGCTCCAGTTGCGGACGGCAACCCGACGCTCAGCTTCCCGCCTCAGCTCCGGCCCTCGTCAGCGCCGCCTCCAGCAGTTCAATATCGATCCGCGCGTGCATCACGCCGATGGTCGCTGCCTCTGCCGGGCGCTGCCCGCAGATGGCCTCCACCAGCCGCTCATGATCGGCTAGCGCCCGGAGCTCCATTTCCTGCATTCCCTCGGGGAAACCCCAAAGGTGGGCTGGTGCGCCGAGCCCGATCTGGGCCTCAAGTTCCAGGAGGATGCGGGTCAGCGTCAGGTTGTGGGAGGCCTCCGCTATAGCCAGATGGAGCCGAGCGTCCGCCTTTTGCGAGGCGCGGCCCGACTCGGCGGCACGGTAAGCGTCAAGTCGTTCGCGCAGGACCGCCGCATCAGCCGCATTTCTGTTTTCAGCCGCGGCCCGGGCGATCGCTCCGTGGAGCTGGACCATGGCTTCGCACGTGTCACGCAGCGATTCCCAGCGAGAGGTGAGTGTCCTTTGTACTGACGCGTTCGACGCATCAGTCCACTGTTCCCGAACAAAGGATCCCCCTGCGCGGCCGCGTTGGGTGGCGAGCAGGCCCTGGTCAACGAGTCGTCCGATTGCGGTCCGGACCGTCATTCTTCCAACGTGGAGCGACTCCGCGAGGTCGCGTTCTGACGGCAGGCGCGCGCCCGGCAGATACTCCCCGACGGCGATCGCCGTGATGAGCCGGTCGGTAATTTCATCCGCCCGGGACGACGCGGCCAGAGGTGTGTCCAGCGTCCTTTCGGGACCGTCATCTTTGCTCTTGGCCATGGGACAAACCTATACATATTTCTAAAAGGTCTTGGAATTAGACCATTTATGCGCAAGGATAATGCTCACGCCCGACCAAAGGATCGCACGTGACAAGCCTCACAACCCACCGGGTTCCCTTCGGCCAATGGGAGACCTGGACAGCAGTCTTCGCCCCTGATCTTCCCGTACCCGGCGCGCTTCCGCTCATCGTGCTTCACGGCGGACCGGGCATGGCGCACAACTACCTCAAGAACCTTGAGGCGTTAACGGCCACCGGGCGCACAGTCATCCTCTACGACCAGCTCGGCTGCGGAAACAGTTCGCACCTACCAGATGCGCACGACGGTTTTTGGGTACCGGAACTCTTTGTTGACGAGTTCCACAACCTGCTGGAGTACTTCCGCATCGGCAGCTTCCACCTGTTGGGGCAGTCCTGGGGCGGCATGCTGGGTGCCGAAATCGCGGTGCGGCAGCCCTCGGGCCTGGCAAGTCTTTCCATCTGCAATTCGCCGGCTTCGATGGAGCTATGGGCGAAGGCCGCCGCGGAGCTCAGGAAGGACCTGCCCCGCGAGGTCCGGGATGCGCTGGCTCTCCACGAGAAGGCGGGCACGTTGACTTCCCCGGAATATTCGGCGGCGACCATGGCCTTCTACGAGCGCCACGTCTGCCGCATCTCGCCGCTTCCCGCCGATTTTGAGCACAGCGTGGCTCAAATGGAAGCCGAACCGACGGTCTACCACACCATGAACGGCCCCAATGAGTTCCACGTCATCGGAACGCTCCGCGACTGGAGCGTCATCGACCGGTTGCACCTTGTGAGGGCCCCAACGCTGATTGTCGCCGGTGAATTCGACGAAGCAACCCCTGCCACATGGGCCCCATTCATCACCAATATTCCGAAGGTGGACAGCCACGTCTTCCCCGGGGCAAGCCACTGCACCCATCTGGAACAACCCGAGGAATTCCAGCGAGTAATCGCCGCCCACCTGGCCCGCCATGATCAGCCACGCCACTCCTAGCACCGCCTCCGCCACTCCCCTCCCAGAAAGTACCCGATGGCAAATTCATCCAGCTCCCCTGAACTCAGCGCCCAACAGCAGCTCGAAGCGTTCGGCTACAAGCAGGAACTGAAACGGTCAGTGTCCACCGCTGACTTGCTCGTCTATGGACTCGTTTTTATGGTCCCGATCGCCCCGTGGGCTATTTTCGGCGTTGTCTATAACGCGGCCGGCGGTATGGTCCCGCTGGTTTACGCTATTGGACTTATCGCCATGATCTTCACTGCCCTTGCCTATCAGCAGATGGCCAAGTCCATCCCCCTCGCCGGTTCGGTGTTCTCCTACGTGGGGCGCGGGCTACATCCCACCGCCGGGTTTTTTGCCGGGTGGGCAATCCTGCTGGACTATCTCCTCGTCCCGACGCTCCTGTACGTTTTTGCTGCCGAGTCGATGGTGGGCATCTTTCCTGACTCCCCGCGCTGGCTATGGGCGCTGATCTTTGTGGCTGTCAACACCGTCGTTAATCTGCTCGGCATCAGCTCGATCAAACGGATGAACCGCATCTTCCTGGCAATTGAACTCATCTTTGTCGTCATTTTCGTCGTGATCGCCGTTAATGCCCTGGCCACAAACGCTGTTCCGGGCGCCGAACTGACCATGAACCCGATCTGGGACGCAACCAAGGTGACGGGTCCGCTGATCGCCTCGGCCCTGTCCATAGCGGTCTTGAGTTTCCTCGGGTTTGACGGCATTTCCACCATGTCTGAGGAAGCCACCGGCGGCCGCAACGCTGCCGGACGGGCCATGATCATGGCGCTGTTCCTGGTGGCGTTCCTGTTCATCCTGCAGACCTGGCTGGCCAGCGCCCTGGCAGGCGGCCGGGAATCATTCAACGATGACGAGGTCGGCAATGCCTTCTTTACGATCGTCGCGGCCGCCTCGAACAGCGGCTGGATGACGGCGTTTTTTGTGGTGAACGTCCTCGCTATCGGAGTGGCGAACGCCATGGCCGCACAGGCCGCCACCTCCCGGCTGCTGTACTCGATGAGCCGCGACCGTCAACTGCCCCGGTTCCTGTCCCGGATTGACAGCCGGCAGGTTCCCCGCAACGCCATCATCCTGGTGTCCGCCATCTCGGCGGTCCTTGTCTTGTTCTTTGTGGGACAGATTGACGTCATCTCCGCGCTGGTGAACTTCGGCGCACTTTTCGGCTTTATGCTCCTGCACCTGTCGGTCATTTTTCACTACATCGTGCATCAGAAGTCGAAAAACTATGTGCTCCATCTTCTGGTGCCGGTCCTGGGCTTCCTGATCATTGGCTATGTGCTGCTCAACGCGGCTCCGGAGGCAAAAATCGGCGGCGCCATCTGGCTCGCAGTAGGAGCCGGAGTCTTCGCATACTACAAATACACCGGCCGGACACCTGACCTCAGCGAAGAGAACAACGGCGGGCCGGAGTTGTCCATGAGCGCAACGGAGTCCCAGCGATGACCGCCAGCGCTGAACATTTCCTCGACAAATCCCACGGGAAGTTCTCGTTCTCCGGAAGGGAAGAACCTGCGCTGCGAATCGCACCCGGAACCGGTGAGCGGATCGCGTTCGAGACCAGCGACGCCGTCTACGCGGAACTGCACGTTCATCACGACCTTGACCGGCTCACCGTTGGCATCAATCCCGTCACCGGACCGGTCTTCGTGGACGGGGCGGAGCCGGGCGACGCCCTGATCGTCACGATTCACGAGATCCTGCTCAACGACTGCGGCTGGTCCGTCAGCCTGCCGGGAACGGGGGCACTGCGCCACGTGATGGGCCGGGAGATGTTCACCAGGCGGATCCCGATCGACGCTGACGGAGTGCACGTAACCGACCGGCACGTCTTCGATCCCCGGCCGATGATCGGCTGCATCGGCACAGCACCGGCAGAGGGGGAAAACTCCACCGTTATGCCAAGCTTCGCCGGCGGCGGGAACATGGACCTCACGGGGTGCCGGCCAGGCTCGAAGGTGTATCTGCCGGTCATGGTGGAAGGCGCGTACCTCTCGATCGGAGACATCCATGCCCTGATGGCCGAAGGCGAGTCGTCATTCGTGGCCATCGAGGCCGAGGGAACAGCCGTAATCAGCATTGAGCTGGCAAAAGACATGAACCTCCGCGCCCCCCGGATCGAGACCGGTGAGGAATGGATCTTCGTCGGCCTGGGCAACCCAGTCCAGGAAAGCATCACCCGCGGCTACGAAGACATGTTCCACTTCCTCGTCAAGGACCACGGCTGGGAGCGGGAAGACGCCTACGCCGTGCTCAGTGCAGTCGGCGACTCCCGTCTCGGCGGACCGACAGGATCATCGGCGCCGGACCCGCTCCACCCGTTCACCCCCGTGGGGGCAGTCACTGTGCACCGCCTGCCCAAGAGTGTGCTGACGCCACAGTCCTGAACTGGAGCCGCTCAAAATGGCTGAGCCTGCCGCCTCGCCCCGGCAGGCTCAGCTTTCCAGCGGCTCAGGCGGGGTAAGCCCCCGAAAGGGCTCAAGCCGGGATTCAAATTCGGCGCGGTCCTCCGCTGCCAAAAGGCCGTTGGCCCCGTACCCCAGCGCCAGCGTATTGAGCTGCCACGGCGATCCTTCGGGCTGCTGGAGCCGTTCCTTGAAGGTGCCGCTGGTGTCCTTTGAAAGGTCCTGAAACCTGAAGGACAGCCACTGACCTGCCCGCCCAAGCGCCACCCCGGAAACAATAACCTGCTCCTCCGGGGTCAGACCGCCAAGGTCCCGGGTCCGGTCCTCTGCAGACCAGCCCTCCAGGGCGTTGATTGTCGGCGTCCCATAGCCGTACCGGCCACTGACCTCCCCGATGATGCCAATTGCCCGCTGCTTTTCTTCCCACGCCTGCGGCACTGTGGTGCTCTGGGATTCGGGACCGTTCACGTTAGTAAGGAGTGATTGGCCTCCGTAGTTATTCTCGGTCGGCCGCTGAAACGGACTGCCGCCGGCTTCGTCGCCCGCAGGGGACCATTCGAGCTGGAATTCCTCCGACAGGGCGGCCCTAATCTCGGCAACCATGGCCTGCCCCGCGTCGAAGCCCTCCTGCGGTGTAGGGCCGGCCAGGATCTGCCGGGAATCGACGCCGGCGACGCCGGGGTACTCGCGCCAGTAGACGGTGCGCTCAGCACCGTCGGCCCCTGCGTCCACTGTCGTCCGCCCGATGGCGCTCTCGAACATGTGCTGCAGGATGGCGGCAGCGGGAACCGCGACTATCCCGGCAACAGCGAGGAGTGCCGCCAGGATCCACAATCGACCGGACCAGCGGAACGTCAACTGTGACATCTAACCGCACCCCCATACAGTAGTTGCCACGACACTACAGGAGACCGGCGTATCCGTCGGACCCATGATTACCAGTCGTGGACCGTTCCGTCGACGAGGCGGTTGTAGGGCAGGTAGGCCTGCTGGTAGGGGTAGGCCGCGGCGGCTTCCTCATTGAACTCCACGCCGATGCCGGGCGTGTCGCCGGGGTGCAGGTACCCGTCCACGAAGGTCATGGATTGTTCGAAGACCTCGTTCGTTTTGTCCGAGTGCTGCATGTATTCCTGGATGCCGTAGTTGTGGATCGCCAGGCCCACATGCAGCTGCGCGGCGAAGCCCACCGGGGAAATATCCGTCGGCCCGTGGAAACCGGACTTGATCTGGTACTGCGCGGCGAAATCCATCACCTTCTTCAGCGGCGAGATCCCGCCGAAGTGCGTCGAGGCGGCCCGGACATAGTCGATCAGCTGTTCCTTGATCAGCGTCTGGAAGTCGAAGACGGTATTGAAGATTTCCCCGATCGCCAGCGGCGTTGTGGTGTGGGAACGGACAAGGCGCAAGGCCTCCTGGTTCTCGGCCGGGGTGCAGTCCTCCAGCCAGAACAAGTCATAGGGCTCCAGCGCCTTGCCCAGTTTCGCGGCCTGGATCGGGGTCATCCGGTGGTGCCCGTCGTGCAGCAGCGGCAGCTCCGGCCCGAATTCATTCCGCACCGCTTCGAACACCGTCGGCAGGTGCCGCAGGTACGCTCGGGTGTCCCAGTCCTCCTCCGCCGGGAACGCCCCGCGACCGGCAGGCTCATAGTCATACCGCTCCCCCGAAGCCTGTGCCTGCGCCGCTACGCCGTACACGGCCTTGATCCCGGGCACCGCGGTCTGGATCCGCACCGACTTGTAACCCAGCTCCAGATGTTCCCGGACCGAATCAAACAACGCGGGCAGGTCCGCCCCGGAGGCATGCCCGTAGGCGCGCAGCCCGTGACGGGACGCCCCGCCGAGCAGCTGGTAGACCGGCATCCCGGCGAGCTTGCCCTTAATATCCCACAACGCCATGTCCACCGCTGCGATCGCCGCCATCGTCACCGGACCGCGCCGCCAGTACGAGGACCGGTACAGGAACTGCCAGGTGTCCTCGATCCGGTGCGGGTCCTTGCCGATCAGCAGCTGCGCAACGTGTTCCTTCAGGTATGCGGCCACCGCGAGCTCGCGGCCGTTCAGGGTCGCATCCCCAATCCCGGTCACACCGTCCTCCGTGGTGATCCGCAACGTGACGAAGTTACGGGACGGGCTGGTCACAAAGACTTCAGCGGCAATGATTTTCACAGTGGGTCCAGGCTTTCTGAGTCGGTTTGACGTTGGGGGTTGAGGCGGCGGTGCCGGCCCTAGCGTTGAGTCGTTCCGCTGGGTGCGGTCCCCAACAGTTCCAGTTCGCCCCGGAAGGGCAGGCCTTCCCAGTCGCCGGCAGTGCTGACCGCGAAGGCGCCCGTCAGGGCGCCGCGCCGCAGGCGGCCGGCGACGTCCTCGCCGTCGAGCAGGGCGGAGAGGTAACCCGCAGTGAAAGCGTCACCGGCTCCCACCGTGTCGATGCTGGTGACCTGCACGGCGGGCGTTTCCCAGCGGCCCGCCGCGGTGTGGACCCCGGCACCGGCCGCGCCCCGCTTGACCACAACCTCCCGCACGCCCCGGGCCAGCAGTTCGGCGGCCATCGCCGCTTCGGCGTCGTCGGCCGCGCCGGAATACCCATGGCCGGAGGCGACCAGGCCGAGTTCATCGTCGGATGCGATCAGGATGGTGGCGTGCCGGGCCAGCGGGGTGAGGACTGCGCGCGCCTCTTCCCGGGACCAGAGCTTGCCCCGGTAGTTAACGTCGAGGGACACCTCCAGGCCTTCGCCGGCGGCCCGGGCGGCCGCATACTCGACGGCCTGCCGTGCCTCCTGGCTGAGGGCTGCGGTGATCCCGGTGAGGTGCAGGACCCGGGTACCGGTCCGGAAGGCCGCGTCGACGTCGGCCCGGCAGAGCGTGGATCCGGCGGAACCGGCGCGGTAGTAAAAGGCCCGGCTCACGTCGGCGGTGCGTTGTTCGAGGAACATCACCCCGGTGCCGCGGCTGCCGTGCTCCCGGTAGTGCACCCCGATGCCCTCGCTGCGCAACTGCCGGAGGATGAACTCACCATGCGGGTCGGCGCCAAGCACGCCGGCCCAGGCCACCCGGTGGCCAAGTCGTGCGGCGCCGACGGCCACATTCGACTCCGCCCCGGCAACGTGCATGCCGAGGGTTCCGCCAGCGGACAGCGGCCCGGCGGCGCGCAGCGACACCATCGATTCACCAAAAGTCAGCAAATCAACGGCCGGCAGCCCGGCTTCAGCGCTCACTGCGGACCCTTCGCGGCGCTGCGCAGCCCATAGTCGGCGGCCAGCGCCACAAAGTCCCGGGCCCGCGCCCGCATCGGCGCCAGCTCGCCGCCTGAACCGGTGTCACCGAAGAGCGGTCCGCCCAGGCCAACGGCGACGGCACCTGCCTGCCAGTAGCCGGACGCCTGCTCCAGCCCGACCCCGCCGACGGCGATAAACGGGATGCGGGGAAACGGGTCCCGCAGGGCTTTGAGGTAGCCCGGTCCGCCGATGGAGGCGGGAAAGAGCTTCACGGCTGTGGCTCCCCGGGTCATGGCCTCGTAGGCCTCGGTCGGGGTCAGCGCCCCGGCCAGGACTGGGATGCCCCGGGCCGCGGAGACAGCGATGGACTCGGCCAGGGCCGGGGTCACGGTGAACTGGCCACCGGCCGCCGCCACGTGATCCACGTCCTGCGCGGTCAACACGGTGCCGGCCCCAACGAAGCAGCCTGCCGGCGCGGCGGCGCGGACTGCGCTGATCGCCTGGAGTGCGTCCGGTGTGGTCAGGGCAATTTCGACGTAACGGAAGCCCTCTTCCATGGCCGCCAACGCCGCCGCTGCCGCGGCGAGGCCGTCAGTGCCGCGCACAATGGCGACGAGCCTGGTCTCCTGGATTCCGGCCAGCAGGCTCTCGGAGGTCAGGACATTGCTGGGGTTCACGGTCATGTTGTTCACCATTCTGCGAAGGCTCCGTCGGGGTGGCGCCAGACGGGTCCGCGCCAGGCGTGGCCGCGTTTGTCCGCGGCGCGGACCACTGCCTCGTCGATTTCGATCCCAAGGCCCGGGCCGGTCAAGCGTTCGATGTGCCCGTCCACGAATCTAAGCGGGGATTTGTCCAGGACATAGTCCAGGACTTCGGCGCCCTGGTTGTAGTGGATTCCGATGCTTTGTTCCTGGATCAGGAAGTTGGGCGTGGCGAAGCCCACCTGCAGGCAGGCGGCAAGGGCCAGCGGACCGAGCGGGCAGTGCGGGGCCAGCTGGACCTCGAAGATTTCGGCGAGCGAGGCAATCTTGCGGACCTCGGTGATGCCGCCTGCGTGCGAGAGGTCCGGCTGGGCCACGGCGATGCCCGCCTGCAGCGCGGGCAGGAATTCCTGCCGGCTGTAGAGCCGTTCTCCGGTGGAGACCGGCGTCGTCGTCGACGAGGTGAATTCGCGCAGCAGGTGTGTATTCTCCGGAACCACCGGTTCCTCAAGGAAAAACGGCCGGTAGGGTTCCAGCAGCGGCGCCACCCGCCGGGCGTTGGCCAGGCTAAAGCGGCCGTGGAAGTCGACGGCGACATCGCGGTGGTCCCCGAGGACCTCGCGGGCGGCGGCGACCCGGCGGACAACGCCGTCGAGCTCCGCCACCGAGGCAATGGGGCTCATCCGGCCGCTGGCATTCATCTTGACGGCGGTGAGACCGACCTCAAGCTGCGCGCTGATCTGGTCGGCCACCTCGTTGGGCTCGTCACCGCCCACCCAGCCGTACATCCGGATCCGGTCGCGGACGTGGCCGCCCAGGAGCTGGTGCACCGGTGTGTTGAAGTGCTTTCCGGCGATATCCCACAGGGCCTGGTCCAGCCCGGACACAGCACTGGCGAGGATGGGTCCGCCACGGTAGAAGGAACCCTTCGTCATGACCTGCCAGTGGTCTTCGATCCGGAGCGCATCGTTGCCGATCAGCAGCTCGGAGAGCTGGTCGACGGCGGTGCGGACCGTTTCGCTGCGGCCCTCGCAGCTGGCCTCGCCCCAGCCGACGATCCCGGACTCAGTCTCGATCCGGACGAACAGCCAGCGCGGCGCGACCAGGAAGGTTTCAATCCTGTTGATGAGTGTCATCTGCCTGCTACCCTTTGGTCGCGCCGGCGGTCATGCCGGAGACGATGTATTTCTGCGTGAACAAGGCAATGACCATGATCGGGATCGTGACCACCATGGCGGCCGCCATCAGCCCGCCCCAATCGATGGAGGCGTAAGAGACGAAGTCGAAGATCGCGACCGGGAGCGTCTTGGTTTTGGACCCGGACAGTACGAGGGCAAACATAAAGTTGTTCCACGAAAAGATGAAGGACAGGATCCCTGCAGTAGCCATGCCGGCCACGGAGAGCGGCAAGGTGATGCGGCGGAAAGCTCCGATCGGGGTGAGCCCGTCCACCTGGGCCGATTCCTCGAGTTCCAGCGGAAGGGAATCGAAGTAGCTCATCATGATGTAGACGATCAGCGGGAGCGCTACGAACATGTGGCTCAGAATCAGCACTTCAAATCCGCCCACCATCTTCAGGTTGGAGAAGACGTAGTACCAGGGCACCAGCAGGGAGACGCCCGGAATCACGCGGGCCATCAGTACCACCAGGGCCGAACGGTGCATCGTGAAACGGCTCATGGCATAGGCGGCAGGGACGCCGAGCACCAGCGAGAAGGCGGTGGAAACGAAGGCCACCCAGAAGCTGTTGATGATAAAGACGAAGTAGTTGTTCCGCTCCAGCACGTTCGTGTAGTTCTCGGTGGTCGGGGTGAAAAAGAAGGATTTCCCCGTGTCGTAGATGTCCACGTTGGTCTTGAATGAGGCCAGCAGCATCCAGAACAGCGGCGCGACCAGGAACAACACCACCGCCACGAGGGCGACCACGCGGAAGACCTTGTAGGCGCGGGGGCCCCTGGCCTTCCGGCGGCGCGGAGCCGGGGCGGGCCGCGTGGCGGGGATTTTGGATTCGGTCTGTACGGTCATTTGTTTGCCGCCTTCTTGCGCATGGTGAGCAGCCACATGGTGCCGATGATGATCATAAAGAACAGGATCAACACCGCGGAGGAGAGCCCGTACTGGTTGTAATCGAAGCTCAGCCCGTAGGCGTAGACGTTCAGGGTCTCTACCTCGTGGAATGAACCGCCGCCTTTGCCTTTGGTGGCATAGAGGATGTCGAAGGTTTTGAGGGCGTCGATGCCGCGCAGCAGGATGGCGACGATCACCGTTGGCAGCATCAGCGGAAGGGTGATGTAAAAGAAGCGCTGGAAGGCGTTGGCGCCGTCCATCCTGGCGGCCTCATCGGGTTCCTCGGACAGCGAGGTCAGGCCGGCGAGAAGGATCAGCACCACCATCGGGGTCCACTGCCACACGTCCATAAAGATCGTGGTGCCAAGGGCCGTGTCCTGGCCGGAGAGCCAAGGCTGGGCCGGAATGCCGATCAGTCCGAGAAGCTGGTTGGCGAAGCCGATGTTGGGATCGAAGATCAACCGCCACATCATGCCGACCGCCACCGGGGTTGCGACGAGCGGCAGGAGAATGGCCACCCGGACCCACTTTTCGCCGCGGAACGGCCGCCACAGCAGCAGCGCGATGCACATGCCCAGAACCACTTCGCAGGCCAGGGCCACGCCGGTGAAGGACATGGTGCGGCCGACGGCGGGCCAGAACCGGTCGACGTCGGAGAGGACAGTGATGTAGTTCTGCAGGCCAATGAACTCAGAGGCCGCGCGGACGGATCCCTGGGAGTCGGTCAGGCTCAGGAACAGCGTCCAGGCCAGGGGGAAAACGATCAGGACGCCGACGAAGATCATGGCGGGGGCCGCGAAGAGCCACTTGCGGTGCCGGTTGGCCCAGGCGGAAAAGTTCGCGCGCGGACCCGGCGGGCGGCCGGCGCTGCGGGCTGGTGCGCTGCGGGGAGGGTTCAGTACAGACATGGTTCACCTAAGGAGTTGGGGGTGAAGTGAGAAGCTGGCACCGGCGGAACGGCAGCGGGCCGCCGTTCCGCCGGTGCTGTGCAGGGCGACCAGTACGAGGTGCGCCGCGGTGTGCTACTTCTTTTCGGTATCCAGGAATTTCTGGAAGTCGCCGTTGGCGGCATCGGCCGCAGCGGGGACGTCGGCTCCGGTGATGGAGGAGACAATCGGCCCGCCGACAATTTCGCGGGCCTTGCCTACCGTGATGACCTCGGGCCGGTCGTGGCCGACGCCGTTCTTGGCGCTCGCGGAGATAGCCTCGGCCAGATCCTTCGGGTACGTGGACGTTCCGGCCGGGTCGGCCCAGACCGAACTGCGGGGTCCGGGAACGCCGGCCTTCTGCGCGGCCAGGGTGCGTTCCTTGCTCGTGGCCCACTGGATGAACTTCCAGGCGTTGTCCTGATTGCTTGAAGCCTGGTTCACGGCTAGGCCCCACGACGGGATGTTGTACGGCTTGGAACCGGCAGGGCCTGCCGGCAGCGCGGCAAAACCGACAGTGTCGGAAACCTTGGATTTGGCCGGGTCGGTGGCGTTCTTGTACAGGGAGTCGGCCTCGGTATAGAACGCGGCCTTGCCCTGGGTGAAGATGGCCATCGCTTCGGGCCAGCTCATGTCGGTGCTGACGTTGGCCGGGCCGTAGTTCTTGATCAGGCCGCCGTAGTACTCATAGGCCTTTTTGGCAGCGTCGGAGTTGATGGCGGATTTGCCGCTGGCATCAGTGAAGTCGCCGCCGAAGCTGTACAGGAAGCTGGAGAACTGGGTGACGGCCGCGGACTTGCCGGTCCGGGCCACAAAACCTGCCGTGTCCGGTGTGGCGGCCTTGATGGCCTTGGCGGCCGCTTCGAGCTCTTCCATGGTCTTGGGCACCTCAAGGCCGGCGGCCTGCAGCAGGTCCTTGCGGTAGTAGAGCACTTCGCGTTCGGTGATAATCGGGACGCCGACGACCTTGCCGTCGGCTGTAGTGGCCTTGACCGGGCCCTCCTGGTAGTCCTTCCAGTCCCAGCTGGCGTCCGCGGAGACCTTGGACGTCAGGTCGGCGAGGTAACCGTTCTTCGCGAACGCCTTGCCCTCCTGCAGGGGGCGGTACATCATAACGTCGATCTCGTCGCTGCCGGCGTTGAGCTTGACGTTGTACTGGTCTGAAAGCTGGTCCTCGCCGAGCTGGGTCAACTCAACTTTGAGGCCGCTGGACTTCTCGAATTCCGGAATCGCCGCTTTGATGCCTTCGGTCCAGACGTGGTTCGCGAGGGTCACCCGGACGGTGCCGGCGGCTTTGGCATCGCTGCTGCCGCTGGCTCCGCCACAGGCAGTGAGGCCCAGAGACAGCGCAGCTGCGACAGCCGCGTACTGCATGATTGAACGTCGCTTCATTACGACTCCCTTGGTTCATTTAGGGCTGGGCGTCACTGTCCAGCCGGCCGCAAATGCATCTTTACATCTGCTCTGGAAGCGATCTTAGGGAAATAAAGCAGACTTAAACAACCCCTTGCGCCTTATCGGTATGATTTATTTATGAAAACCCCAAAGGCGGAGTTCCCGGCCGACCTGCATTCCGTGCTGGTCCAGAATCTGGGACTTGCCATTGCCGAGGGGACCCTGGTGCCGCACTCGATCCTGCGCCTGGACGAACTTGAGGCCCAGTACGGGGTGTCCCGCTCGGTGGTCCGGGAAGCCACGCGGGTGCTTTCCTCCAAGGGGATGCTGGAATCGCGGCGGCGGCTGGGGACTGTAGTCCAGCCGGAAGAGTCCTGGAACGCTTACGATCCGCAGGTGATCCGGTGGCGGCTGGCCTCCTCCAAGCGGCTGGAGCAGTTGCAGGCGCTGAACGAACTGCGCGGCGCCATCGAACCACATGCTGCCCGGCTGGCCGCCGAACGCGCCTCCTGGGATACCGGCAGCGACCTGGTCTCCGAAGCGGCCCGGCTCTGGGCCGCGGGCCAGCAGGGAGACCAGGATGAATTCCTGCGCCTGGACATCGAATTTCACGCGGCAGTACTTCGCGCCTCCGGGAATCCGATGTTTTCCCAGCTGCACAACCTTGTCACGGAGGTTTTGACCGGCCGCACCCAGCATGGGCTGATGCCACATCTGCCGCAGCACGAGGCCCTGCAGCTGCATGTGGACGTAGCCAGCGCCATTCAGCGCGGCGAGGCGGACGCCGCTCACGCGGCTATGAGCCGGATCGTGGAGCAGTCCTCCGAGGAAATGAGTTACATCTGGTCCAGCAACCAGCAGCCCGCCGGCCCGGCACCGGCCCCCGCAGCACAACGCGGGGCCACCGAGGGCTCATCCCCGGTGGTGGGATAGGCCCGCGCTGACCCCGCGTCGTTGACGCTAGCGGCCGCCCTCGATCTTCCGGCTCCGCTGTTCCTGGGCCATCGGCCCGTACGGGTAGATTCCGACGCGCGGGCGGCTCACCTCGCTGAGGCGCATCAGTTCGCCCTCAGTCAGCCGCAGGTCGGCCGCCGCGAGGTTGTCGGCAAGCTGTTTGGTGCTGCGGGCGCCCAGGATCACCGACGTCACGGCCGGCTGGTCCGCCAGCCAGGCCAACGCCACCTGGGCGGCACTGGCCTCGTGCCGGCCGGCGATCTCCTGCACTGCCTCCACGATTTCCCAGGTGCGAGGGTCCGCGTTCCTGGCCTTCCAGGCCTCCATGCCCCGTTCCGGATTTTCGCCCAGCCGGGTGGCACCCGCGGGCGGCTGGTCCTTCTTGTATTTGCCCGAGAGCCAGCCGCCGCCCAGCGGGGACCACGGCAGCAGGCCGATCCCGGCGTCGAGCGAAGCAGGAACGATCTCGGACTCGATCTCACGGACCAGCAGGCTGTACTGCGGCTGCAGCGTCACCGGGGCGCTGAAGCCAAGGGCCTTCGCCAGATGCACTGCCTTCGTCAGCTGCCAGCCAAGGAAGTTCGAGAACCCGTAGTAGGCTATCTTGCCGCTGCTGACGGCGTCGTGCAGGAACCTTAGGGTCTCCTCCAACGGAGTGATCGGATCCCAGGCATGCAGCTGGTATAGGTCGATCTGCTCCACGCCGAGCCGGCGCAGCGAAGCATCGAGTGCCTGGGTGAGGTGGCGCCGGGAGGTCCCGACGTCGTTTGGGGCGGCCCCCATCGGAAACCGGCCCTTGGTGGCCACGACGGCCCGGTCCCGGACCTCGGTCCGGTCCGCGAGCCACCGTCCCACAATCTCCTCAGAGACCCCGGAGCTGTAGACGTCCGCGGTGTCAATGAAGTTTCCGCCGGCCGCGAAGTAGTCGTCAAGGATCGTGCGTGACTGCTCCTCTGTGGCCTCGGCGCCAAAGGTCATGGTGCCCAGCGCGTAGGTGGAGACGACGGCGCCGCTGCCGCCCAGGGTGCGGTATTTCATGGAACTCCTTAGTGGAAAGTGAATGAATGCAGCTGATTCAGTCTTCGGTGGGGGTGGTCCGCTCCGGGTGGTAATCGCGCCAGCTGTGCTCAGGGGCGTAACCCAGGAGCCGCTTGGCCTTCTCGATCGAGAGCATGGTTTCGTGTTCGCCCAGTTCCTTGACCACGGTGACGTCCGGGAACACTTCTGCGGCGAGGCTGGCACTGGAGCGGCCCATCACGGTGTCCTCGTTGGCGATGATAAACGCCTCGAACCCGGGCTTGTCGTGCTCCAGGGCGCGTGCGACGGCCTGCGCACCGTCCCGGCCGTCAATGTAGCCCCAGAGATTCCACTTGCGCAGGGACGCATCGTGGTCGAACGAAGGAAACTCCTCGTAGTCCTCCGGGTCCATCACGTTGGAGAACCGCAGGCCCGTGATGCTCAGCTCCGGGTCCCAGCGGGTCAGCTGGATGGCCATCTGCTCTTCGAGGTGCTTGACCAAGGAGT
The DNA here is from genome assembly GCF_029960715.1 of Arthrobacter sp. AL05. Lineage (NCBI taxonomy): Bacteria > Bacillati > Actinomycetota > Actinomycetes > Micrococcales > Micrococcaceae > Arthrobacter > Arthrobacter sp. AL05. The sequence continues at coordinate 246,039 of NZ_JASBRC010000001.1, forward strand.
AAGTACTCTCGGGCCGCGCCGGGTATTCCTCGTCAACCGGAATATAGGGAGGGTCGACGTCGAACGGCAAACCCAATACCGTCTCGCTGGAGGCGTAGACAATTTTCTTGATCCCGGCCCGGCGGGCTGCCTGGAACACGTTGTAGCTGGACTGCATGTTGTTCTCGAACGTCGCCGCGTCGGGGGCGAGGCCGGGAGCCGGGATGGCGGCCAGGTGCACCACCGCGTCGAAGCCGGCGTGACGGTCCTCCAGGCCCAGGAAAACATCCACGACCTGACCATAGTTGCGCAGGTCCACCTCGGTGAAGTCCCGGCCGCGGGCACCGACCCGGTCCAGGCTGGTCACCTCATGACCGTCCTCGCTCAGTCTCCGGACTACGCTCCGTCCCAGTTTTCCGCTTCCTCCGGTAACAGCAACTCGCATCAAGATCTCCTCTGGTGGTCTTCGTCACTCCACCCTAAAGGCGGTAAAGAGTGCTGCCCAGCCCCCGTGGCAGGCCCTGTGCGTCCTAGGAAGATCCAGTCCCCCTCACCTGCCCGGCCACGGACCGCCAGCAGGGCCGCCGTGACTTTCGGCCCTAGGCACTCCGCCAGACCGGGAGCAGGCTGGGGCCATGAACGGTGATCAGCGCGTAGTCGTGGGCGTGGACGGTTCGGATTTCTCGACGGCGGCGCTCCGGCTCGCCGGCCGTATGGCCAGGGGCCTGGATGCGCCCCTGGCGGTCGTGACCTGCCTGGGCACCTCGGATCTCTTTCTGGCATCCCACCTGCCCGAAGAGAGCTCCCCTACGACCACCCAACTCGAAGAGACGGCCAAGCGGCTCGTCGACGAAGCCCTGGAGCGTGCCTTTGGCACCGACCTGCCGGAAGGCCTGAGCCGGACCGTGAAGTTCGGCGCCCCGGCCAAGGTCCTCGTGGCGGAGAGCCGGAACGCCCAGCTCCTGGTGGTCGGCCGCCGCGGCCGCGGTGGCTTCCTTGCACAGGTGATGGGATCAGTCAGCGGCGCCTGCGCGGCCCATGCCCATTGCCCGGTGCTGGTGGTCGGTCAGGACCCGGACAAAGACCAGGCGGGAAGATGAACCACAGCCAGTGGCCGGTCCGGGCACTCTGGATGGTCATTGGCTTGCTGACCGTCACTGCCGCGGTGGCCGGGCTGGTCTTCCCGGACATCTACCGGGGCGTCGTGGCAGCGGACCTGCTTCCCGGCGCCGTATCGCAGGACCTGATGTCAGGTGTTGCGGGCATCGCCCTGATCGTCCTGGCGCTGACGGTGCGTCGGGAGCAGACCAAGGCGCGGCTCGTGGCGCTGGGAATCTTGGGCTACCTGTTCTACGCCTACGGCATCTACTCCATCGAGCGGACCTACAACGGCTTTTACCTCGTGTATCTCGCCATCTTTGCGTTGTCTTTCTGGGGGGTGCTCTACACCGCAATGGAGGTCAGGGCGGAGGGGCCAAGGAGGGTGCGTGTTCCTGCGGGCATCCGCAGGCTTTCCGCCACGGGCGCGCTCCTGCAGCCGCTGATCTTTTACCCGCTGTGGATTGCCATGCTGCTGCCGCTGATGCGCACCCGCGAGCAGATCGATTCACTCTATTCCGTGTTCGTCCTTGACCTGTGCTTCATCATGCCCGCGTTCCTGATCCTCGCCGTCCTGACGTTCCGCGGCCGCTGGCCGGGTCTGGTCTTTATGCCCGCGCTGTTCCTGCTCGGCTTTACGCTCATTTTCTCCCTGGCCCTGGGGGAGCTGTTCAAACCGCTGTTTAAGCTCCCAGTGTCGGCGGCGTCCCTCTGGTCCTCGGTGCTGTTGTCTGCCCTGTTCCTGGTACTGGGAGTGCTGCACCTGTGGAAACTCGAGCTGAATCCCGGCGGCGTCGGCAGGCGCAACCGGGGCAGCCGCCCCGTCGGGCAGCATACCGGCGCCGGTACCGTTTCCGGCCCTGCTGGGTAGCACCGGTGGCCCGGCTGGAGATCCCGGCGGTGAAGCGTCCCTGTGCTGGGGCTCTTCGTTACGTCCGCAATCGCGCAGTGGCGCCGCCGGCAAAGCGTTTGGAAGGCCGCGTCCCATGAGCCGGCTCGCCTGTTCCTTCCGGTTCCGCGGTCCAGTGGCCGCCCTGGCCGCAGCCGCCGCCGCTGCCGGCTTTGTCCTCGCCGTCCGGCCCCGGCTGCTGCATTGGGGGGCGACGGCTCAGGAATCAGCTGCCGCGCTTCCCGGCGACGAGATCGTCCCGGTGCCGCGGATGCAGAGTACGCGTGCCGTCACCGTCCACGCTCCTGCTGCGGACCTCTGGCCCTGGCTCGTCCAGCTGGGTGCGGGACGCGGTGGCATGTATAGCTACGACCTGCTCGAAAACGCGGCAGGCCTTGGTATGCACAGTGCGGACCGGATCCTTCCCGAATACCAGCAGCTCGCCGTCGGCGACGTTATCCCGCTGGGCCCGGGCACGGGGATTCCGGTCCGGAGGGTGGAGCCCGGATCCGTGCTGGGCCTCGGCGGCACCATGGACCCGCGCACCGGAAAAATCATCTCCTCCGCCGGGGCAGCTGCGGGCCTGCGGCTGGAGCTCGGCTGGACATTTGTGCTGCATCCCGTCGATGCGCGCACCACACGGCTGCTGTCCCGGACGCGGTACGACTATTCCCCGCTTCCTGTTGGGCTGATTCTCCGGCCACTGCTGGAACCCCTGCAGTTCCTCATGGAGCGGCGTATGCTCCTGGGCATCAAGTCCCGGGCCGAGGGCCGCGGCCGCCAGCCCAGCCGCGTGCGGCGCCCGTGACCTTGTGCCCTACCCTGTCGGGCAGTGCCGGCATAACCTCGAACTTGCCGGGCAGCCTTCAGCCGCCCGCCGTGTTCCGGGGAGGCAAACGGTGAAATCAGCACGAACAAGCATCATCGTGGGAATCGCGCTGATGGTGTCCGGATTCCTGCTTTTGTTGGACCTGCTCGGCTACCTCGACAGCGCTGCTCTGGTGTGGCCGCTCTTCTTTGCGGCGGCCGGCGTCGTTTTCGTCGTTGTGTTCTTCCGCAGCCGGGGTAACTGGTGGGCTGCCATTCCCGGTTCGGTCTTCCTGGGCCTTGCGTCGGTTATCCTGGTCACCCAGCTTTGGCCGGGGCGGGCCGGAACTTGGGCCGGGGCTTTCCTTTTCCTGTTCATGGGCGCAGGATTCGGCGCTGTTTACCTGCGCGAGCGCGCCAACTGGTGGGCCCTCATCCCCGCCGGCGTGATGCTGACGCTTGCCCTCGTGGTGACACTCCCGCAATCCTGGCAAGGCATGCCGGTGGCCGCGGTGCTCTTGCTGGGCCTCGCCGCTACATTCGCGGGACTTTCCCTGGTTCCCGTCCAAGCCGGGCCCGGCCTGGCCCGGCCGGCAGCCAGCCGGGTCGGGTCGGCAGAATCAGCGAGGATGAAGTGGCCGCTGATACCGGCCGCGGTCCTGGCCGTGCTGGGTGTCGTCTTCGCCGTGCAGGCTACGGCGCTGCTTACCGCGAGCGAGTTCTTTGTCCCGGCGTTCTTAGTGCTCGCCGGTGTGGCGCTGCTGGTCTACGCCTTCCGGCACCGCTCCGGCGGCCGCCATGGGGTGCGTGGGGCCTGACCGTATCAGCGTTCTCCTGCCAGTTCGGCTATGGCCGCACGCAGGCGGGTGCCGGCGTCGTCCGCAACGTCGCGGACTGCCGGGGTAGCGCTGAGCTGGACCATGGTTTGCGGGTCGATGGCATCGACAGTCGTCGCGGTGGCCCCGGTCCCGCGGCGCACCACCACGTTGCAGGGCAGCAATGCCCCCATTTCCGGCTCCGCGGCCAGCGCCTTGCTCGCGAGCACCGGATTGCAGGCTCCGAGGATGACGTAGTCCCCCAGGGCTTCCGCTGCGTCCGCGCCGAGTTTAGCGGCGAAGGTGGCACGCACATCGATTTCCGAGAGTATCCCAAAGCCCTGGGTGGCGAGCACGGCACGTGTCTTTGCCACAGTGTCTTCCCAGTTCAGCGGCACGACGGCAGTGTAGGTGTAGCTCATTCGGTGGCTCCCGGGGTTTTGGTTTCGGTTGGCAGCAGGTACTCGACGAACCAGTCCCTGGCGAGGATGGCAGCCGCGGCCAGCGTACCGGGTTCTTCAAAAAGGTGGGTGGCGCCCTGCACGACGGCCAACTGGTTCGGACAGCGCATCATGGACTTCGCTTTGCGGTTGAGCGCCAGCACTCCGGAGTCGTAGCTTCCGACAATCAGGAGGGTGGGCGCCCGGACCGCGGAGAGCCGGGGCCCGGCCAGATCGGGCCGGCCCCCGCGGGATACGACGGCGCCGATCCTGGCGGTTGGTTCGGAGGCGGCCCAAAGCGCAGCCCCTGCACCCGTGCTGGCCCCGAAATAGCCAAGCGGGCAGGACGCCGTGTCCTGCCGGCCGGCGAGCCAGTCCGTGGCCGAGGACAGCCGGCGGGCCAGCAGCTCGATGTCAAAGACGTTGGCGCGGTTTCGTTCCTCCACCGGGGTCAGCAGGTCAAGCAGCAAGGTGCCGAGTCCCGCCTGCTGGAGCACCCCGGCCACGAACCGGTTCCGCGGGCTGTGCCGGCTGCTGCCGCTGCCGTGCGCGAACAGCACCACGGCACGGGACGGGACCGGCAGGTGCAGGTGGCCCTGGAGTCGAACCCCGCGCGACGGGATTTCGACTTCCGCATCGAACTCCGTGGCGGCTGCCATGCTGGTCCCCTCCGGCGTGCGGGACGCCGGCGGGGAATTGTGCAGTCGCTTGGCTGCGGCGTCGAGCAGTTGCACCACCTCATCGTCTTCGGTGGGGGAGAAATCGCGGTAGTGGTATCCCACCGCGGAGAACTGCTGCGGTGTGGCGAGGCAGATCAGCTCGTCGGGCTCGGTCAGGGTCCGGAGGGTGTCGGCGGGGGCGACCGGGACGGCCAGGACCACCCTCGCGGCCCCAAGCTTCCGGGCGATCATGCAGGCGACCCTGGCGGTGGACCCGGTAGCGATGCCGTCGTCGACGATCACCGCGATACGCCCGGTAAGGTCCTGCCGGGTCCTGCCCTTCCGGAACCGGGCCACCCTGCTCTCGAGCACCGCCCGCTCGTGGTCTTCAACGGCCCGCAGTTCCGCGTCACTGACCCGGGCGTGGGCCAGCACGTGGTCTTCGAGCACCCGGGCGCCGCCCTCCCCGACCGCTCCCATGGCAAGCTCCGGCTGGTAGGGAAGGCCCAGCTTCCGAACCACAATCACGTCAAGGGGTGCATCGAGGGCGGCGGCGACTTCCGCGGCCACCGGGACTCCGCCGCGGGGCAGGCCCAGGACCACGATGTCCTGGCCCCGCAGATCCGCGAGCCGCCTTCCCAGCTGCCGGCCGGCGTCGACCCTGTCTTCGAAGATGCTCATCAGTGCGGCTTTCCAATCGGGACGTCCACCGGCGCCTCATCACGGTGTGCACTCCGCGGGCTGGGAAACTAGCCGGTTGGCCGTTCCTCCCACTATCTGTCAGGAGCGCCCTGGGTGTGAGGGCCTTTGGGCCCGGATTCGGCCGCGCCGGCGCCCCGGTCCCCGGTTGTGGAGCAAGGGGCCCGCAGTTGCGATGCTGAAGCGTGCAGCCCGGCGGGCGATGCGGTGGGTCCGGCCGCGGCGCCGCACCCCAACAGGCGTGGGCGGTCGCTGCAGGGCGGCGCGGGCATAAAACCAGAGTTTGGCCATTTCAACCAGTACCAGGTACACGGCCCCCATGCCCAGCAAGGCGAGAAAAAAGGGGACGGGCAGCGGGTCGAACCCAAGCACGCCGGCCAGCGGCGAGAGCGGCAGGTAAACGCCGACTGCCACCACGCCCAGGGAGGCGCCGACCAGGCCCAGCGACGGCCGGCTGCGGAAGAAAGGCACCCGCCGGGTGCGGATGACAAAGATGATCAGTGTCTGCGTGACGATGGATTCGATAAACCAGCCGGCGCGGAATTCGCCGGGAACGGCATCAAAGACGAACAGCATCAGGGCGAATGTGGCAAAGTCGAACAGCGAACTGATCGGGCCGAAGACGAACATAAAGCGCCGGATAAAGCCGATATCCCAGCGCGACGGCGCCACGAGTTGGTCCTTGTCCACCCGGTCCCCCGGGATGGCGAGCTGGCCGGCGTCGTAGAGCAGGTTGTTCAGCAGGATCTGCCCCGGCAGCATCGGCAGGAAGCTCAGCACCACCGAGGCCGTTGCGGCGCTGAACATGTTGCCGAAGTTGCTGGAGGTGCCCATCAGGACGTATTTGATGGTGTTGGCGAAGATCCGCCGGCCTTCCATCACTCCTTCGGCCAGAACGCCCAGGTCCTTGTCCAGCAGCACAACGTCGGCGGCATCCTTCGCTACGTCGGTGGCGCTGTCGACAGAGATGCCGATGTCCGCCGCGTGCAGCGCCAGCGCGTCGTTGACGCCGTCGCCCATAAATCCGACCGACCCGCCGCTGCGCCGCAGCAGCCTGATGATCCGGGCCTTCTGTTCGGGCGAGACGCGGGCGAAGATGCTGGCCTCACGCGCGGCAGAGGCCAGTTCCGGATCGGACATGGCCTCGACTTCGGCGCCGGTGAGTGTTCCGCCGGAGGGGACCCCGAGTTCGTCGCAGACTTTCTCCGCCACCTTGGCGTTGTCGCCCGTGGCGATTTTGACAGTAATGCCGAGTTCCGCGAGCCTGTCCAGGGAGGCGCGCGCGGCGGCCTTGGGCCGGTCCAGGAAGATGAGGAAACCGGCGAGAACCAAGTCCTTTTCGTCGGCGGGACCGATAGCCGTCAGTCCGACAGCCGCTCGGGTGGCGACAGCAACCACCCGTGAGCCGGCGTTGAACTGTTCGTCCAGCATCGCCTGGACACTGGCCGGGATATCCCCGCAGAGCGCCAGGACGTCTTCGGGGGATCCCTTGGTGACGATGCGGGGCGCGGCGCCGGCTTCGCTGACCAGTATGCTGGTCCGGCGCCGCAGATGGTCGAAGTCGATAACGTCGAGGCGCTTGTACCGGGCGGGCGCGAAGTCAGCGCCCCCTGCGGATGCCCACAGCGCGGCGTCCAACGGATTCAGGCCCACCGGTGAGGCCTGGGCTTCGGTGTAGTCGGCTTCGGTGGCAAGCAGCCCCAGGGTCAGCAGCTCACCGGCGGTGATGCCGGTGCCGGCGGGCAGGGCGGCGGTGAAGCTGATCCGGCCCTCCGTCAGGGTTCCGGTCTTGTCCGTGACCAAAACGTCCATGTCGCCAAGGTCCTCGATGCAGACCAGGCGTTTGACAAGCACCTTGCGTTTGGCCAGCTGCTGGGTTCCGGTGGCAAGGCTCGTGCTCACAATGGCTGGCAGCAGCTGCGGCGTGATCCCGACGGCGATCGCTAGTGAGAACAGCAGCGACTCGATTAACGGCCGTTGCAGGAGCAGGTTTGCGATGAAGATCAGGGATGTGAGGCCGATCGCGACCTGGAGCAACAGGTAGGAAAAGCGCTGGAGGCCCAGCTGGAATTCGGTCTGGGGCTGCCTTTCGCCGAGGCCCAGGGCGATCCGGCCAAATTCGGCCCGCCCGCCGGTGGCGACCACCGCACCGGTACAGTTACCGGCCTGGATCACGGTCCCCATAAACAGGCATGAGGTCAGGTCCCCCAGCGCCGCCGCGCCGGGGACCGGGGCAGGGTCTTTGGCGACAGGCATCGATTCCCCGGTCAGGATGCTTTCATCGCACAGCAGGTCCTTGGCGCTCAGCAGCCGGATATCGGCGGGGATGATCGCGCCCAAAGCCAGGTGCACAATGTCGCCCGGCACCAGGGCGGTGACGTTCACTTCCTGCACGGTTGCGTCGCGGACTACAACGGCACGGTGGGTGACACGGGAGTGCAGGGCCTCCGCGGCGCGTTCGGCCCGGAATTCATTGCTGAACCCGAGACCGACGCTGACCAGCAGGATGACACCGATCACGATCGAGTTCGTGGCGTCGCCAAGGAACAGGGAGAGCCCGGCGGTGACAAGCAGCAGGATCAGGATGGGGCTGCGCAGTTGACGGGCCAGAACTGACCATCCGCTGGCCTGGTGGGTGCGTAACGCGTTCGGTCCCAGCGACTCGAGCCGCCGGGCGGCCTCGGTGCTGCTCAGGCCGTTCACGCCTGCTCCCAGCTGCGCCAGGACCTCTTCCACCGGCCGGTGGGCGGCGTCTGCAATGGTGAGTGGCAGGGAACGCGGTTCCCGGATATCGAGATCTGGCATGGAGCTTCCGTTCCAACGTCGGGTTATGTCCAAGGGTACGTCCGGGAGCTTGCCGTTGCGGGCCCCGACGGTGGCGGGCGCGGTCAGGGATGCGGGCACCTGCTGTATATAATTTCCCGGTACGGTTTTGCAGCAAGCCGTTGGATTGTTCTGCGATCCCGCCGCCTGCATCCGCCACAGCCGCTCCGCTGCACGTGGGGCGCAGACCGTCCGGATCGTGTTGACCTGAGTGAAACGGCACGGCAGTGGCCAGCGAATCGACCGCAGCTTCAATTGACGAAACTTCAACCCACCAGCACCTGCATGAATTGGTGCTTCACAGCTCCGACGTGGAGGAGTTCCTGCGCGAATTGGCGCGGATCTCCGCGCGCAGCCTTTCGGAGCCCGGAGACGAGATTCTCTGCGGAATTACCCTTTTCCGGCAGCGGAAGGCAGCGACGGTCGCCAGCAGCAGTCCGGCCGCCCAGTCCATGGACGAAATCCAGTACGCCTTCGGTGACGGCCCGTGCGTGACCGCCTCGCGGGAACAGGAAACCGTGCATATCAGGGATCTCGAGGAGTGCGGGCGCTGGCCCCGGTACGCCATGACCATGCGCGGCCACGGGGTCCGGTCCATCCTGGCGTTGCCCTTCCTGCTCGACGGCGACACGCGGGCCGCGCTCAACCTGTATTCACACAGGTCCGGAAGGTTCGATGGCAGGGCGATGGACCTGGCCCAGGACTTCGTCAGCCAGACTTCCCTGGCGTTGCGGCTGGCGGTACGTTTTGCGCACTTCAGCGACACTGCCGCGAACCTCAAGGCGACCCTGGAAACACGGACCGGGATCGACGTCGCGGTCGGTATCATCATGGCCCAGAACCGCTGCAGCCAAGCTGAGGCCTTCGAACTGCTCAAGGCTGCTTCCAGTGCGCGCAACGTTAAGCTGCATGCTGTGGCGGCTAGAGTCGTGGAGTCGCTCGGCAAGGGTCCGGCCAGGACGCATTTCGAGGTTTAGGCTCCGCGCCGGATCTCCCGGACCAGCCAATCCACGATCATCCGGCTGGCACCGGAGCTGCTGCCGGCCCTGTGCTGCTGGGCATGCCAGCGGTCGACGTCGTCCGGGCGCCCGCTGCGGGCGGCAAGGTATCCCGTGAAGGGACAGTCCTCAATCTTGTGCGGGTGCGGGGAACCGAGGCGCAGGAATTTCCAGTGGTATGCCAGCGCCCCCAGAGCCGTCCGGACCTGGTGGGGGTATTCCCGCGATTCGAACTCCGCGGTCCATTCGGGTACCTCGGAAGCAGGCATCGGGCGGGCAAGGTGGTAGCCCTGGCCGTACCCCGCGCCCATCACGGCCGCCGCCTCGGTCATCCCAAGATCCTCAAGGCCTTCGGCTACGACCGTCATGCCAAAATCCCGTCCGATTTGCACCAGCGTGGCGATTAGGCTGAGTGATTCCAGCGGACTGGTACGCAGTCCGCTGAGCATGTCCCGGTCAATCTTGACCGCCGTGAACGGCAGCATGGACAGCCGCTTCAGGCTGCTGTAGCCAGCTCCCAAATCGTCCATTGCAAGGCCTACACCCAGCTGGACCAGCCTGCTCAGCGGAGCGTGCACCGCGTCCCAGTCCGTCGTTCCGGTTTCGAGCAGTTCCAGGACAAGCCGCTGCGGCGCGATCCCGTGCCGCTGAAGCGACTCTTCAACAAACGTCGGGCAGTCCGGATCCAACAGGGTCGATGGCGCAATATTAACGGAGACCTTCGCGGAAAGTCCCTCCCCGTCCCAGGCCGGGAGGCAGGCCAACGCCTGGTCCAGTCCAAGCAGGAACAGCCTGTCGGTCTCCGCCTCGCTCAGGTACTGGAGGAACGCTGCCGGCGGCAATACGCTGCCATCCGCCAGCCTCAGCCGGGCGAGGGCCTCGAAGAGGTAGACGCTGCCGGCGCCGAGGTCCACGGCCGGCTGCATAAACATTTCCAACCCGCCGCCGAACAGCCGTTCCTTCAAGAGGTTCACGGGGCTGCTGCCGGCGCCCGGTTGCACCGGCATGCCGCCGGGGGCTCGCGTGCCCGGCAGGGTTCCGGGAGCCCCGCGGCCGTCGGCTGCGTCCGCGACCAGTTCCCACCAGCTCTCCGGTCCGCCGGCACGGGTTTTGGCAACGTTAAGGGCGGCGTAGGCGCCGCGCAGCAAGGTGCGCGTTTCCGTGCCGTTGCGGGGCGATGACGCCAGTCCCGCGCTCATGGTCAGGGAAATCCTTTCGCCGGCCGCCGCAAAACTTTCTTCAACGCTGCGGCCGAGGCGTTTGAGCACCCCGTCGAGCGCCACGGCGGTGTCATCGCCGGCCGCGTACTCCACTACGAGGACAAATTCGTCGCCTCCCATCCGCGCCAGGAACTCCGAGGGCTGGAGGAGAGCCTGCATCCGGGCGCCCCAAGCTGCCAGGATCGCGTCACCGGCACTGTGACCGACGGCGTTGTTTACGTCCTTGAACCGGTCCAGGTCGATCAGCCCGAGGGCGACGGCCGGCCTGACGCCATCGTCGGGGTCCAGCACTTTGGCAAGGTGGGCGTCCAAGGCGGTGCGGTTAGGCAGGCCGGTCAGCTGGTCGTGGGTGGCCTGGAACCGGAGCTGTTCGTGCATTGCCATCCGGGCGTTGATATCGCGCTGCACGCTGACGAAGTGGGTAACCTGGCCGTCCTCATCCAAGAGCGGGGTGACGGTCAGGGCGTTCCAGAACGGCGAGCCGTCCTTGCGGTAGTTGAGGATGTCGCCCCGGAACTGCTCACCGCGGAACAAGGCGTCGCGGATGGCCTTGGCGGTCTCGGGTGCGGTGCCCGGACCTTGGAGGATCCGGCAGTTGTTTCCCAGCACCTCGGCCTCCGCGTAGCCGGTAATAGCACTGAAGGAGCGGCTGGCATGCATGATTCTCTGAGCCGAGTCCGTGATCAGGGAGATCTCGGAGGTGGCTGAGAGCGCCCGCACCAAGAGCTCCGGGGGAACGCCGTCGGCAACGTGCGGCGATCCCGCCGGCTCGGGAGATGCCCTGGGAAGTGGCATGCTGAAAGCCCCTGAAAGGTCAGTCCGGGGTCCGGAATTTGATAAGTCCATTGACAGACTAACCCCCTGCCTCCCGGGGGCGGACCGCTAGTGCCGGCCCCGGCGCGGCTGTTATGTCCAGGACAGTGCGGATTGTGTCCTCGTGAGCCAGGATCCTGAAGTGGCCGGCGGTGTCCAGCCGGATGTTCCGGGCGCCGGGAAGCACACTGCCTTCTGGGATATGCGGATCAAACAGCCCGTAGACCGAGGTGATGCGCTCGTTCACGCGTTCCTCCCTGGACAGCTGCAGGGTCACGGCATTCCGGGGCGAAAAGGCGCGCAGGCTCGGCAGCAGCATAAACGAGGCGTAGCGCGAGCCGGAGAACGGCGAGCAGACCGCCACCATACCCGTGATCCTGCGGTCGGGGTCCAGCTGCATCATCACGAATTTACCGATCAGTCCGCCTTTGCTGTGGGCGACGATCATAGCGTCGGAGAGGTCACGATCCCGGATGTAGCCGGCAATCGCATCCGCGGCCCTGGGCACGGGAAGCCGGTTCCGGTGCAGCAGGGCCAGCACATGCACCGGATGTCCTGCCTTGTGAAGCCGCCGGACCAGCGGCAGCATAAAGCGCCAGTCCTCGTAGATTCCGGGAATCACAACGACGGGCCGGGCCGTCCCGCTGAGGAAATCCTCCGGCCCGGTCCGGGAAGCTGCGCTCCGGACTTGCCGGCCGGCGGCGTAAAGGTAGTCCTGGATCCACCATTGGACCCGCTGCAGGACCCCGCTCATCCGGGGCGCCCCGGGTGAACTTCCTCTGCCGGACGGCGGATCCCGGCGAAGTCCAGGATGGCTGCCGCCACGTCCTCGGATCGGTTGTGCTGCACCACATGCCCGGCGCCTTCGATTTCCAGCAGCTGCCCGTTCGCTGCGCGTCCGGCCAACCGGCGGCACCAGTCTACGGAGGCCACGGGGTCGTCGGCACCGCGGATCACAAGGACCGGCGCAGTGACCCCGGGGATGCGCTTTTCCGTCGGATAGTCCATCATGACGCGCAGCGTTTTCAGGTACCAGCTGGCGCCGCACCGGAAATAGTCCGTGAGGACAAGGGCGTTCGAGGACGGGCTTTCGTAAAACAGGCTGTCCCGGCTGAGCGCCAGGGCCTGCTGCAGCACGGTCCGCCGTTTCGAATCAACTACCGGCCCCATCAGGACCAGCTGGGCGATCCGGTGGGGCTGCTGCAGGGCCGCAGCCGTGGCGAACTGCGCGCCCATCGAGTGCCCGACGAGCACAAACTCCAGGACGCCGAGCTGTTCGAGGGCACCCAGGATGTAGGTGGCCTGGTCCTCAACGGAGAGGGTGCGCTCCGGACGCGGTGTCGCTCCGAAACCGGGAAGGTCTATCGCGTAGGTGTCAACGGATTCCGCCAGCAAACCCTGGAGCCGGGTGAAATAGCGGTGCGAGACGCCGATACCGTGGATCAGCACAACGGCGGTGCGCGGCGCCCCCGCCCGGGCCGGGGTACTGGACGCGAACACGTGGCCCAGATGGCCTGCGGCCTCAACCTGAACGGGTGCGGGCCAGCCTCCGCTTTGCATTTTTCGTTTCCACGCCGTCTTAGTTTTTTGCCCCGTGCCAGCGTCGGGTAAGCGTCCAGGCAGCACGCCTCAGCCTTGCCGCTTGTCCCGTTCGCTGAACTCCTCATCGAGGTCGTAATGCCTGAATTCGGTCTCCGGATTCGGTTCGCCCTCAGCCACGTATTCGTAGTCCAGCTGCCGCTGAACTTGGCTGTCAAGGACCTGCAAGTCCTTGTCCGCCACTGCGCTGAGGTCCTCGGGGAATTCATCCTCCGGGGTGAGGTGTAACTTCTCAGTCATGGCATGCCTCTCTTGGCCGGAAAGGTGTCTCGAACGGGGAGTAACGGCCGTATACAGGATACCCTCGGCCGCGCGGAGACGGTAGCCGGGGCATCAGCCTGGGGCGGTCAGCGGCCCGGGTGCCGGCTAGCTCCCTGATGGGCCGAGCGGCGGCGGTACCCCGTCATCCGGATTCTTCCCGGGCGGTGGTTCTTTGAGTTCAATGAAGACGGTGTGGGTTTCCGTGTCCCCGGTGTTCTCGCCGGAATGGTCCTGCGCGGCGAGCCAGCGGGCCGCCCCGGCGGGGATTTCGACGTCGACGTCGCCACCTTGGCCGGAGAGCCTCCGGCGGAAGGAACTCAGTGTGACCATCACGCTGTCCGGGTGCCCGTGGGGCACTGTCTTATCGCCGGGCACGTCGCGGTACTCGAGGACTCGGACCCGGTCGTTTTCGAAAATGACCCGGTACAGCGAGGGGTTTGCTACCACCGGATCCTGTCCCATGGCGCGAGCATACGCCCGTCCCGACGCCCCCGCCAGAGGGGCGGGGCGGCAGGTGGCCTAAGATTCGGCCGGCGCCTGTCCCGGCTCGGAGCCGACGTTGACGAGCCAGTCGGTCCCGTACTTATCCGTGCACATTCCAAAGACGTCTCCCCACGGAGACTTCTCCATCGGCACCGTCACCGCTCCGCCGTCGGCAAGACGGTCGAAGTAGCCGCGCAATTCGGTCTCGTCGGAACCGCTGAGTGAGACCGAAATGCTGCTGCCCGGCTTGTAGCCCATCGCTTCCGGCGTGTCAGCCCCCATTAGCACCATGCCGTTTCCCGCGGTCAGCATGGCGTGCATGATTTTGTCCTGCTCGCCGGCGTTCTCACTCATCTGGTAGTCGCCGAAAGTGCTTATGGTCAGTTCACCGCCAAACACGGACTGGTAAAACGTCATGGCTTCCTTCGCGTTGTCGCGAAAGCTCAGGTAGGGGTTCAACGTGGTCATGTCCAGGACTCCTAGCAGCTTGGATCCGGCCAGTACAGGGAGGGTTGGGGCGGCGGAGGCCGGTGCGCGGTGCAGCCATATCATCCCGCAAATCGGTCCCTGAGGGTAGGGGTGAACACTGCCGTTTGCAGAGCGAGCGAACCCCCTACGCTGTCCTGGTGGAGCGGCGCCGGCTACGCGGTCTGTCCGGCGTGCTCGCCCTCTGCGATCTCTTCGAGCAGCTTGTCGTTAAAAGCCGGGAGGTCGTCCGGGTTCCGGCTGGTCACGAGGCCCTGGTCCACCACCACTTCCTGGTCGCTCCAATTGGCGCCGGCGTTTTTCAGGTCGCTCTGGAGTGTGTGGAAGGACGTGACATTGCGGCCGCGCACGACGCCGGCGTCGATCAACAACCACGGCCCGTGGCAAATCGAGGCCACCGGCTTATGCTGCTCAAAGAATGCCCGAGTGAAGGCCTGGGCGTCCTTGTCGACCCGAAGGTTGTCCGCGTTAACGACGCCGCCGGGGATCACCAAGGCGTGGAAATCGGAAGCGTTTGCGTCGGCAACAGTGAGGTCGACGTCGAACACCTGACCCTTCTCGGTGCCGTCATAGCCCTGAAGCTTGCCCCGGCCGGGCGCCACGAGAGTGGGCTCGCCGCCGGCCTCCTTGACGGCGTTCCAGGGACTGGTCAGTTCCACCTGCTCCACGCCGTCGGTCAGCAGGAAGGCAACCTTTTTACCGGAAATGTTGTGTTCTGACATGGGTCCTCCTTTGGTATCCGGGGAGGTCCACGCAGCCATCGGACGGGCCGGGTCCTCCACTCGGAGAGATTAATGCCTTACGGCATCCACTCTAAGAAGGCCCAAACTCATAAGCAAGCTGATTATGCTGGCGGCGGATGCCGGGCGGCGGCGGGCATCCGGATGAACCACCACCACACGACGGTCCTCTGGCCAGCCCACCAACACCTCGCTACTCTGGCACAAGGACAGCTACCCGAAAGAAGGCCGTTATGGACGAACAACACATCCTGAAGCGAATCTCAGCCCTGGTGGAAGAAGAGCAGACTCTCCGCGAGAAGGCGCCCTCATCTTCGGCGGATTACGAACACGGCCCGGAGCATGCCCGCCTCAAGGGCATCGAAGAGGACCTTGACCAGTGTTGGGACCTGCTGCGCCAGCGCCGGGCCAAGCGGCAGTATGGCGAAGATCCGGATGAGGCGCAGCCCCGCCCCACCAATCAAGTGGAAAACTACGACTCCTAGCTCCACGGCACACAGCCCCGGCGCGGTGAGCGTCCTGCGGGGTGATTGCGGCCCGGCCGGTCTCAGCCCTTGCTTGCCATTTCCCCGCTGACGGTTAAATTCTCGGCGACGTCGCGCAGCTTGATGTTCAACTCCGAACTGGCCCGCGAAAGGAGCAGGAAGGCCTGCTGGGCAGTGATCTTATAGCGCTCCATCAGGATTCCCTTGGCCTGTCCAATCAGGTCCCGGGTGTCAAGGGCCTGGGTGAGCTGGCTGACCTGCTGGCTACCGGCCAGCGCCACTGCCGCATGGGCTGCCACCATTGCCCCGATCCGCTCCGATTCGGCGTCGAAGGCGCCAGCCTCCCGACCAAAGAGGTTTAGGGCTCCGAGGTGGTTTCCGTTCACAAATAGCTGGAAGGAGAGCATACTTCTCGCCCCGAGCTTGAAGGCCGCCGCGGAGAAATCCGGCCAGCGCTGGTCCGTGCTGAGGTCTGGAACGCTGACAACCCGTTTGTCATAGGAGGCGTCCAGGCACGGCCCCTGCCCGGTCTCGCTCTGGAGCGCATCCACCCGGCGCGGAAGATCGCTGGAAGCGGCACGCGAGTCAATCTTCCGGCCGGGCGAGACGAGACTGACCGAAGCCTCGGCCGCGTGCGGCACCAGTTCCAGGGCCGCGTGCACCACGCCGGCCAGCATGGACTCGGGGTCGTCCTCGTGCTGGAGCGCGCGGGCGATGTCACCGAGCCGGACGGCAAGTGCCGCCGCGCTGATCGGAGAAATTCCGCGTGTACCGTCCATCCGATCACCGTTTTGCGCTACACCTAGCACCATCGTGGCGTACCTCATCTTGGCCGGGTAAATCCAATGTCTCTTCACTGTGAAATATACGCCTTTGCCGGACCTGGTCCCGTCGCCCGCCAGGAGACCCGCACCTTCCCGAATGGTAACCCGGAGTTAATCCGGGGGTGCGAGGCTGGTCTTGCCGCCCCTTTCGAGAGACGGACCCATCCGGCACGGCATACTCTCCAAGGAGCTGCAGATATGAACAGTCCAGAAGGCAATCCACCCAGTGGCCCCCCGAATGGGAACCCCAGCCAGGACCGGCCAGATGCCAGCAGCTCGCACATTCGCGAGGACGTAGCCATGACCGGCCGTTGCGGCAACGTGCACCTGCCCTCGGGCCGGACGTGCGTCCTGCCCGAACGGCATCAGGGTTCGTGCCGCTTCGTCGGCCCCGGGGACACCGGCCACCCGGCAGGTAACTAGCTGCCTCGGCGGGCGGGGCTGGTTGCCGGCCAAGGACGGCGCGTACGCTCACGATGTGGACATTGTCGAATTTTTGTCTGAGCGGATCAGCGAGGACGAGGCCGTGGCGCGGACCCTCCTCGGCGACCGGACCGTCTCGCAATCCGGCGCCTGGTACGAACAGCGCCTCTTGCTCGAATGCGAGGCGAAAAAACGCCTGATCCGAATCGTGGAATCAGCCCGCCAGGCGGCACTTGCAGCCCTGGTCAGCGCCCCGGCTCAGGACGCCGGCTGGATCCCGCAGTCCCTCGAATGGATGGAGCGCTCACTGAACGCCCTCGCCCTGCCGTACATCGACCACCCTGACTTCGAGCAGGACTGGCACCAAACCTAGGCTCTCCCCCGGCGGCGCCTGACAGAATGGCTCCATGGACGTTGCTCTTGGACTGATTGCGCTTGTGTCGGTGGTTTGCGCGGGCAGCGCACTGGGCCGGAAAATCAATGTGTCCGTTCCGCTGTTACTGGTGCTGGCGGGAGTGATCGGATCTTTCCTGCCGTTCGTACCGGACATCGAACTGAACCCCGAACTTGTCCTGGTGGGGTTGCTGCCGCCCCTGCTGTACGCCGCGGCCCTGCAGACCTCGCTGTTCGATTTTGGCTCCAACCGGCGGGCCATCGGCCTGCTTTCGGTCGGCTATGTCATCTTTGGCACGCTCGCCGTGGGCTTCGTTGTCTGGTGGCTGTTCCCCGAGATTCCGCTCGCTGCAGCGATTGCCCTGGGCGCCGTCGTCGCGCCACCGGACGCCGTCGCCGCCACTGCGATCGCGCGCAAGGTGGGCATGCCCCGCCGGATCGTTACGATCCTGGAAGGCGAGTCGCTGGTCAATGACGCGACCGCCTTGGTCTGTCTCCGGGCGGCTATCGCCGCCATTGCGGGAACCGTCTCCGCCGCGCAGGTGGCCGGCGGGTTTCTGCTCGCGGCCGGCGGCGGACTGGTGGCCGGGCTGGCAGCGGCTTACGTCCTGACGCAAGTGCGCAAACGGACCCGAAACGTCGCAATCAACACCTCCATTTCGCTGATGGCACCGTTTGTCGCGTACCTCCCGGCGGAGGCGATCCACGCCTCCGGCGTCCTCTCCGTCGTCGTCGCCGGCCTGGTGATGGGCACAAAGTCGCCGTCCATGCCCAACGGCGCCGCGCGGCTGAGCCAGCGCAGCAACTGGCACACGGCCCAGTTCCTGCTCGAGAATTCCGTGTTCTTGCTGATCGGCCTCCAGGTTCGGACCATCATTGACGGAGTCCAGGGCGATTCACTGGGGGCATCCCGGATCTGGGCAGGCTGTGCCGTGATTCTGCTGGCAGTGCTGCTGCTCCGTCCGGTCTGGGTGTTCCCGGTAACCTACCTGCCCCGGCTGATTCCTGCCATCCGCCGGAAGGATCCGTCCCCGCCGTGGCAACATGCAGCCATCGTCTCCTGGGCAGGTATGCGCGGTGTTGTTACGCTCGCCGCCGTGCTGGTGCTGCCGGCGGACCTGGAACACCGGTCAGTCCTGGTGCTTGCGGCCATGGTGGTGGTCGGCGGAACCCTGGCGTTGCAGGGCTTTACCCTTCCCGCGCTGGTCCGGCTGCTGGGGGTCCAAGGTCCGGACCAGCGCGAAGATGCCCTGAATCAGGCGTCCCTGATGCAGCTGGCCACGGCAGCCGGGGTGGAACGGCTGGCGGAAATCGGCACCGAGAACGATCCTCCGGAAGTCATGGCAATGCTTAAGCGCCGCACCCAGGAGCGCGGGCTGGCCGCCTGGGAACGGCTCGGCCGGCCGTCGGCGGAGACGGCGACACCGAGCCAGCGCTATGCGCATCTGCGCCTGGCCATGCTGGACGCTGAACGGACGAAAGTACTGGAACTGCGGCGCGGCGGCGCGTATCCGCATGAGGTCCTCAGTTCGGTCCTGGACCGGTTGGATGTTGAGGAATCGATGCTGGACGCTGCGGCGGAGGACTTGGACCTCTCCAGCGGCGGTGGCGAGGGAGTTGCCCAGCCCGGCGGGGTGTGCGATCACCTGGCATCCGCGCCGGACGCCGGCGCGCCGCGCAACCCGTTTTGCGCGGAGTGCGTCCGGGAAGGCACAACGCCGGTCCACCTCAGAATGTGCCTGAGCTGCGGCGCCGTGGGGTGCTGCGATTCGTCGCCCGGAACCCACGCCTCCCGGCATTACACCGCGACCGGCCATCCCGTCATGCGGAGCATCGAACCGGGTGAGGACTGGCGCTGGTGCTATGAGGACGACCTTCTGGGCTGAGCGAAATATCCTGCCCCCGTGCGGTGTTGGCTCTGACATGACAACAATCGGAATCATCGGTGCAGGACACATTGGCAGCCAGATTGCGCGCAAAGCGGTGCAGCTCGGCTACGACATCGTCATCAGCAACTCCCGCGGACCGGAAACCCTCACGGACCTCGTCGCGGAACTCGGCCCGCACGCCCGGGCCGCGACCCCGGCCGAGGCAGCAGCGGCGGGCGACTTCGCCGTCGTAACCGTACCGCTCAAAAACCTTGGGTCCGTTCCCGTGGAGCCGCTGGCGGGCAAGGTCGTGGTCGACACAAACAACTACTACTGGGAACGGGACGGCCATTTCCCGGCACTGGACAACGGGGAAGCCACCACGTCCGGGCTCCTGCAGGAACACCTGCCCGCCTCCAAGGTGGCCAAGGCCTTCAACCACATTATGTTCTCGCAGATCACCACCGACGGGGAGCCCGCCGGCACGCCCAACCGCCGCGCATTGGCCACGGCCAGCGATTTTCCCGAGGCTGCGGATCTGGTCACCCGGCTTTATGACGAATTCGGCTTCGACACGGTCAATATCGGCCCGTTGTCCGAGAGTTGGCGGGTGGAGCGGGACCGGCCTGCCTACGGCCAGCGGCAGAATGCCGCCGAGCTGGAAGAGAACCTGGCCCGGGCTCCGCGCACCGTCTAAGACCGCGGAAGCCTTCGGTGCGGGGGCAGGTCAGAGCATCGGTAAGACCTGCTCCCGCACCTGCTTGCGCAGGATCTTTCCGAGCATCGACCGCGGCATGTCCGGGATGGCAACGATCCGTTTGGGCACCTTGTAGCTCGCCAGGTGCTCACGGCAGTGCCCGCGGAGGGCGTCCTCGTCGAGCGTGGCCCCCGGCTCCAGTTCGACGGCGGCAACCACCATCTCGCCTCCCCGCTCGAGCGGCTTCCCAACGACGGCGGCGTCCTTGACGTCCGGATGAAGGCGCAGCACTGCCTCGGCTTCGGTGGGCGAGACGTTGAATCCGCCAGTGATGATGAGCTCCTTGGCCCGGTCAACGACTGTGGTGAAACCGTCCTCGTCCACGGTCACGACGTCGCCGGTTCGCAGCCACCCATCGGCGGTGAGTGTTTTCGCTGTTTCTTCCGGGTTGTTCCAGTAGCCCTGGAACACCTGCGGGCCTTTCAGCATCAGCTCCCCCGGCTGGCCCGGCGTTACTTCCACGGCAGGATCATCCAGGCTGACGACCTTCATCAGGGTCGATGGGAACGGCACGCCAATCGTGCCGTTGCGGCGTGTGGGGTGGAAGGGGTTGCCCAGCGCGACCGGTGAGGACTCGGTCATGCCGTAGCCTTCAACCAGCAGCCCGCCGGAGACCGACTCCCACAGTTCCACCACATGGTCGGGCAGGTTCATGGCACCGGAGATGCAGTATTTGCAGGACCGGAGCGAGATGCCCTTCTCCTTAGCGGCCATCGCTGTGCGCTCGTAGATCGGCGGCACCGCACAGTAGACCGTCGCAGGCGACTTCTTCATCGCAGCCAGGACCAGCTCCGGCTCGAATTTGGGGAACAGCACCAGCAGGCCTTGCTTGCGGATCCCGTAGGTCAGGTAGAGCGTCATGCCAAAGGCGTGAAACATGGGCAGGATCGCGTAGAACACTTCCTTGCGGTACTGCGCCCCATGCATCCACGCTTCGCCCTGCAAGGCGTTGGAGTAGAGGTTGAAGTGCGTCAGCATCGCGCCTTTTGGGCGGCCGGTGGTTCCCGAGGTGTACTGGATCGCGGCGAGGTCATCCACAGCGGGGCGGGGATGTCCCGGATCCAGCCTGCCGTGGCTCAGCAGATCCTTCCACGGCGTCGTTCCCGGGGCCGGTGCGGTCAGCGCGTCGCGGGACTCGCGCAGCTTTTTCACGGGCAGGTGCAGGGCAAAGCGCTTGACGGCGGGGAACGCCGCGAGGATGTTGACGGAGACGACGTGGTCGATCTCGATGTCGGACGGGAAGTCACGGATGGCCGCAGCGGCTTTGTCCCAGGTGATCACAACGCGCGCCTGGTGGTCTTCAAACTGGTGCCGGAGTTCCCGCGAGGTGTAGAGCGGGTTGTGCTCGACGACGACAGCCCCGAGGCGCAGCACCGCGTAGAACGCGACCACGTGCTGCGGGCAGTTCGGCAGGATCAGGGCTACCCG
The DNA here is from genome assembly GCF_029960715.1 of Arthrobacter sp. AL05. Taxonomy (NCBI): domain Bacteria; kingdom Bacillati; phylum Actinomycetota; class Actinomycetes; order Micrococcales; family Micrococcaceae; genus Arthrobacter; species Arthrobacter sp. AL05. The sequence continues at coordinate 267,026 of NZ_JASBRC010000001.1, forward strand.
GTCGCCGGCGCGGACACCAAGCCGCCGCAGCCCCTCGGCGGCCCGGTCGACCTGTTCACCGAGTTCGGTGTAGCTGGTGCGGCGGCCGAAAAACTCCATCGCGGGTGCTGTCCCTGCCTCAGCCACGGACCGCTCCAGCATCGCGGAGAGGGACTCGGTGGGCAATTCAATCTCCGCAGGGACACCCGGCTGGTAGTTCTTCACCCAGGGCTGCTGGTCAGTGTGCTCCATGCTCACATCTTGCCGTTAACCGCCGTCCCCGGGAAATCTCGGCCCGGCACCTCCCGCCAACCATCCTTCGGGTCCGCAGGAGCGGCCGAGTGGGACTTTTTCCGTCCGGGTGACATCCTGAGGGCACTATGACCGCACACGAAGAGGCACCCAGCCCGTCTCCCCTCACCGGCAAGGCTCCCGGCGCCGCCCCAGCCGCGACCGGTTCTGAGGCCGCCGGGGCTGGTTCGGGCACGGACCGCAGCCGGCGCGGGCTGCTGGCCCGGGCCCTGGGCGGAGGGACCGACCCGGACCCCCGTTTCACGCTGGCTAACGAGCGCACGTTCCTGGCTTGGATCCGCACGTCGCTGGCGCTGGTAGCCGGCGGCATCGCCGTCGAAGCGTTCACGTCGGCGCTGTTCGGTCCGGAACTTCGAAAGTCCGTGGCCGTGCTCCTGCTTCTGCTGGGACTGTTGACCGGCGGCGGCTCCTTCTTCCGCTGGCTCAACGTCGAACGTGCCATGCGCCTGCAGGAACCGCTCCCGGCGCCGCTGCTCACCCCGCTCCTGGCGGTCGGCGGCGCCATCGTCGCTGCCGTGCTGATCGTCTTTGTGATCGTTCGGCCGGCCTAACCATGGCGACATCCAGGCCCGCCGCGGTGCATAACGATCCGGGGCTCCAGCCCGAGCGTACGGACCTTGCCTGGCGGCGGACCTCGTTCACGCTGATTACGGCGGCGTGCATCTTCCTGCGCTGGGTGCCGCACCATGGCTGGTTTGCCGGCACACTTGTGGCAGCGTCCCTGATCGTCGCCCTGGGCATCGCCATAACGCAGCGTCGCCGCTACCACCACCACGCCAGCGGCATCGCAGGAGCCGTGATGGTACCGAATTTCAGGGGCGCGGCGGCCATCGCCGGCAGCGTTGTGGTCCTCTCCGTCCTGGGAATCTACACAGTGCTGTTCCTGCCGCTGCCGTGAACGCGGCACCGCCTCCCACAATGGGCCGCGCAAAGCGGCAGCCGACCCGGCCGCCGGCACTGGGGCCCTGCCGCTGCCCGGGAGGATAGTTTGAGGCCATGATGGAAAGTTACAGGTACAACATCGAGGTCCTCCACCTCCTCGTGTCCCCCGCGCACGCCTACTTCGGCCGGGCCCGCGAGGGCGCAGCGGACGTCCCGACGACCGACGCGGACCGTGCCGAGCTGGTGACCGGCAAGGGAATTGTCGGCGACCGGTTCTTTGGCAAGGCCGCGCATATGGATGCCGCGGTCACCCTTATGGCGGTCGAGGCTCTCGAAGCGATGGCCACGGAGCTGGGCACCGGCGCCTTCGACCCGCTCCTGACCCGGCGCAATGTGGTCCTCCGCGGCGCCCAGCTGGCTCCGCTGCTGGGCGGGGAATTCGGCATCGAATCGCGGGGACACCTGGTGCGGCTCCGGGCCGGGCGGCCTGCCCACCCCTGCGCCTGGATGGACCAGATGCTCGCGCCGGGAGCCCACGCGGCGATGCGCGGGCGCGGCGGGGTGAGATGCCAGCCTCTTTCGGACGGCCTGCTGCACCGCGGACCCGCCGTGCTGATCAGCCCCGTGCCCCTGGATCCCGGGCAGGCGGGCACCCCGAGTGCGCTCCGACCGTCGCGGCTGCCCTAGCCGGGGTGGCGGCCGGCGCAGCCGTGACGCCGGTCCGGGACCGCTGCGGCTACGAATCACTTTCTGAAACCACAAACAGAAGGTGACGATGAGTGTTCAGCAGGAAACCGCTCCCTCGGGGGCCGCGACGCTGCGGCGGAGCATCCTTGGGACCGAGCTGGGCCCCTGCACGGTAAGGGTCCAGCACGGCACCGATGGTCTCCGCCCGGCAACCGGCACCCCGGATGTCTACCTCCACGGGGCCGCGGGATCATGGACGACGTTCCTGCCGCTGCTTTCCCGGGCGCCGGCCCATGACCGGGTGCTCATTGATTTGCCGGGCTGGGGAGATTCCACGAGCGGCTGCCGGCCGGAGCGATTCAGCATCGAGGCGATGGCACGCGCCGTCACCGAGGTTCTGGACTCGCTCGGCTACCAGCGGTGGAACCTGGTGGGACACTCGATGGGAGGCTTCCTGGCCTTGCACGTTGCCGCGACGTCGCCGGAGCGGACAGCCAGCGTTGCCACCATCTCGGCCACCACCTTCGGTGTGGCCGGCGCGGCCCGGCGGCCACTGCGGTCCCTGTTCCGGTTCCCGGCATTTGTTGGCATGCTCACGGTGATGCGGGCCATGGCGGCCCTCGGCCCGGCCGGATCCGCACTGATCCGCGCCGTCGGCACCACACCGGTCATGCGGCCGCTGTTGGCACCCTTCTTCGCAGACCCCGCAGCCATCTCCCCGCAGGTCATTCGCGGATTGGGCCTGGACGCCCGACCGGCCAGCTTCCTGGCGGCTGCCCGGGCCGCGGCCCGCTACGATTTTTCCCAGTGGCGCGGCATCAGTTGCCCGGTGCTGGCCCTCCGGGGCGACCGGGATGTCTTTACGCCGGCATCGGACCTGATCCGGCTGGCCGCCGTTATCCCGCATATCCAGCCTGCCACGGTCCCGGACTGCGGCCACTTCGCCAACATCGAGCGTCCGGAGTACGTGCAAGCCCTGCTCGATGACCTGCGCCGCCCCTAAGCCGGCCGCCACCGACGACGACGCGGCTGCCGCCGAACCGACTCGCCGGGAAGGGGCATGATCAGGGCACCGCTGAATCCTGGTAGCTTCACGTTTTTTCCCGATGATTGGCCGGCCCCTGCCGGATCGCACTGTGATCAGTCTCACCCTGCAATATTGGCCATCCGGCTTGAGACTCCAGCCCGGCACTGTGCATCATAAAAGGGCACGGCAGGGGCCTCCAACGTCCCGCCGGGCCAGCCCGCTGACCGCGCCGACTCCGGCGCCGAAGTGAATCAGGGGCGACGGTTTTACCCATCCTGGTGGACGCAATGAAGCCAAACCGGTGAGCTCGCAGAGCCGCCCGACGGTCTACGGCGTTCCTGGTGTGGCCGCACGGCGGCTCCGCAACGTTGCGGCAGCCGGACATCCGGAACATGAATGGAAGCACTGAACAATGACGTTTGAAACTGCCAACTCTGTCACCCACAAGCTCTGGGACCGCTCCAACATGCACAGCGAACTGGACGCCCTGGTGCACGATCTCTCGGTCCGCCACAAGACGCCCAAAAGCAGCATCGCGGTGCACGCCAGCGGGCCCAACACCTTTACGCTCAGCCTGAACCACGGCGCAGCCAACACCGAAACGGTCAATCTGTAGCAGCAACAACTGACGACGGCGGGAGGCCTCAACCTCCCGCCGTCGTCAGTTAAGCTCTCATCCCCTACGCCGCTTCCTGGAGCTCGAAAGAGGACGAGGTACTCACCGGCGGGCCCGCCTCGGTGGCCCGACAGCTGGCCCAAGACGTCCCAGCGGGCGCTGCAATTACGGAACCATTCAGTCAAGGTCGACTGCGTCGCGGCCGGGCAGCCGGTCTCCCGGACAGCCGTGAACTTCATCCTCCAAGGGCCGGGATACCCAGGATTTCCGCTCCCCCCGCTTGAGTCCAGGCAGACCGGCAACTCCCGGCCCAGAACACCTAGGGCACTTAACCCGGGCCGGCTCCGTTGACCGACGCAGTGGCACGTTCCTGCGATAGTCGGTGCCCAAGGGCCAGGACGCGTACGGAAATGTCCGCCGCATCCCGTCCCGGGAGACCGGTTGAGAGGTCAGGCAGTTCCAGGGACCGCGCGCCGGTGGCGCCCCGCAGGACAGCTCTCCAGAGCATTTCCACCGTCGAGACGGTTTCGATGGCACCTGTCGGCCCCGACACCAGCCACCCCCCGCTGGTGGCAGCCACCTTGGAGGCCCCGGCCCAGGACCGGCAGGCATCGTTGACCGTTTGGGCGACGATCAGGTGTTGCCGGATCGTTCTCTCCGGGCCCAGTACGGGATCTGCTACGACAGTTTGTCCGCATGCACCACACATAGAATCTTCCCTTTCTAGGGCATAACGTCACCGGAATTTGGTCCCAACGTCTGGCCGACATACAGGTTGCCGCCCGGATCGCTCGCGAGAAGCAACGCAGTGGGCGCTACCTCGGCCGGGAGCCCGAAGCGCAGCAACGGGAGTTCGGCACGCTTGGCGGCTTTCCACTCCGCTGAAATTCCTTCCACCAACGGCGTTTCGATGGGCCCCGGGGCGATGCTGTTGACCAGCACATTGTCGCCGGCGGTTTCCAGGGCCAGGGCCTTGGTCAGCCCCACCACCCCAGCCTTGGCTGCACTGTAGTGGCTGAGCCCGGTTCCGCCCTTGATGGCCAGCTGGGAGGCGATGTTGATGATGCGGCCCCACTTCTGCTGCCGCATCTCCGCCACGACTTCGCGGCAGCAGAGGAAGACCCCGGTCAGGTCAACGGAAACCGTTTCGTTCCACATGGCCAGGGTCATGTCTTCCAGCCGCGATTCGGTCAGCAGGCCCGCGCTGTTGACGAGAATGTCGATGCTGCCGAGCTGCGAACGCGCCGCCGCAAAAGCGGCTTTTACGCTTGCTTCATCTGAGACGTCGACGGCGACTGTTCCCGCCGCGCCGGACCGGTCCAGGACAGCCACTCTGTCTCCATTGGCGGCAAAGGCTTCGGCGATGGCCTTGCCGATGCCGCTGGCTCCGCCCGTAACCACCACAGCCCGGCCTGACGCTCTGGGTGAGGTGTCAGTGTTGTTCATGCTTTCCCTCCAATACCAATCAGGCACGCATCTTGATGGTGAGACCGCCGTCGACGATCAGCGACTGGCCGGTAACGTAAACAGCGTCATCGGAGGTCAGGAAGCCGATCACGCTGGCAACCTCTTCCGGCCGGCCGACCCGGCCCCAGGGGATCTCCCGTCCGGCACGCTGCAGGCCGTCGGGTCCCAGCGAATTCACCGGGTCCAGGGACTGGGGCGTCTCAATCAGCCCGGGGATGACGGCGTTGGCGCGGATGCCGCGCGGCCCCAGCTCCGCGGCCACGCTGCGGATCAACCCGAGCACACCGGCCTTGGCGGCCGCGTAGTGGGCATGTTCTTCCCACCCGTAGACGCCGCCGGCAATCGACGACACCGCAACCATTGCTCCGCCGTCGGTCATTCTTGCGGACCCGGCCCGCAGGGTTCGCAGCACGCCGGTGAGGTCGACGTCGAGCATGTCGTGCCAGCGCTCGTCGGTCATTTGGCCCAGGGGCGAGTTGCGCAGGACTCCCGCGTTGGCCACCGCGTAGTCCAGCCGGCCATACTCCTGGACCGCGCGTTCGGCGAACGCATCGACGGAAGGGGTGCTGCGGACATCCACTTCGTGGATGACGCCCGCACCCCCTGCCGCATGCACCAAGCGGAGGGTTTCCTGCGGGTCGTGCGGGTCGCCGGGAAAGGTTCCGATAACCGACCGCACCCCGTGTCCGGCGTAGTAGACGGCAAGCGCGCGTCCGATTCCGCTGGCCGCCCCGGTGATTATCGCGACCTTTCCCGCGCTCATGCTCCGACCTCGTGCGGGTGGTCCTCCATCAAGGCCTCCGTTGGCGGCTTAGCGGCGATCATCAGGAGGCCGGAAACCAGCGTTCCCAGCGCACCCACCCAGACGGCTGCGGTGCCGGTCCCGCTTCCGGCGGCAATTGCGGTGAAGATGGCCCCGCCGATGATGGTGCCCGGCTGGCTCATGGCGCCGATGAAAGCGGTGCCGGTGGCTCGGCAACTGACGGGGTAGCACTCAGCCATAAAGTACTGGATCGCAGCGTACGGGCCGACAAGGAAGAACAGGCCGGCGCCGTAGGTGAGGATGATCATGAACGGGCTCGTGGCGATGGGGCTGAGCATGATCGTGAAGGAAATGCCGGAGAGGATCCAGCCGCCGATGATGGTCCGCTTGCGCCCAATCTTGTCCCCGAGCCAGCCGTGGAAGACGTAGCCGAAGTACGCCAGCAGGTTGATCACGATGAGCATCCAGAAAGCGTCGGAGAGTTCCACGCCCTTCGCGTTTTTCAGGACGGAAGTGCCGAGGACACTGAAGATGGTGATGCCGAAAAAGTTTACGATCCAGGCCAGGGAGAACACGATGGTGTTCCGGCGCAGCTGCGGCTCCCAGATCCGCTTGAGCGGTGCCGCGGAAGAGTGTTCGACGCCGTAGGCGTGGGCCAAGGAGTGGGCGTCGGCGGACTTGCCGCTCTTCTCCAGTTCGGTCAGTTTGTGGTGCAGTTCAAACTGGGGGGTCTCCTTGAGCTTCCGGGCGATGACCCACACAATGATGGCTGCCGGAACGGTGGCCATCAGGTAGAGGGCACGCCAGCCGAGGGTCGGCAGGAAGGCCAGGGCGAGGGCACTGGCGAGCAGGAAGCCCAGCGGCCAGCCGCCCTGGATGAAGGAGTAGTGGAAGCCGGGGCGCTTGCGCTTATCGGCGACCTCGGTCACCTGGTAGACCTCGTTCATGTACGTCGCGTTGACGGCCTGTTCCGAGAATCCGAGCCCACCGAAGGAACGGACCAGGACCAGCAGCCCGTTGCTCAGAAACGGGATGCCAGTCGGAATCAGAGCCGTCAGGCCGGAGACGACGGCGGTGCCGCCGACGGTGACCATCATGCCTTTGCGACGGCCGAGCCGGTCAATAACAGGTCCGATCCCGAAAGCAACGACTGCGGTGCCGACAGCGATCCAGGTGTTGATCGCGTAGGCTTCGGGTGCCGTCCAGCCGAACTCCTCCTGCATGGCCGGCAAGAGGGTGCCGAAGAGCCCGTAGTCGAAGACGGCCACGGTCCAGGCGAGCAGGGCAAGAACGGTGGCTGTGGTGGTGTGGCGCTTGGAGAAGACCGGGAAACGGCGCTTCTCATCGGGTGCGGGTTGCGTCAGATCGACGGCAGGCTGCTGGATGGTCATTACTGGTTTTCCTTTCGGGGGCTGCGGGTGAGGAAGGAGTCCGCGATCTGGTCGAATGTGTGCCAGCTGACGCCCTCGTGGGAGTTGATGTGTTCGATGAGGCGTTCGAGCATCAGCAGGACCTGGGGCCGGCCGGAGACGTCCGGATGGATGGTCATGGTGAAGACCGCCTGGTCCATTTCGCGGTAGACCCAATCAAACTGGTCCTTCCACATCTGTTCGATGTCCCGGGGGCTGACGAAGCCGTGCGAGTTTGGCGATGCCTTGATGAACATCATGGGAGGCAGGTCATCGAGGTACCAGTTGGCCGGGATCTCCACGAGGTCGGTTTCGCGCCCCCGGACCAGCGGTTCCATCCAGGTTTCGGCGTCTTTGGTGTAGTCGATCTTCTTCCAGCTGTCGCCGACCCTGACGTAATAGGGCTCAAAGTCGCGGTGCATCAGGGAGTGGTCGTATTTGATCCCGCGTTCCAGGAGGATCTCATTGGTAACCCCGGAGAATTCCCACCAGGGTGCGACATAGCCTGTGGGACGGCGGCCGGAGACCTTTTCGATGAGTTCGATGGACCGGTCCAGGATGGCCGTCTCCTGCTCGCGGGTCATGGCGATGGGGTTCTCGTGCGAGTACCCGTGCACGCCGATTTCGTGGCCTGCGTCCACGATCATCCGGGTCAGCTCCGGGAATGTCTCGATCGAGTGACCGGGCACGAACCAGGTGGCGGGAAGTCCGTACTTCTCAAAAAGACGGATGAGGCGCGGGCCGCCGACTTCCCCGCTGAACAGGCCCCGGGAGATATCACACGGGGAGTCTTCGCCGCCGTAGGAACCGAGCATTCCGGCAACGGCGTCCACGTCGACGCCGAACGCGACTTGGATGTCCTTAGTCATGAGATCAACCTTTCACTGCGCTTTTTCTTGGGTTTTGGTTATTGGGGTTTGGTTCGGTGCGGTAACTGTCAAGGGACCTTGCCCCGGAGGGCGAAGGTGTCCGCAATGCGGTGCTGGGGAGTACCGAGCCTGAGCAGCAGGCTGAGCAGGACCAGGGACTGGGATGGCCTGAGCAGGCCGGAGGAAATGGCGCCTGCGGCACGCAGATCTTCACCGCCGCCGTCGCCGTACCTGGGCACAACGGCGCCGGCCTCCACCCTCGTGCTCGTCACCACCACGACGCCGGCCGCGCTGGCGTCCGCTACTGCCCGGCACATCGTGCGGTTGGCATTGCCAGTACCCGTCCCCTGGAGCACTATGCCCGCCGCCCCGGCCTGGAGGCTGGCCCGCAACAGGGTCGAGTCGGACCCGGGGTAAGCGGCGATGAGGTCCACGCGGGGTGAACCGGCCGCCGCTCCCGGCAAGGGAAACGGGTCGTATGCGGGCCGGGCACGGTCGAGGCTGACGTCACCTGAACCGGATACCGATCCTGCCGTGCCGAAGTCCGGGTTGGCGAAGGCATCGAGCCTCGTTGTGTGGCTCTTCCGGACTCCCGCCGCGGGGTAGATGGTCCCCGCGAAGGCGAGCAGTACGCCTTTTCCACGCGCCTGCGGGGAGCCGGCGACTGCAATCGCGCGGGCGAGATTGTCGGGACCGTCCGGTGCCTGGGAGTCGGCGGGGTGCTGCGCTCCGGTAAAGACGACGGGCCGGGGATCATCGTGGGTGAGGTCCATCAGGTAGGCGGTCTCCTCCATGGTGTCCGTCCCGTGGGTGACCACAATTCCCAGAACCTGCGGGTGAGCAAGGGCCTGCCGGACCTTGGCGCAGATGGCGATCATGTCCTCAACCGTCAGCAGGTACGAACCTTTCCGGAAAACATCCACCACACGGACCGGATGCCGGGCCGGAATCCCCATGCCGGCGAACACCTGCTCGCCCGTGTCCGACGCCACAGCGGCACCCCCGGCCTCGGCCGCGCGGGAAGAAATTGTTCCTCCTGTGGCCAACAGCACCACGTGGGGGCCCTGCAGATCTGTGACAGTCATTTCCACTCCGTTAGTTAAGCGCCTGATGCCTGAAGCGCACCCAATCGATTGGGTAGTTGGCTAAAAAGTTATCGCCGCGATGTTTCGGCTAAATGCTTCCGGGTGTTTCGAGGGTGTAAACACTGCGCAGCCTGATTCCGGCCTGCTCGGTACCCAATCGATTGGGTTAGCCGGTGAGATGACTATAGAATGTGATGTGCGGCACGTCAAGAGCTCACGAAGCAGGGATCCGCACGTTTTCGGGCAGTCTTGGTGATGACGTCTTTATGAGCCGAGCCAGGGGGAAAGAATGAACGAAGCCGCAGGCGATGGCCGGGCCGTCACGCTGAAGGATCTTGCCAACGAGCTCGGGATCCACCCGTCGACGGTGTCCCGGATCCTGCACTCGGGCACTGACGTTGCGCGGGGGGCCGCCTCCGTGGCGACGGCCGAGCGGGTGCGTGATCTGGCGCGGAAGCGCGGCTACTCCCCCGACCCCCAGGCGGCTGGCCTCCGGACACGGCGGACCCGGCTCATGGGCGTAATCGTTCCCCGGCTTTCGGACCTTGTCCTGGCAATCATGTACGAGGGCATCGACGAGGCCGCGGCGGAACTGGGCTATTCGACATTTGTGATGAACTCGCGCGATGACCCTGAGGAACAGCGACGCAAGACGGACACCATGCTCGCCCGGCGGGTGGACGGGCTGATCATCGGTGACGCTCATTTGGACACTGGGCTGCTGGTGGAAATGACCGACCGGAAGGTGCCGTTTGTGCTGATGAACCGCCGCGTCCCGGGCTACCCGGCGGCTACCTGCGACGACGTCCTGGGCGGGGAGCTTGTGGCCGAGCACCTGTGGAAGACCGGGCACCGGAATGTCGCGGTGATCGCCGGCGAGCCGTACGCCAGCACGGCTGTCGACCGGACGGCCGGTTTCGTCGACCGCTGGCGTTCGCTGGGGGGAAAGCTGCCCGGGAACGCCGTGGTGTGGTCCCGGTTCGATACTGCCGGGGGCCGTGAAGCGGCCGAGACCATCCTGACGCACTGCCGTCCCCGCCCGACGGCGCTTTTCGCCGTGAATGACTTCGCCGCGATCGGGGCCATGGGAGCGCTGCGGTCCCATGGCCTCACCGTCGGTACCGATGTGGCAGTGGTCGGCTTTAATGACACGTCACTGGCCGCGGAGCTGCCCATTCCACTGTCCTCCGTCCGCTCGCCCATGCTGGATATCGGACGTACGGCGGTGCAGCTGCTAAAGGGGGTGCTCGACGGCGCACACGTCGAGTCCGTGAAGCTGGTGCCGACCTTGTGCGTCCGGGAAAGCAGCGCCTAAACCAGCGCAGAAACGACTCGCCAACGGTGCGGGGTCGTCCGCGCGGCCGTCGTCGCCGGACTAGACGAGCTTTGCGTCGAGCTGCAAAGAGGCAACGATGCTGAGGGCGAGCATGCAGGTGGCCCGGACCTCTCCGTCGGACAAATCCAGCTGCAGGAGCGCCTCGATCTTCCGCAGCCTGTAGCTGAGGGTGTTTCGGTGGATAAAAAGCTCATCGCAGATCCTGGCGGAATTTCCGCTGTGGCGGAGGTAGGCGTCGAAGGTCTCGTGCAGGGCGCCACCACCATCGGCGGCCAAGGGTGCCAGAAGCCGCTGGCACATTGCCACCAGACCAGGGCTGGGCAGCCCCTGCACTATGCCGGCGAGATCGGCCGGCGGCGCGTGATGGACCCCGGGCCGCCCCATCTGACGCCGGGCCAGCTGCAGAGTCAGCGGCAGTTCGCCAAGGCTCGCGGACTCCGCGACGATGACGGACAATTCCGGGGCATCCACAAAGAACTCACTGACGGCAGCGAGCAGATCAGCAGGTCCGTGCCGATGCTGCAGCAGCAATGTGGTGAGCCCGGACTCCTCCATAAACCTGACCGTGCCATAGGCGCCCTGCAAGCCCACCCGGGCCCGCCAGGCGATGGCACGAAGCCTGGCGGGCGCCACCTCGCCGGAACTTCCGACCAGCACAGTGTCCCAGCCGCCGTCGGGATCGCAGCCGGATTCGAGGGCATAGCGTCGCAGCGGGGTAGAAGGATCACCGCGATCCTCGTAGAGGGCCTCCATAAACCGCGCGGCTTCGACGGAATGCAGTGGCGAATGCGACCCGAGTGTATAACTCAGCTGCATTCCAATGACGGCAGCCACCGGACCCAGGATCGGCTGCAGGACGATATTGCTCCCGATACCCTCAATGGCCAGCCGGAATTGAGCGGATTCACCGCTGGGCAGCCGAAGCGCGGTCCGGGTGGTCCCGCCATGAGCCGTGCCCGCGGCAACGAGCTCGAAGGCATTTTGATCGATCACCGCTACCCTGGCGTCGACGGCGTCCGCCACCCGCTCCAAAACCTCGGCCAGGGAATGCCCGTCGGCGGCCAACCGGGTGCATTCATCCGCCAGCTCCCAGCCCTTGCGCAACTCCTCGTAGCGCTCGGCGGCGATCACCCGGTCCACGTGGCGCATGATCAGCACAAACGGCACTTCCGGCGGGAGTTCCAGCAGTGGCAAGCCATGGGTCTCGCAGGCCCGGACCAGGCCGACCGGCAGCTCGCGGTGCGCGGCGCCCAGCCCAAACGCCAGTCCGGAGACCGGGACGGCGACCAGCCGTTCCACGTAGGCGTCCCAGATCCTGAAGTCTGTAACGTTCAGGCCCATCCCGTTGGTCAGCACCAGGGCATTCACGCTGAGGAACGGCGTGGGGTCCATGTGCTCGGTAGGGGCGCACCAGGTGATGGGCCTGGCCAGCCGTCCGGCGCCGCCCGGAACACGCAGGCGGATGTTGAGGTCGGGATCTCCGACCAGGTCTGAAATTCGCAAGGATCCTCCAGGAACGGCAGGCTCAAGATCTTTGGCTAGTGCGGTAAGCATAAGTGAGGGAATCAAATTCAGCGAGCTGCACAATATCCGTGAGCCCCGATGCTGAGTAGCGTTGCACCCATGCAAAGCAATGTGACTCCCGACACCCCCGCTTACCCGCCAGGCCGGGTGCTGCTGAACTCCGACATGGGCGAAGGCGTGGGCCTCCACGAGTTCGGCAACGACGAAGAACTTATGCGGATCATCGACGTCGCCAATGTGGCCTGCGGCTACCACGCGGGCGATCCGGACGTGATGAACCGGACCGTTGCGCTGGCCGCAGAGCACGGCGTGGCCGTCGGTGCGCACCCTGGCCTCCCTGACCTGGTCGGATTCGGACGCCGCCGTATGACCATGAGCCCCGGTGAAGTCGAGTCGATCATCCTCTACCAGACCGGTGCCCTGGCTGCGTTCCTCGCAAAGCACGGGCTGGAACTAAACCACATCAAGCCCCATGGCGCCCTGTACGGAATGCTGGCCGGCGACGAGGAACTGATGCAGGCCGCCGCCGGAACCGCTTCGCAGTTCGGCGTCCCCTTTTTCGGACTTGCAGGGACGGCCCACGAAACCGTGTGCCGGGCCATGGGCGTCGAGTTCGTGCCCGAACTCTACGTTGACCTCAATTACGGTCCGTCCGGGGAGCTGCTGATCCAACGCCGCCCGGCTCCGACCGACCCCGACGCCGCCGCCGAGCGGGTGCGCGGGGCGCTGGCCGGACGGCCCGTCCTGGCCGTTGACGGAACCGAACTGGACATCACCTTCCGCAGCGTCTGCGTCCACTCCGACGCGCCCAACTCCGTTGCAGTGGCCGGCGCCGTTCGTGCGGTCCTGGCCTGAACCGCAGTATCCAACTTCCCGAAAGAGAGCACCCCGTGGCAACCATCATTTCCCCGCTTCCCGGCATCTTCTACCGCAAGCCCGGTCCGGGCAAGCCGCCCTTCGCCAATGAGGGCGACACCATCGAGGTAGGACAAACCCTGGGCATTATCGAGATCATGAAGCAGTTCACCGAAATCCAGTCCGATGTCGCCGGAACACTGGAATCCTTTGAAGTCAAGGAAGGCGACATGGTCAACCCGGGCGACGCCGTCGTTATCATCCGGGAGGGATAGCCATGAGGAAACTGCTGATCGCCAACCGCGGCGAGATCGCGGTGCGGATTGCCCGAACCGCCCGTGCAATGGAAATCGAGACGGTCCTGGCTGCCAGCGAAGCCGACGTCGAGTCCCTGGCTGCCCGGACCGCCGACCACGTGATTGTGGTGGGTCCGGCTCCTGCCCCCGCCAGCTACCTGAACCAGGATGCCATCATCGCTGCGGCGCTGGAGACCGGCTGCCATGCTGTCCACCCTGGCTACGGGTTCCTCTCCGAGAACGCGGTATTCGCCCGGAAGGTCGCAGCTGCTGGCCTGATCTGGGTGGGGCCGGATGCCGACGCGATCGAAATGATGGGCAACAAGTCCTTGGCGAGGGAATCCGCCCGCAAAGCCGGCGTCCCGGTCCTCCAGGGGTCGGACGGACCCCTGGAGCCGAATGCCGACGCCGTAGAGGTCGCCCGCAGGGTCGGCTATCCGCTCGTCGTCAAAGCCTCCGCCGGCGGCGGCGGCCGGGGCATCCGCTTTGTGCACAGCGAAGATGAGCTCCTGGACACCATCGAGATCGCGCGCGGCGAAGCGGCCTCCGTATTCGGGGACCCGACAGTCTATCTGGAACGTTTTGTGCAGCACGCCCGGCACGTAGAAGTACAGATCCTCGGCGACGGAATGCGTTTCATCCATCTCGGGGACCGGGACTGCTCCATGCAGCGGCGTTCGCAGAAGGTCATTGAAGAGGCTCCGGCGCCGGACCTCCCGGACACTGTCCGGGAAAGAATCCGGGAATCCTCCGTGGAGCTCGCCCGCGATTGCCGCTACAGCGGCGCCGGAACAGTCGAGTTCCTCTACGACCCGGTCAATCATGAAGCTGCGTTCATCGAAATGAACACCAGAATTCAGGTTGAGCACCCGATCACCGAGCAAATCACGGGCGTCGATCTGATCCGCGAACAACTGCTGATCGCATTCACCGGTGAGATGTCCTTGCGGCAGGAGGACATCACGTTTGCCGGCCACGCCATCGAGTGCCGCATTAACGCCGAGGACCCGGAGAACAACTTCTTCCCCAGCCCCGGCCTCATCACCGCCTTGGACTGGGCCGCAGGCGGCGGCATCAGGGTGGACACCGGCGTCGAGGCCGGATCCACGGTCAGCCCTTACTACGACTCGATGCTTGCCAAGCTGATAGTCCATGCGGAAAGCCGCGACTCCGCCATTGAGGCCATGCTGGCTGCGCTGGACCAGACCGTGATCGAAGGGGTCAAAACCACGATCCCGGTGCACAAGCTGTTGCTGGCCAGGCCCGAATTCGCCGCGGTCAGCCACCACTCGAAGTTCATAGAAACCGTTGCCGATCTAATGGAGGCGCCATGAATAGCCCCGCACCTGCAGTACCGGAGGCTCGCTACACCTGGGGCGGGGACGAATTCCTGTTCGTTGAAGTTTCGGAGTCCATGAGCCTGGCCGCCAATTTCAAGGTGATGTCCATTGCCGCGAAGCTTTCAGCCATGGAATTGCCGGGCATCGTGGATGTCTGTCCTGCCAACGCTTCGCTGCTGGTGCGGTTCGATCCTGACGTCCTGCCGCCGTCGACCTTGGAAAAGACCGTCCGGACTATTGAAGGGGACCTGTCCCATCAGGAGGATCGGGCCCTGGAAACCCGGATCGTCGAAGTCCCGGTCTGGTACGACGATCCCTTCACCGCAGAGGTGGCCGGGCGGTTCCGCGAAGGCTTCCATCAGGAGCCGGACGGCACGGACATCGACTACGCAGCAAAGGTCAACAACCTCAAGGACGCCGCCGAATTCATCCAGCGCCATCATGAGCAGCCGTGGCTTGTCACCATGGTTGGATTCGTCGCCGGCTTGCCGTTCCTGTTCCAGCTAGTTGAGCAGGACAAGCAGCTGGAAGTGCCAAAGTATCTGAGTCCCCGCACCGATACGCCCAAGCTGACGGTGGGCCACGGCGGCTGCTTCGGCTGCATCTACTCCGTGCGGGGTGCCGGGGGCTACCAGATGTTCGGGGTAGCCGCCGCGCCGATTTTCGATCCGGCCCAGGCACTGGCTGACTTCAAGGACTTTATGGTCTTCTTCCGGCCGGGCGACATCGTGAAGTTCAAGCCGGTCACGGAAGCCGAATACAACACCATCCAGGCCGAGATCTCGGCGGGGACCTTCCGCTACCGGCAGGCGCCCGTGACATTCGATGTGTCCAAGGCGCTGGCCCATCCCGAAGCGTACAACCAGGAACTTATGGGGGCCCTCAATGGCATTTGATATCAAGAACCCCGGGCTTGCCACCACGGTCCAGGACCAGGGCCGCACCGGCCACTACAACGTGGGCATCCCGCAGAGCGGATCCATGGACCAGTACTCTGCCGAACTTGGCAATGCCCTGGTAGGCAACACCGCCCGGGAAGCAGTCCTGGAATGCACGTATCTGGGCCCGGTGCTGACCACCGGCGAGGACGCCGTCGTCGCCATCACCGGGGCTCCAGTGGAGGTGAAAGTCAACGGCGAAGCCCGCCCCCAGTGGACGCGGCTGCGGCTGGGCGCCGGAGATGAGCTGAGCTTTGGGGTTATCCGCGGCGGGACGCGCTACTACATCGCTGTCCAGGGCGGCGTCGACGTTCCCGAGGTGCTCGGCAGCCGGTCCACCTACAGCCTGGGCGCGATCGGCGGCTTCCATGGCCGCAAGCTGGAGGCCGGCGACCAGGTTCCGGTCGGAATTCCGCTGAACGGCGGTGTTGTACCCAACGGCGACACGATTCCGGAAGAATTCCGTCCAGGGTTCGCAAAAGAACAGGACGTCAGGATAGTCCTTGGCCTGTACGACCACCGCCTCACCGCCGAAGGACTGGACAATCTCCTGAACGGCGAGTGGAAAGTGACCCCGGTGGCTGACCGGATGGGCTTGCGGTACTCCGGCCCCGGCGTGAAATGGATAGAGCGCGAGCAGCCTTTTGGGGCCGGTTCCGATCCGTCCAACATTGTGGACGCCGGCTACGCCGTCGGCTCCATCCAGATTCCCGGCGGTACCCAGCCGATCATCCTGCATCGCGATGCTGTCTCCGGCGGCGGCTACGCCATGGTGGGAACCGTCATCAGCGCCGACATGGATCTGGTTGCCCGTGCCGCTCCCGGGACCTCCACCCGATTCGTTGCCGTCAGCCAGGACGAGGCGCTGGTGGCGCGCAAGGAACTCGCTGAACGCAAACAGGAGGCGCGGGCAGCCCTCGGCTCCAGCCGCTGATGCACGGCACAAAAGCAGGAACCGGAAGGACTCCCGGTTCCTGCTTTTGTGTTTCCGGCTGCTGTACGGCCCGGATACTGGCCAATCGTCGATCCCTGCCGTTCACCGCCACTCCACAATGGGTTCATTACCACTGAGTACGTTGGCCGGGTCCTGTTGAGATCCACCCTTTGAAAGGCTCCCCCATGAGCACGACTCGCACCCGAGGCATCCTCACGGCAGCCGCAGCCATCGTCCTGACAGCGGCCGCAATCGGCGGCACTGCGGCCGCCCAGGCCGCCCAGGCCGCCGGCAACAACGATCAGCACGGCGGGGGCGACGCCGGCAGCCACCACGTAACTGACACGGCACTGTCCGAGGCGTTCAGCGGCGTCGACCGTGCCACAGCCTGGCAGCAGACCGGCAAGCTGAAGTTGGACTTTCCCACGTACCACACCGAAGGAATCGCCTTCAGTGAGGACCACATTTTCCTCTCGGCTGTCCAGATCCTGGAACCGACCACCAAGCTGCCCGCCACACAGGACGGTTTTGACCGTACGCCCGGCAAGGGCGTCGGCCACCTGTTTGTGATGGACAACGCCGGGAACCTCCAGAAGGACATCATCCTTGGCGAGGGCGACATGTACCACCCCGGCGGCATCGACTTCGACGGCACCAACGTCTGGGTGCCGGTTGCCCAGTACCGGCCCAACAGCAGCGCCATCGTCTACCGGGTGGACGCGAGCAGCCTCGAGGTGCACAAGCAATTCGAGGTCAAGGACCACTTTGGCGGCATCGTGATGGACAAGCAGACGGGCCACCTCGTCGGCAACACCTGGGGGTCGCGACGCTTCGCCGAATGGGACCTGCACGGCCGGCAGCTCGCTAGCTGGCAGAACCCGAACTACTTCATCGACTACCAGGACTGCCAGTACGTGCCGAACTCAAAAATGCTCTGCGGCGGGATCACCAACCTCCCCCAGGCCACGCAGTCCGGCGGAGCCGGCGCAAGCTACGAACTCGGCGGAATGGCGATGATCGACCTCAAATCCCGCAGTGTACTCCGCGACGTCCCCTTCCAGCAGTGGTCCACCGCCGGTCACGCGGCGACGCGCAACCCGTTCAAAATGACCGCCGACGGCGACCACCTCACCATGAGGGTGGCTCCCGACAACGGCGATGAGGGCAACGGCACCGAAATCCTCAGCTACGAGGCCACCGTTACCGCAACCGAGTAAGCCCCTTGCACCTCCTATAAATGAATGGACACCCTATGCCTCATCCAGCACGCTCCACCCGAAAACGCCTCGCCGCCGTCACCGGCGCCGCGGCTCTGGCCGCGTCGACGCTGGCAGCCGGCCTGATCGGCGTCGGCGCCGCCCCGGCCTCGGCCGGAGATAAGCACGCTGAAACCGCGACCCCGATCAAACATGTGGTGGTGATTTTTCAGGAAAACGTCTCCTTCGACCACTATTTCGCCACCTACCCGGAGGCCGCGAATATTCCCGGCGAAACCCAACAGGGCACCGGCACCCCGGCGGCCACCTTCACTGCCGCCAAGAGCACGCCCAAGAAAATCGACACCCTGGCCACCGCGGGCCTGCTAGCCCCGAACAACCCCAATACTGCCCAGCCGGCCCGCCTCTCGCCCATGCAGGCCGTCACCTGCGACCAGGACCACAACTATGGCGCCGAGCAAAAGGCATACAACGGCGGCTTGATGGACAAGTTTGTTGAGTTCACCAGCCGGGACGCCTGCGGCACCAACCAGTACGGCCGCAGCGGGCTGACAATGGACTACTACGACGGAAACACCGTCACCGGCATCTGGAACTACGCCCAGAACTACGCCATGAGCGACAACCACTTCAGCACCGTCTTCGGACCGTCCACTCCGGGTGCGCTGAACCTGGTCTCCGGCCAGACCCACGGAGCCACCGAATACACGGCGGCCGGCCAGCCCGTTAAACCGGCGGCCAGCGACTACACCGTCCGCCGGCCGGACGCGAAGGGCGTCGGCACCATCATCAACGACCCGGACCCGGTCTACGACGACTGCTCCAACAACAGCCACGCCAAAACCAACAACCTGGCCGGCCTAGACGGCAAGAACATCGGCGACCTACTTAACTCCAACGGCACGTCCTGGGGCTGGTTCCAGGGCGGCTTCGCGCCCACCACCCCGGCGTTCGGGAGCACACCTGCATCGTGCCTGTCCAGCCACACCAACGCCGCGGGCGCCGACGTCGTGGACTACTCCCCGCACCACCAGCCGTTCCAGTACTACGCTTCCACCGCCAACCCGCACCACGTCGCCCCGGCGTCGGACGCGGAAATTGGCCACAACGGCCAGGCCAACCACCAGTACGACCTCACGGCGTTCAACACGGTGGTCAACACCGACAACATGCCCGCCGTGTCCTTCCTAAAGGCGGGCATGTACCAGGACGGCCACGCCGCCTACTCCGACCCCATCGACGAGCAGAACTTCATTACCAGCACCGTCAACCAGATCCAGAATTCCAAGAACTGGGAGGATACGGCCGTGGTGCTCGCCTACGACGACTCGGACGGCTGGTACGACCATGTCGCCGCCAAGGTGAAGAACTCCTCCAACACTGAAGACGACGCCGCCTGGTGCACGGACGCCGCCGCCAGCGGAGTTCCGCTGGCGGGCGGCTACGCTGACCGCTGCGGACCCGGCCCACGCCAGCCGCTCGTGATCATCTCCCCCTACGCAAAGAAGAAGTTCGTAGACCACACCGAGACCGATCAAACCTCGATCCTGCGCTTCATCGAGGACAACTGGCAGACCGGACGGATCGGTGACGCTTCCGCCGACTCCGCGGCCGGCTCGCTGAACGAGATGTTCAACTTCCACAAGCAGCGCACCGGCAAGGTCCTGCTCGACGAAAACACCGGCGCCGTCGCCTCCATCACAAAAAGGAACGACGATGACGAAAAGCACGGCAGGGACGACGAGAGGTAGGCACCCTCGCGCAGTCCCTGCGCGTCCTCAACACAGCACCCCCAGGAACCGCCTCCGGCCACGCGCCGGAGGCGGTTCCTTTTCCTTGGCAGGCGGTCTTGATGCAGGAACCGTTTTCGGAGTAGACCAGCTAATACAGCCAACAGTCCGTCGCCCGGGCCGAGAGGTCCTTGCCGTAGCCGTGCAGACTCCGGGTGCCGGCGGGCGCAACAGCAAGGACAGAGGAGAGCACCATGAGCGAAGAGCAGGCGGCACCGAAGACAAAAGGTGTTGCGGCGCAGCTGCTGGGAACGGTTGACCTGGGGCCCGAGATCGAAGGCATGGCAGGACGCCTGCTCCGGATGCGGATGGTGACCATCGAGCCGGGAGGCGTCTTCGGCCCTGTGCATGACCATAAAGACCGGCCCGGCATGGTCTACATCCTGCAAGGAACCATCACCGACCATCGCAATGGAGCGGCCACGGACTATGGCCCGGGAATGGGTTGGCCCGAGGACGGGAACACCATTCACTGGCTGGAGAACAGGGGGGCCGCTCCGGCGGTGGAGATCTCGGTCGATATCGTCAGGCAGGCGTAGGCGCCCGCAGCGGCCCCGGATCAGGCCGGGAGGATCTTCCGGTTCACGCCTCTGGTGAAGCTATGCAAAAATACCCCCCAGGGTATAGAGTGGTTGGCATCACAGTGTGTAGCAACACGAAGAGAACGGCGTCCGCGCTGAAGCGACGCCCGGTTCGAGAGAGGCGTCTTATCCATGACTATGCATCACGAGATCCTGATCGTCGGAGGCGGCAATGCGGGACTGAGTGTCGCCGCCCGGCTCCGCCATGCTGGCCGGACTGATATCGGCCTGATTGAGCCGAGCGAGCACCACTACTATCAGCCGTTATGGACCCTGGTGGGAGGCGGTTCGGCCAGCCAGACGGAGTCGGTCCGTCCACAGGCAACCGTAATGCCGCAGGGAGTTGCGTGGATCAAGGACGCCGCGACGGATATTGACCCTGAGCGGCGAAGCGTCGCACTGGCGTCCGGCGGATCCGTCACCTATGACTATCTGGTGGTCTGTCCCGGCATCCAGTTGGACTGGGACAAGATTCCGGGCATGGCCCAGGCCCTGGAGTCGCCGACCGTCTCCAGCAACTACCGCTTCGACTTGGCACCAAAGACCTGGGACATGATCAGGAACCTGAAGTCCGGAACGGCCGTTTTCACCCAGCCCTCAGGGCCGATCAAATGCGCCGGCGCGCCGCAGAAGATCGCGTACCTGGCCGCCGATTACTGGCAAAAGCAGGGGGTGCTGGACAAGATCCGGGTCGTGATGGTTCTGCCGACGCCGGGTATGTTCGGGGTCAAGGTGTTCGCCGATGAGCTTGAGCGGGTGGTGGCCAAGTACGGCATCGAAGTCCGCTTCAACAGCGAGATGACCTCTGTGGACCCGGCCGCTGGCGTGGCAGTGATTACTGACAATGCGGCAGGCTCCCAGGAATCCTTGCACTACGACCTGCTCCACGTTGTGCCGCCGCAGTCTGCGCCGGACTGGCTCAAGCGCACCCCGCTGGCGGACCCGGCCAACCCCGCCGGCTACGTGGACGTTGACAAGCACACCATGCAGCACAAGCGGTACCCGGAAGTTTTTGCCCTGGGCGACGCGGGGTCTACACCGAACTCGAAGACCGGCGCTGCGATCCGCAAGCAGGCCCCGGTGCTGGTGAAGAACCTGCTGGCTGCCATTGAAGGGCAAGCCCCGGCCGCCCAGTACGGAGGGTACTCCTCCTGCCCGCTGACCACGGCGCGGGGGAAAATGCTGCTGGCGGAGTTTGATTACACTTTGCAGCCCGCCCCCAGCATTCCGTTCATCGACACCACGAAGGAACGCAGCGACATGTGGCTGCTGAAGCGCTACGGGCTTCCGTTTATGTACTGGAACCTGATCCTCAAGGGGCGCATATAACTCCACGGGCAGCAGGAGAACTCCGGCGGGGCAGGGGCTCCGCCCCGATCCCATCGGCGGGCAGGCGCGCCCACGGCAGGTTCCGGGGGCAACGCCCCGCCGGGGCCAGAATGGCACCATGAGCTTTTTATCCTCCGGCCGCGTTCAGACGCCCGTCCTGGACATCGGATACGAGTCCGCGGGCGACCCGGGCGGGACCCCGGTCATCCTTCTGCACGGATTCCCGTATGACGTTAGGGCCTTCGACGACGTCGCTCCGGTCCTCGCCGGCCAGGGCGCGTATGTGCTCGCGCCCTACCTCCGCGGGTTCGGTCCGACCCGGTTCCTCGACCCCACGACCATCCGCTCGGGCCAACAGGCCGCCCTCGGCCAGGATCTCATCGACTTTATGGATGCCCTCAGCATCGGCCAGGCCGTCGTGGCAGGCTACGACTGGGGCGGCAGGGCGGCCTGCGTCGTGGCGGCCCTGGAGCCCGGACGGGTTTCCGGCCTCGTCTCCGTGGGCGGCTACAACATGCACAACCTTGCCCGGTCCGGCGAGCCTGCCCTCCCGGAATGGGAGCGAAGCTACTGGTATCAGTACTATTTCCACTCGGAGCGGGGGCGCCGCGGGCTGGAACTAAACCGCGAGGAATTGTGCGGGCTGTTGTGGCGTACCTGGTCGCCCGGCTGGGATGGTGCGCGGCAGGCCTTCACCGCGAGCGCCCCGAGCCTGCACAACCCCGACTTCGTCGACGTTGTCATCCACTCCTACCGCCACCGCTACGGGCTGGTCGACGGCGACCCCCGGTACCAAGGGCTTGAGGAGCTGATCGCCCGGGAGCCGCAGATCAGCGTTCCAACGGTAATACTCGAAAGCGGGGACGACGGAGTCGGCGGCCCCGCGGCGGCAGCCGGCAGGGGGCACTTCACCGGCCCTTACCGCCACCGGGTCCTTCCGGGCATTGGGCACAACGTGCCGCAGGAGGACCCGGACGCGTTTGCGCAGGCGGTACTGAGCCTGGTCGGCTAAGAGACTCGAAGCGGGCCCTCAGAGCATAAGTTTGAAACCGAGGTGCGACGCTTCGAAGCCAAGCCGCTGATAGAACCGGTGCGCCGCGACCCGGGAGCCGTCGGACGTGAGTTGGACCAGTCTTGCGCCTCGCCGGCGGCCTTCGTTGACAGCCCAGCTGATCATGGCGCCCCCGAGTCCGTTGCTCCGCAGGTCCGCCCGGACCCGCACCGCCTCAATCTGCAGTCGAGTCGCCCCACCACGGGCGAGTCCGGGGATGAATGTCAGCTGCATCGTCCCAACTACCTCCCGATCAGTCGTCACGACGGCGACCAGCAGTTGCGCAGGATCGGCGTCAATGGCTTGAAAGGCGCGATCGTACGGCCCCCGGGCCTCGGCCGCTACCGAGTCGGTGGAGGCCCTGAGCTGGTCGTCCGCCAGGAGCCGCAAAATCGGGCCGACGTCGGAGGGTTCGGCTTTCCGGATCGTAAAGGGTCCACCGGGCAGGTCCAGTGCGGCGAGCATCATGGGCCCAGTATTTCAGCCCCCTGTGACCAGCTGGGACAACCGATGCCGCCGGCTAGTTTTCGATTGCCTCGGCGCGGCGGTGCTGCCCGGCTGAACCTGCGTTGTGGCTGGTGGCCGGCATGGCGATGACGGCGATCACCGTGAGCACTGCCCCGACCAGCACCGAGAGGAACACTGCCCCGGAGGCCGAGACGATGGTGTGCGGATCCGTGCTGCCGCCCGGGGTGCCGGAGTAGATCGCGTTGGCAACCGCCCCGAAGACTGCCACTCCGATGGCGCTGCCGATCGAGCGGGCGAAGAGATTGGTGCCGGTGACTACCCCGCGCTCGTTCCATTCGACGCTTGACTGGGCGGCAATGAGGCTTGGGGTCGCGACCAGCCCAAGACCGAGCCCGACGATGAAACAACTTATGGCGACTAAAAGAATGCTGGGTGTGGAGGCGGTCAGGGCAAGCACCGCTGCGCCGATGACCGTGACCGCGACGCCGATCATGGCGGTCCGCCGGAACCCGATCCGAAGATAGACCCGGCCCGACTGGGAGGCACTGATCGGCCAGCCAATCGTGAGCGCCGCCAGCGCCAAGCCGGCCAGGATCGGGGAGGTGGAGAGGGCACCTTCGAGGAACGTCGGCACGTAGGAGGTGAGGCCCAGCATGATGGCTCCGACGCCAAAGGAGATCATCGCCGTCGTCGCCAGCAGACGCCGCGATACCACCCACGGCGGCAGGACCGGTTCCGCTGCCCGCCGCTCAACGAGGATAAACGCTGCGAACAAGACTGCGCCGGCGGCAAAAACGGCGATGCTGATCGCGGAGTTCCAGGCCCACGCCTGGCCGCCCTCGAGGGCGCCGAGGATGATCAGGCTGAGCGAGACTGTCAGCAACCCCGCCCCCAAGTAGTCAACGCGGTGCTTCACCCGCTCGATGTCCTCGTGGAAGGACCGGATCAGCATCCACCCGGCCAGGAGGCACAGCGGGATGTTCACCAGGAAGATCCCCCGCCAGATGCCCAGCGAGGAAAACACGCCCCCGAGCGTTGGACCCACGACTGAGGAGACAGCCCAGACGCTGGCCAGGTAGCCCTGCACCTTGGCCCGTTCGGTCAGTGTGTAGATATCGCCGGCGATGGTGATGGCCATCGGCTGGACCGCCCCGGCGCCCAGTCCCTGCAGCACACGGAACGCAATGAGGGCCGGCATGCTCCAGGCGAGCCCGCACAGGATCGAACCGAGCAGGAACAACCCGATCCCGATCAGGATGATCGGTTTGCGGCCCACGATGTCGGAGAGCTTTGCATAGACGGGAACCGAGACGGCTTGGGCCAACAGGTAGGCGGAAAAGAGCCACGGAAAGGACGTGAATCCGCCAACGTCATGCACAATCGAGGGAACGGCGGTCGCGACGATCGTCGAGTCGATCGCCACCAGGCCGGTCGAAAGCATCAGGGCTATCAGGATGGGCCCGCGTTTGGAGCGGAAGCCGACTCCCTCGGCAAGTGTTGTTTTCACGTGATCGTCTCTTCCCGTCCGCGCCGAAGCGCGTTGCAGCCGGAACCGGTTCCGGCTCCGATTCCATAACTGCACCTTGGCGCGAAATAGTCCCGGCCAGGCCCGGGCAGGTAGTGCTCAGGCCTGGCGGTAGACCTTCCGCGCAATGGTCAGGCTCACGGCGGCGAGGACCGCAATGCTCACCAGGTAGAACCCGGGCACCAGCAGGGAACCGGTGGTGCCGATCAGCCAGGTCAGGATAAAGGGCGCGAATCCGCCGAAGACTGTGACGCCGATGTTGTAGCCGAGGGAAAGCCCTGTGGAGCGGATGCGGGCCGGGAACATCGAAGACATAATGGCCGGCAGCGGTGCAAAGTAGCTGGTGGCCAATACCGAGAGCACCAGTTCCACCACGACCATGGTGGGCAGGGCCGGCGCGGCGATGAGGAGCATAAACGCCGGGATGCCGACGACGATTGTGCCGGCAGCAGCCCAGGTCATCACCCGGGCCGGGCCCACTTTGTCCGCCAGCATGCCGATGAACGGCGAACCCAGGCTCATCACCACACCGAAGATCAGGGTGGAGAGGAAGGCCACGGATTTCGGCATCCCCAGGTTCACGATCGCGTAGGTGGGCATAAAGAGGGCAATGTAGACGCCCACGGATCCCAGCGATACAACACCCACGATCGCCCAGAGCCGGCCGCCGTTGCCGATGAACGTCTCCCGCAGCGGCGAAGTGGACTTTTCGGTGGCGAGAAACTCCGGGGTTTCCTCCATCTTGGACCGGATGTACCAGCCCACGGGTCCGATGGCCAGCGCGAAGATGAACGGCAGCCGCCAGCCCCAGGACTCGAGCGATTGGGTGCTGAGGTAGGAGTTGAGTACAAAACCGAAGATTCCGGCCAGCAGGATGCCGGCGCCTTGGGTGGCCACCTGCCAGCTGCCGTAGAACGCCTTCCGGTTCGGCGCGTACTCGATGAGGTAGGCCGTGGCCGTGCCGAATTCCCCGCCGGTGGCGAAGCCCTGGAGCAGCCGGGCGACCAGCACCAGGATGCTGGCGGTGACCCCGATGGCGGCGGCCGTGGGTGCCACGACAATCAGTAAGGTGCCAACAAACATCACCAGGATGGACACCAGCATGCCGGCCTTGCGTCCGGCCTTGTCGGCGTAACGGCCGATGATGATGCCGCCCAGCGGGCGCATGATGAAGGACACCCCGAACGAGGCGAAGGTCAACAGCAGTGATGCGGCTTCATTGCTGGTGGGGAAGAACAACTTGGAGATTGTGACGGCGAACGTGCCGTACACAATCAGGTCAAACCACTCCAGTCCGTTGCCGATCGAGGCGGCGACGACGGCTTTTCGGGCATTTTTTTGTTCCAGCGCCTGGGTGGCCGGCGGGCGCTGGCCGGTAGCCTGGTCACCGGAACCGAGGCTGGGGGCAGTTTGATGGCTCATGGCTGGGCAGTCCGTTCGGTTGGGGAGAGGTGGGCGGAGAGTGCCTGCAGAAAGCTCTCGCACGCGGCGATCTGGGAAAGCTCGATGTATTCGTTGGCCGTGTGGCCTTGGTCCATGTTGCCGGGACCGCAGACCACTGTGTCGATGCCGGCCCGCTGGAAAAGTCCCGCCTCGGTGGCGTAGACCACGGTCTCTTCGACGGCGTGTCCGCTGAGCTGCTGGGCCAGTTCCAGGGCGGCGCGCGGGCCTTCCGGGCTGAGCCCCGGGACCGTACCCCGTGGCTCCATCCGGATGTCTGCGGCCGGGTCCTCCTGTTGGATTTCGGCCCGCAGCTGCGCCAGGTGCTCCTCGATACGGGAGATCACCGTCGCCGGGTCCTCACCCGGAATGGTCCGGAACTCAAAGTCGAAGTCGCAGTGTTCAGCAACGGTGTTCACTGCCGCACCGCCGCTGACCAGGCCCACGTTGGCGGTGGTGTAGGGGACCACAAAGGTGTCATCAAACGGGCCGGACAGCCGGTGTTCGTCGGCGAGCGACCTGATAAAGGCAATGGACCTGGCCGCGTATTCGATGGCGTTGACACCGGTGGGGGTCATGGAGGAATGGGCGGCGATGCCCCTGACGCTGACGCGGAAGAGCTGGCTGCTCTTGTGCGCCGAGACGGGACGCATGCTGGTCGGCTCGCCGACGAAGGCAATCCGGGGATGGATCCCGCGTGCAGCGAGCTCGGTCAGCAGGATGACTGCGCCGTGGCAGCCGACCTCTTCGTCGTAGGTCCAGGCGAAGTGCAGCGGTTCGGACAGTTCGCGGGACAGGAACTCGGGAAGCAAACCCAGGATGGCGCCGCTGAAGGCCTTCATGTCGGTGGTGCCGCGGCCGTAGAGCCGATCCTCGCGAATCTCGGGGGTGAAAGGATCGCTGTGCCAGTCCTGGCCGTCCACGGGTACGACGTCGGTGTGGCCGGCGAGCATAACACCGCCGGTGACGGCGCCGTCCCGGGCCGGGATCGTGGCGAAGAGGTTGGCTTTGGTGCCGTCGGGGCTGGGAACGATGACCGGGGTGATCCCGTGGGCGGTGAGCTCGTCCGCTATGCAGTGGATCAAGGCAAGGTTGGAATTGCGGCTGGTGGTGTCGAAGGAGACCAGCTTCGCCGCCCAGGCCAGACCCGCGGCGCTGGGGGCGGCGGCAGTTGGATCGTCGGTGCTGGGTACTGCTGTTGCCGGTGTGGTGGCGGACGTCATGTGCTGGTTCCTCGCAGTGTTTGACGGCTGGGTGCGGTGGGCGGCAGCAGCTGGTTATGCCTGCGGGCCTATTCCGCTCTCTTCCCCAGTATTTGACCGACTCACCACTCATGTCAACACTTTGAACACGATTTGTTCATTAAATTGAACGCAGCGCATCTCCCGCAGGTCCGCCGTCGGCCGTGGTCCGTTAGAAGGAGGGCGGCGTCATGGCGCCGATCAGCGCCGCGTCTTCCGAGGTGGAGTTGCGGTACCAGTGCGGCAGCGCGGAGTCGTAGGTCAGCGAATCGCCTTCCTCCAGGTCATACCCCACGCCGTTGACGCAGACGTGGAGCCGGCCCTGCACCATGGTCACGCATTCTTCGCCGGCGTGTTTGAAAGGAGCATCCTCGTTGTCCCAGCCCGGGGCGATCTGGGCCCGCAGCATCCCCAGCTGGCCGCTCATGTGCGGTGTCAGGAGTTCGTAGATGAGGTTGTCCTCGGCAACTTCGAGCCGCCGCCGGTCCTCGCGCCGCACAAGCGCCCCGCCTTGGTCTTTGCTGTCAAAGAAGCGTCCCACCGGTACTTTCAGGGCCTGGGAGAGTTTGATCAGCGTGGTCAGCGACGGGTTTCCCTGGCCACGCTCGATCTGGCTCAGCAGGCCGGGGCTGAGGCTGGCCGCCGCCGCAAGGCTGCCGATGCTGTACCCAGCCTCCCGCCGTAGCTGCAGGACCAAAGCGCCGACGGCGGTCATCGCGCGCTCGGCCTGATCCTCGACCGGGGGATATTCCAGTCCTGCCCCGGGGCCAACGCCGTGATTCTCCATCCCACGATCGTCCGCCATAGTGAAGATATCGTCAAGATAATGAAGTGGGCGCGCCAGCCGAGGACACGCAGCAGCAACGGGACGGTGGCGGATGGTGGCGGGTTCGCCGTCGAGGGCAGCGGTCAAAAGGCGCGGCAAAAGGCGCGGCAAAAGTGGGTCCTCCATATTCGCGACACGCGCCCAGTCAACCAAGCAGCGCGCCACTTTCGTAGACTCAGTGGAGACTCGACATGTTTCCGCTAGGGACGTGCCCGCCACAGGAAGAGCCATCAATGAAGATTGTCGTCCTCGTCAAGGAGGTTCCCGACACGTACGGGGACCGAAAACTGAACCATGAAACAGGCCTCGCCGACAGGGAAGCCAGCGAGGCGGTCATCGATGAGATCGGTGAGCGGGCGCTGGAGCTGGCGCTGGCGTACGCCGACGCGAACGCGGGCACCAACGTCGCAGTCCTCTCCCTCGCTCCCGGGAATGCGACGGCAACCATACGCAAGGGGCTTGCGATGGGCGCGGGGAGCGCCACCCATGTCTCGGACGAGGCGCTCCGGGGTGCTGATCTTGGCCTGACCGCCGAAACCCTCGCCGCAGCGCTCCGCCGCATCGAGTTTGACCTGGTGATCACCGGGAACGTCTCCACCGATGGATCCGGGGGCATGATTCCCGCGATGCTTGCGGAATTGCTGGACGTGCCCCACGCCACCGGGCTCAGCTCCGTACAGATCCGCGACGGAGAGGTGTCCGGCTCCAGGGCCGTTGAATCCGGAGTGCAGCAGGTATCAGCGACCCTGCCCGCGGTGATTTCCATTACCGAGGCGCTTCCCGGGGCACGCTTCCCCAACTTCAAGGGAATTATGGCCGCGAAGAAGAAGCCCTTCGAGACGCTCACCCTCGCGGACCTCAGGATCACCGCCGACAGCCCGGACGCGGCGCGTTCGATTATGCTGACCATCGCCGAGAAGCCCCCGCGCGCGGCCGGCGTCAAGATCATCGACGAGGGTGATGCCGGCGAAAAGCTCGCTGACTTCCTGATCGAAAACCGACTGGCGTAAGGAGTAACGACATGACTGAATTCCCTCGTGACGCAATCCTCGTCGTTGTGGAAACCCGGGCTTCCGGTGAACTTGAGAAGGCTGCAGCCGGACTCTTCGGCGCTGCCGCCGCGGCTGGCACGCCGGTTGCCCTGGTACTTGCCGCACCCGGGGCCGGGAGCGCCGCCGCCGCGGAGGCTGCGGCCCTCGGCGCCGCGCGCGTACTGATCGCCGAGACCCCGGATGCTTCCGCGCTCGGCGTTCCGGGCGTTGACGCGTTGGCGGCCGCTGTGGAGCAGGTGCAGCCGGACGCGATCCTGATTTCGCACTCACTGAACGGGCGCGATCTCGCCGGCCGGTTCGCGGCGCGTTCGCGTGCGGCGGTTTCCGTCGATGCGATCGGCGTCGCACGTGATGAGGAGGGCGTCGTGGCTCACCACTCCGTCTACGGTGGCGCCTACAACGTAACCTCAACGTCCACGTTTGGGCCGCCGGTGATCACGGTTCGCCAGGGCTCCATCGAGGCCCGCGCCACGGCTCAGCCGGAAGCGGCGGAGAACCTGGCAGTGGCGCCCTCCGGGAAGCCGGCCGCGCGGATCGATTCCTTCGAAGAGGTTGTGGCGGCCACCTCGCGGCCGGAGCTGCGCGGGGCCGCGAAGGTTGTTGCGGGCGGCCGCGGCCTCGGGTCCGAGGAACAGTTCGCCCTCGTCGGACAGCTCGCCGACACACTCGGTGCTGCCATTGGCGCTTCGCGTGCCGCGGTGGATGCAGGCTTCATCCCGCAATCGCACCAGGTGGGCCAGACCGGGGTTTCCGTGTCATCGCAGCTGTATATCGCGCTTGGCATTTCCGGCGCGATCCAGCACCGGGCCGGCATGCAGACCGCGAAGACGATCGTCGCCATCAACAAGGATGCAGACGCACCCATCTTCGAGATCGCCGACTTTGGTGTGGTGGGCGATCTTTTTAAGGTTGTACCCCAGCTGATCAGCGCCCTTGAGGCTCGGAAGAAGTGACGGCAACCCAGTCCCGGCCGCTGCGGCGGGGCCTGCCGCGCGTGCCGGGTGGTGACCCCTGGCCCGCAGCAGGCCAGGCACCCGCACCCATCGTTATGGAACGAGCGGAGGGGGCCACCGCTCCCGCCGCTGCCCATCCAACGGAGCCGGCAGCTCCGGATCCGGCCGCTCCGGAGCCGGCAGCTCCGGTTCCGGCCGCTCCGGTTCCGGCAGTGAACGCCGACGCCGGGACGCGGCAGCTTCGCCGCGGTCTGCCCCGGGTGCCCGGCGGCGAGCCTTGGCCGCCCGCGGCCCTGGGCTCGGTGCCGGCGTCGGCTATGTCCGGGGCGCCCGCCGCGGGCGAAGCTGCAGCGCCAGCGCTGGACTCTGATTCTGCTGAGCCGGCTGCGCTGGTGGCACCTGCGACGGCGGCAGCGACCCCTGCGCAAGCAATCCCGGCGGCGACGCTACCCGCAGCTACCTTGGCGACCGCACCGGCCACGACGACGACGGCGGCAGCGACCCCGCTGCGTCGTGGGCTTCCCCGTGTCCCCGGCGGGGAGCCGTGGCCGCTGGCTGGACTTGCTCCCTCGGCCGCCGTTGCACCTACAGTTCAGGCAGCTCCCGGGCACATTGTCCAGGCTCCTGCGCGGGCTACCAGCGTGGAGCACGCCGTAGCCGAGGCCGAACCGCCGGTGGCGGCGGCGAGCGCACAAGAGGCCCCCGTGGTCCCGGCGACCACCGTCGCGAGCGTACCCGCCGTCCCGGCATCAGCACCGGCGTCGGCGTCGTCGTCGGGACCCGTACCGACAGCGACAGCGACAGCGGCGGCGACAGCACCGTCCGTTGCCGCGCAAAAGCCCGTCCGGCCAAAAGCCGAGGCGCGGCTCTACGGTGCCCGGACCCTGGGTCAGTGGATAAAGCTGGTGGTAATCCTCGCAGCCGGCGCGGTGGCCGCTGCCGGCATTTTGGTGCTCGCCGCGCGCGGTGTGACCACGCTGCCCGGTGTGCCGGCGTTCCTCGACCGATACCCGGGCGAATACAGCCTGCCCGAGACGGCGGAGCCTGGCTTTCCGTGGTGGGCGCAGTGGTCACACTTCCTGAATATCTTCCTGATCGCGCTCATCATCCGCTCCGGTTACCAGGTGCGCACCCAGCAGAAACCGCCGGCGTTCTGGACGCCGAAACGCGGTGGCAAGAAAATTAGCATAAACCTGTGGCTGCACCAGTCGCTCGACATTTTGTGGCTGGTCAACGGACTCGTCTTTGTGGTGCTGCTGTTTGCCTCCGGCCACTGGATGCGGATCCTCCCGACCAGCTGGGAGGTGTTCCCGAACGCGCTCTCCGCGCTCCTGCAGTACATAACACTCGACTGGCCCGTGGAGAATGGCTGGGTGAACTACAACAGCCTGCAGCAGCTGATGTACTTCATTGTCGTCTTCGTCGCGGCCCCGCTCGCGGCGATCACTGGCGTACGCATGAGCGAATTCTGGCCGAAGAACACAAAGACGTTGAACAGGGCCTACCCGATCGAGCTTGCGCGCGCGGTCCATTTCCCGACGATGCTGTTTTTCGTGGCGTTTATACTCGTCCATGTGTTCCTGGTGTTCGCTACCGGTGCGCTGCGCAACCTCAACCACATGTTCGGCGGCACCGACGCGGTGAACTGGGCAGGCTTCTGGCTCTTCGCCGCCGCCATCGCCGTCACCGCCGCCGGGTGGTACGCCGCCCGCCCGATCGTGCTCGCGCCGTTGGCGAGGCTGTTCGGCAAGGTGAGCAGCCGCTAGTATCGACCCGCGGCTGGCCAGGGAGCCGGTTCCCAGTCCTGTTGTTCGCTGGGGTAGGAGCGTCCCGAGGGCGAGATCCAGCGCGGCGGCTGGTCCCTGGTCGCACCATCAGGCCGCCAGGGCGTGAGGTGTTTGAGGCGGTGGTGCTTTCGGCAGGGCTGGCCAAGGTTTGCGACGCCGGTGCCGCCTCCCTCCGACCACGCCAAGAGATGGTCCGCCTCGTTGTCCAGGGAAGGGTTGCTGCAGCCGGGAAAAGGGCACCGGCCATCCCGGAGCCGGAGCCATTGGCGCATCGCCTTCGGAACCCGGTAGCTGGTGCGTCCGATTTCCAGCGGCGCTCCGCTGGAAGGATCGGTCAGCACCCGCAGGAACGATCCGGCACCATCGCCGACCAACCGGCGGGCCATACTCCCCGGAATGGGACCGTACCCATCCAAGAGAGCCGGTTCCTCCCCTGCGCCAATCAGCGTCAACACCGGAACGGTGACCAGGACCTGAGCCGCGGGTGATGGGGTTCCATCCGCCACTCCAGCCAGCAGCCACGTGGCGGCGACGTCGACCCGCAACTGGGTTAAGGTCCGGGATTCGGACGGACCCTGCAGGGCACGGGCCGCCTCCGTGGCACGTGCCCAGACCCCCGCCGCAGCGTCCGCCGGCAGGTAGGCTGAGAGCCACGCCATGCCGTCCCGGTCCGGGGCATATTCCAGCCGCCGGTCCTGCATGCTTCTGCGGTGGCGCACCTCCATGTTCACCGGATGGTGCCGTTCACGCCAACTGCGCGCCTTGGCCCGAAACCTGCCTGGCACCAGCTCTCCCGCCGGGCAGCCGCGCGCTGCAAAGGGAGCCTCCGGGTCCAGGAAATGAGCCTCCAGGGCGGCGGCCGCGGCGGGCTCCAGCCCGGACGTCTCATCACACATCACCCGTGCGTGCTGCCACGAAATGTTCCCCGACAGCAGCGCCGACAGCGTCAGCGGCAACCCTGTTGTAAGCGTGGCGGACTCCGCGAGGAGTGCCGCGGCCGACCTCTCACTCACTGTCAGCACGCAGGCAACTTCAGCCGTCACCGCCATCTGCCGGGCGATGCGTTGCTGCGGGGACACGGCCGGCGCCGTCATGGCCACCCCCGCGGCGGCGTAGCCGGCGGCGAAATGTACCTTCAGCGCGGCCAACCGGGCTTCCATACGGCCCACCTCAGCAAGACCATCCAGACACGCATCCGCCTGATCCCGAATCGGGTCAGCACCCAGCGCACCCACAATCGTGCCTGCGGTCGCGCTTTCGGTTACGGTCCCGCGGCCGGCGCAAACACCCCCACAGACATGAACAGACAGAGCGGCAACGGCGGCCGCCATGGCCGCCACCGTCTCCAGCACTGCTTCGCCTTCCATGCCCACAGCATCTCAGGAGGCACTGACAATTTAGCCGCCGGCCCGATCGTGCTCGCCCCGATCGCGAAGCCGTCCGGACAGGTGAGCGGCCGGGAGCCCGCGGGGCCCGTTCCGACGTCGGCCTACCGGGCCGTACGTCGAGTGAAGACCAGATGGAGGACACCGAGGGGGGACGGTGTCGCTTCGATGTCAAAGCGTTCTTCGAGTCCTTCGAGTCCGTCCCAGAGCCGTTCGCCCCGACCGAGGACGATCGGCACCAGGACAATGTGCATGTGGTCGATCAGATCGGCCTCGAGGAACTGCCGAACCGTACTGACACCGCCACCGATCCGAACATCGAGGTCGCCGGCCAGGGCCCGAGCCTGCTGGAGCGCGGAGACGGGGTCGGCGTCCACGAAATGGAAGGTTGTTCCGCCTTCCATCTCGAGTACCGGCCGAGGATGGTGTGTCAGCACAACAACAGGAGTGTGGAAGACCGGGCTTTCGCCCCACCAGCCCTTCCATTCCGCGTCCTCCCAGGGACCGCGCTGCGGGCCGAACTTGTTCCGTCCCATGATCTCCACGCCAACCCCGGGCCCCCACTGGCTGGCGAATGAGTCGTCGATCCCGCGGGATCCCGGCGACTCCCCGTGGATACCCATTTCGCGGAAGGTGCGCGTTTCGAACGCCCACTCCACTAGCCGTGTGCCTGCGTGACCGAACGGGGCGTCGAGTTGCTGGCCCTCGCCGGTGCCGAAGCCGTCGAGGGAGATCGAGAAGTTATGCACGCGGACGAGGGACATGTCATCTCCTGGAGTGGTTGTGGTTCGCAGTCACTGTATGGTCATCGATCCCACCGACTCCAGACCAACGCTGAAAGAACCGTACCCCCGTCGAGCAAAAACTGAACTCGCGCGGGCCGGCCGCCTAACTTGCCCAATCGGAGTCGCCGTAGGGGCGGCCACGGAAGTGTGCGCGGAGGTATTCACCCACTACTGCCGCTCCCAGATCGTCGGTTTCCGGCGCCACCACACGCGCATCGATGCGGCGGGCCATCTGCTGGACGAAGCGTTCCAGGCCCGGGTCATCGCCAAGCCGGAAGAACGTGGACTGCGCACCGGCTCGGCCCACCTTGTCCAGTTCCTCGACCGTGCGGCGGATGGTCTGCGGGTGCGGCGGCCAGGAGAAGACCGATTCGCCGTCGGGCAGCAGGTGGGCGGTGGGTTCGCCGTCGGTCACCACCAGCAGGACCGGCTGCATGGACGGGTGCCGGCGGAAGAAACGGCCGGCCAACAGCAGGCCGTGGTGCAGGTTGGTGCCTTGCTCGCGCACGGCCGGCAGGGAGGTGAGCTCGCCAATGTCCATCGACTGCGCGTAGCGGCCGAACGTGATCAGCTGCAGCCGGTCGCCGCGGAACTTGGTGGAGACCAGGTGGTGCAGGGCCAGCGCGGTGCGTTTCATCGGCACCCAGCGTCCCTCGGCGGCCATGGAGTAGGAAACGTCGACCAGCAGGACGACGGCGGCCTGCGTGCGCGCTTCGGTCTCCGTCACCTCAATGTCGTCCACCGCCAGCCGGAGGCCGTGGCTGGTATCGCCGCCGTCGGCGATGGTCCGGCGGATCGCGTTGGTGATGGTCCGGGTGACGTCCCAGGGTGCGGCGTCGCCGAACTCCCACGGCCGGCTGGAGCCGGTGGGCTCCCCCGCTGCCCCGGACTCCCGGGTTTCCCGGCTGCCCTGCCGGCCGGAGAGTTGCTTGGCGGCGTCGCGCAGCAGCGACCTGCCCAGCCGGCGCATGGCCTGGGGTGAGAGCTGCAGTTTCCCGTCCTCGTCACGCTTGAGGTAGCCGCCGTCGTGCATGGCCTTTTCAATCGCGGCGAGCGTGCGGGCGGTGACCGCTGCGTCGTCGCCGAGCTGTCGAGCCAGGGCGCCCAGGTCCAGGTCATCCATATGCGCACTGTCATAATCCTGGGAAAGTTGCTCGGCGAGGTCGTCCAGTTCGGCAAGGTCCTGGAGCGCGCCGGTGCCATCGCCCAGGCCCATCCCTTCCTGGCCCTCGAATTGTTCGGAGCCATTCCAGTCCTCGCCGGGGCGCAGGGCCTGGAGGGTCTGGTCCAGTTGGCCCAGCTGTGCCATCAGCTCCGGTGAGCCGAATGCTTGGGCGGAGAGCCGCATCAGCTCTTCGCGCTGTTCCGGGGACATGGACTGCATCATCCGCTGGGCGGCGGCCGCCCGCTTGGCCAGCGCGTCCACCAGCTCCTGAACCGACTGCGGGTTCTCCGGGAAGTGCTGGCCGTGGCGGGCCATGAAGCCCTGGAAGTCCTGCTCGGTGTCCACGCCGCGGCGGTGCTTGTCCAGGAGCTCGTTGAGGTCGCGCAGCATCTCGCTGATGGCGGCCCTGTCCTCCTCGGTGGCGCTTTCCAACGCCTGCTTCATGCCGGCGAACCGCTGGTCCAGGACTTCGCGGCCCAGCAGGTCCTTGATCCGTTCGTACGTTTCCTTGGCGGTGCTGGACTGCCAGTCGTAGGAGGACAGCTCCTGGACGGCGGCTGCCGTGGACTTGGGCAGGTTCTGCAGCTGCATTTCGCGGAACGCGCGGTCGGCGTTGTCCATCATCGCGTCGCGGGCCAGCTGTTTGCGCTCCTCCAGGACGGCGGCGTCCAGCAACTTTTTGACCTCGTTGAGGGTGCCGTCCAGGTTGTGCTTGCCCAGCAGGTCCTTGCGGCGCTGCTGGATGCGGCCGGCAAGATCGTCCAGGCCCTGTTGGTTCCGGCCGCCGCGCCGGAGGAACTCCTGCAGCGCGCGCCGGGGCGAGTAGCCGGCCATCACGTCGTCGGCGACGGCATCCAGCGCCTCCGCCAGGTCCACCGGGGGCGCCAGCGGGTCGGGTCCGCCGGCGTAGCGGCCGTACCTGGACCGGTTGTGAAGGCTCATGGCGCTTCCTGTCCTCTGCCTTGGAACTACCTAGCCGTAAATGGTGGCCTCGTCGTCGGACTCCTTGGAAATCCGGCGGCTGAGGTAGAGCCCTTCGAGTGCCAGTTCGACGGCGGCGGCGCGCTGGCCGTCGTTGTCAGCGCCCAGGCGTTCGCCGATCTCCTCGTAGAGGCCGGAGCCGTTGAGCGAGGGGAGGTTGGCCAGGAATTCCTTCGCGGTGACCAGCTCGCCGGTGGTCACCGTGGCGTGCCCGTCCAACGCGGTGACCAGCGGTCCCAGGTCCAGGCCGTGGAAATGCTCCCGCACGGCCTCCATGGTGGCGGTGCGCAGGAGGTGGTCCAGGATGTCCTGTTCGCGGCCCTCCTCGCCGGACTCGAACTCGATTTTTCCGGTCAGGACTTCCACGGCGGCGTCCAGGTCGATGATTCGGGCGACGGCTTCGTCCTCGCCGCGGACGCTGGCCCGGCGCAGGGCTGCGGCGGCCACCGTTTCGGCGCCGGCAATGGCGAACCGGGCGGACACACCGGAGGTCTGGTTAATGGCCGGGGACTGGCGCAGGGCCCGGGTGTAGCGGGCCAGGATTTCCAGTATGACGGCCGGTACGTTGGCCACCAGGTGGCCCTCCTGAGCGATGACGGACACTTCGTCGTCGAGCTCGATCGGGTAGTGCGTGCGGATTTCGGCGCCGAAGCGGTCCTTTAGGGGCGTGATGATCCGGCCGCGGTTGGTGTAGTCCTCCGGGTTGGCGGAGGCCACCACCAGGACGTCCAGGGGCAGCCGCAGCACGTAGCCGCGGATCTGTATGTCTCGTTCCTCCATCACGTTGAGCATGGAGACCTGGATGCGCTCGGCGAGGTCCGGGAGTTCATTGATGGCCACGATCCCGCGGTTGGAGCGCGGGATCAGGCCGTAGTGGATGGTTTCCGGGTCGCCCAGCCGGCGGCCCTCTGCCACGCGCATGGGGTCGACGTCGCCGATCAGGTCCGCGACGGAGGTGTCCGGCGTCGCGAGTTTTTCCACATAGCGTTCCGAGCGGTGGCGCCAGGCCACGCGCAGCCTGTCCCCCTCCGTGAGCGCCAAGGCACGCGAATGCGCGGTGATGGGCTCGAAGGGGTGTTCGTTCAGTTCCGAGTCCTCGATCACCGGCGACCACTCGTCCAGCAGCCCGGCCAGGGTGCGCAGCAGGCGGGTCTTGCCCTGCCCGCGCTCGCCGAGGAGGACAATGTCATGGCCGGCGAGCAGGGCCCGCTCCAACTGCGGCAGCACGGTCCGGCCGAAGCCGAAGATGCCGGGCCACGGATCACGTCCCGCCGACAGCGCGGCGAGGAGGTTGTCGCGGATTTCCCGGCGCAGGTCCTTCTGGACGTGGCCGGAGGCTCGCAGTTCACCAACTGTGAAGATTTCAGGGCGTTCAGTCACCCCTCCACCGTAGACCTCGCCTCGGGACCATGGCACCCCCTACCGCTCCGCAGTTTCCCCTTCCCTCGCAAGCTCGGGCGGGGACCCCTCCCGCTACGCTTAGAACTTGATGACTTCAGCAACCTCCGAACCTTCAGCGGAGCCCCGGCGGCAGGGCACGCTCCTGCTCCTGGAGTGCGACTTCGGCGACTGGACCGGCGCGGCAATCGCTGACCTGGCGGTCCTGCCGGAGTGGCGGACCGTGCAGAACAGCCCGTCCACCTTCCGCTTCCCCCACGGTGAGAGCTTTACCGAGATGCAGGACCGGATTGTTGGGTCGCTGGCAGCGCTCTGTGCGGCGCACCCGGGCGGCGTCGTCGTCTGTTTCTCCCACGCCGACACCATCAAGGCGGCGGTGGCCCATGCACTGGGCACACCCCTGGATCTGTTCCAGCGCATTATGATCAGCCCGGGCTCGGTGTCCGCGGTGCACTTTGTGGATGGCCAGCCGTCCACGGTGCCGATGGTGAATTCCCATTCGGAGCCGCTAAGCAAGCTGAGGCCGCAGTGACGCAGGAATCTGCGGGGGCCGGGCGGGAGCTGACGCTGCTCACCGAGGGCGGTGTGGAGCTGGTGGGCCAAATTCTGCGCAGCAGCAACGAAACGTTCCTGGTCCAGCTCAGCCACGGGGAGGACAGCGCACAGGCGGTGTACAAGCCCGTGGCCGGGGAACGTCCGCTGTCCGACTTTGAGCCCGGGCTGCACCGGCGCGAACGTGCTGCGTATCTGCTCAGCGAGTCGCTGGGTTGGGGCATGGTGCCGCCCACGGTGATCCGCGAGGACGCGCCGCTGGGGGTGGGCTCGCTGCAGTGGTTCATCGACTGCGACTTCCGCGAGCACTATTTCACCCTGGCGTCCGAGGACCCTTCCACCCACCCCGACATGGCCCGGATGGCGCTGTTCGATTACATCGCCAACAACACCGACCGCAAGAGTGGGCATGTGCTGCGCGGCGACGACGGGCGGATCTGGGGCATCGACCACGGGCTGTGCTTCTCGGCGATCTTCAAGCTGCGCACCGTGATCTGGGACTTTGCCGGTGACCCGATTCCCGAGGCCCTTCTGCAGGACATCGCTCCACTCGCCGAGGCCGTGCCTGCCGAGCTGGCCGAGCTGGCCGAGCTGCTCGACGATGATGAGGTCACCGCCCTAAAACGGCGCGTGCGGCGGATGCTGGCCGCGGGGGTGCTGCCCGTGGATCGGACGGGCATGCGCTATCCGTGGCCGCTCGTGTAAGGCTCGGGACCCCGCCACCGACGCGCACGGCTAGCACCGTCCAAGCCGGATCGCTCACGGGTTACGAGTAGCTGGCCCCCTCCAACAGCTCAGCGAGTCCCGCGGCAACCCGTTTGGAGCATCCGGATGGTTACCTCTGGCCGTCAGGTCGCTGGGCTGCGGTACGGGCGGACTTCGACGCCCTGGCTGCCGCGATCGCGGCAGGCGAAGCGGCGACGGCCGGTGACATCGCCGCCCGTCACACGACCGAAGCCCTAGAAATCCGCCTGCAGATGTACGCCGAGGGCCCGCGCCGGTTGGAGAGAAATTTGGGAGAGCCATTTCTGGCAATTCGTAGCTGCACCCGCGCTTCGATCCCTGTTGAATGCTACTCGCACTCCTCGCCCCCTTCGACAAGTGCGAGAAATGATATGCGCGGTGACGTCGAAAGGACACGGGGTCACCGACTGCGATAAATATCCGATCGACTTGCTAGATTCATAAAATGAGTGAATGTCCAGTCGTCGGACGTGAGCCAAGAGAGCTACCAAGCTTCTGACGGCTCGGCCAGTCCAAAGTTGCAGCTCCATAATCAGCGCCTTTGGTGGTCGGCAGCTCCCGAAGGCGACTGCGGGCTGGAGATTGAATTATTAATTCTACAACAACTCTTGGGGATGCTAATTATGAAAAGATACATAGTTGAAAAAACTATGGATGACCTGATGCAGGAAGCATATACCCTCATAATAGATGAAGGCCTGAGTATTTCACCGTCCAAAGGCGATGCCAAGGAAATCTTTGGATGCTTGCTGGAGCTGACTAATCCCAGAGCAAGAGTGAGTCGTAGCCAGTCCCGGCAACGCATCATTAGTGCCCTTGGAGAACTATTGTGGTATCTATCCGGATCAGACGATGTGGACCAAATCGCACACTACGTCGATTACTACAAGAAGGATCCGAGTCTTTCGATCGATGGTCACGTGACCGGTGCTTACGGCCCTCGTCTGTTCAACTTTGATGGAATTAACCAGCTTCAGAACGTAGTGGACAGACTCAGGACCAACCCTGATTCTCGCAATGCTGTAATTCAGGTGTTCGATCATCAAGATACCGAAAATGCGCCATGCACCCTCGCGCTCCAGTTCGTGATTCGCGAAGGGAAACTTCTACTGATGGTGAGCATGCGGTCGAATGATGTGTACCTTGGACTACCTCATGATCTTTTTGCCTTCACTATGCTGCAGGAACTTGTGGCACGATCCCTGGGCATCGAGCCTGGATCATATTTTCACTCTGTCGGGAGCTTTCACCTTTACGAACAAAATGAGTCGGCAGCTGGCTCTTACCTCGCAGAGGGGTGGCAAGATGAGGCGGCAATGCCCGTGATGCCTCTCGGTGACCCATGGGATGACATCAGGGAGCTGCTTCGACTCGAAGAGGAAATCCGGCTATGTGAACGGCTTGAGCTCACCAACCTCAAGCTCCCTGCAGACTTATATTGGCGAGACCTCGCTTACCTGCTCTGCGTCCTCAAGCTTCTCCGAGAGAGTAGAGTGTCGGATATTCCTAGTGTGTCTGCGAATATTGAGAGCAAGTACTTTCGCGAAATTCTACTTGAACGTATCGATAAAGAACTATGGAAAGAGAGCAGCGTTAGTGAGCGTAGGCAAGGCTGAACGGCCGAGCTATCAAGGTCGTTTTGATCAGCTAGACAATAGAATAAGGGAGTTCGAGCTTCAGAACGCGCCTCTACCTGGAATCCACAGTGATGAGGAACGCTCGGTTCTAATCAATCAATTAATCGACAGTGAACGACGAAATGAACATTTCGAGAGAATTTTATCGCGCCCCATTAGCGAAGACTTCAGCGATCCTCACTCAGACAACTTTGACCCACTTCGGGCAGCAATCTACCATTGGCGGAAGAACAATCAGGAAGAAGCATTCTGGCTGGTCTTCTTGTTCGTCCACTTTGGTAAACATCCGAGCGCAGGTTGGCGATACGCCCGCGAAGTCTACGGCCGCCTCAACTCGCATCCCATCTGGACTTGGGATGAAATCTCAGCCAACACGCCGGAGTTCCGCCTCTGGCTAGCCGAGAGCCAAGAACAGCTTTTGCGCCGGGATCAGCCACGTGGCTTCGGCAACCACCGCAAATATTCAAGCCTGAGCCATGAGAGCGACCGTGGTACCGCAGCGGTGTTCGAAAGCTACGTCGAGTGGGTCATGAGGTACGGAAGCCACAAAGGACTTATGGCTTACTACTCGTACTTGGGCACCGCCGAGGAACGCTTCGACGCTCTGTACAGGGACATGAAGGTTGTCACGGACTTTGGCAGAATAGCCAAATTCGACTACTTGATGACTTTATCGCGTCTGCACTTTCTCGAAGTTAGGCCCGGCTGCGCCTACTTGCAGGGCGCTACGGGCCCTCTGCAAGGTGCACGGCTACTTGTCACCGGGCCGGGTTCGTCCACGAGTGCTAAAGAGCTCGAAAAAGTTCTCAGCGTTTTCTCCGGAGTCACTCAGACCAGCTTCGACGTAATCGAAGACGCGATTTGCAACTGGCAGAAGAGCCCTGGCAAATTTAAAAAATTTGTTGTCTAGACGGTTCTACGCTTCAGCTTCAGGCTTGATCCATGGCGCACGTATCGGCGCTTCAGGTAGTTACCCTCCGCGTGATCAAGAACTCCACTACTCTGTAATTGGCCAACGACAATCCCGGGACTCGTGCCAGCCTCGGCTGCCATTCTTACTATCGTCCGCTTGGAAGGCTTCGCGAGACTGCTCGGCCGGTCTTCCAGTGGCCAGAGAGTATCCGCAGAGAAAGTGTTAGCTTGAGATTCAGCCTCGTTGCTCGCAAACTCTCCCGGATCGTCGTCGATATGCATTAAGTCATCCCCGTGCAGGAGCAGATGCCCAGCCTCATGGAAGAACGTAAACCAGAAGTGGTCGTCGACGAGATAGCGACCGCTGAGCTGTATCAGAGCTGAGCCGTCGTCAAGAATGCGGCTTGCGCCGCTTGCTGCGCATCCTTCTGGCGTCTGCACTATGACGCAAGATACCCCGCAATCGAGGGTGAGGGCTTGCAATCGGGGTAGGAAATTTTCCGGGTCCGGTACCCGAGTAAGTTCACGTATGGCTGGAAGAGCCGCCCAAAATGCACTAGGGACGAACGGTCCGCGCTTCAACGTTTCGTGCAGAATCTCTCCGGCTCGGAGCCACGCCGAAACCGCTGGAATTTGGCTGGCGAAAGATGCAGATGTGCGGAACTGCACACCCGCCAACTGAGCGGAGTACGTGGTCTTCCAACTGTCTAGGGAATCGATACCGAAATAGTCGAAGCACGCATCGATTCGATCTCGCCACCCGGAGGGAACGTCCAACCATTGGAGCTTCTTCATAGACTTTAGAGGCAATGACTGAACCCACTGGTCCGCTTCCAGAGTCGCCTGCATCTCACGGAACCGTTCCTCCCTTCGAAGCCAGAACGAGGTACTACCGCCGAGACTTGAGGATAAAGCCTCAGCCAGGGACGCATTTATGGTAAGAACACCTTGAATAAGCAAGTCAAATTCGGCCGCATCAAGTCCGCATGCGCCAGCGATATCGTCTGGAAAAAGGTCCTTGCTGCGAATCAGGTCGTTTATTGTGTCGCCAGGTGGGCTGGCCCAGTGCGGCACGAAGTCTTGGGTCGTCGTCATTTTGAAAATTCCGGCAGGTCGGTCAACTGCAATCGGTTCACCTTGCTCCAGTCGGGTTCTGAGGAATCAGCTGTCCAGATCATTGCATGGTCCGCCCGCGCTAGCGCGTAGTGATGTTCGAGTATGTGGACAGGTATACGATCTAGCGTCGACGCGGCAAGATCTACACCGATAGGCAGGTCTATTAGGTGGTCCGCAGCGTCCAGGTCGGCTAGTCGAGCATGGAGGAAATGAGTCAACTCGGGCCCTAACTGTCGGGTAGCGTACTCAGGCTCTAGACACGCTCTCTTCAGCTCACGGGTCTTGTAGCTAAGTATCAAATCTATGCCTTCTGTCGTGGCATCAGTTCCAACTGAAGCAAATCCTTCAGTCAATCCTACTTTGAAGAGCTGCGGGCGAGGCACGCCACGCAGGCGTCTCAGTGAAGAGATCCAGTGACCGGCGGCACAGAATGCCCGACATACGATAAGTCTGGTTGACGCGCGTCCCCTTGCAACTCGGCCGCCAATTCACTCGATCTCCTAGCTGCGGCACGCTGTGTAGCTTGGGAACGGCCTCCCGATTTACAACCGCAAAGTCCTCTTGGCCCTCCGCCATACGGCTCACGGGGAGGGCGAACCGAGGAATTAACGAAACTTGGATCGCCGAGCTTTACGGTAGGAAGATGCGAGATTGACCGCCAAGAAACTACGGGGAAACCAATCCGTTGCAGTAATACCCACTCAACGACCGGCGCGGCGCGAGCAGGAGCACTTCGGAGAGCAGAACTGGGTGAGTACCAAGGCAGGGAGACCGCATTGCGGGCGCGCTAAACCTCCGCCACCGGGGCCGCGAACTGCGCCTCGTACAGCCGCGCATACGCCCCGCCAGCCTCCAGCAGCGACGCGTGCGTGCCCTGCTCGACGATCTGGCCGGCCTCCATCACCAGGATGAGGTCGGCGTCGCGGATGGTGGAGAGGCGGTGGGCGATGACGAACGAGGTCCGGTCCGACCGCAGCGCGCTCATCGCCTTCTGCACCAGGACCTCGGTCCGCGTATCCACCGACGATGTTGCCTCGTCCAGGATCAGCACCGAGGGCCGGGCCAGGAACGCCCGGGCAATGGTGAGCAGCTGCTTCTCCCCCGCCGAGACGTTGGCGCCCTCGTCGTCGAGCACGGTGTCGTAGCCCTCCGGCAAGGACCTGACGAACCGGTCCACGTAAGTGGCCTTCGCCGCTTCCATGATCTCCGTCTCGGAAGCGGAAGGCCGGCCGTAGGCGATGTTGTCCCGGATGGTCCCGCCGAACAGCCAGGTGTCCTGCAGCACCATGCCCATCCGTGAGCGCAACTCGTTGCGGGTCATCGCGGTGACGTCCACGCCGTCCAGTGTGATCCGCCCGGCGTCGAGCTCGTAGAAGCGCATCATCAGGTTCACCAGCGTGGTCTTCCCGGCTCCGGTGGGGCCCACAATGGCCACAGTCTGCCCCGGCTCGGCCACCAGATTCAGGTCCGCGATCAGCGGCTTGTCCGGCGTGTACGCAAAG
Source organism: Arthrobacter sp. AL05 (assembly GCF_029960715.1). Taxonomy (NCBI): domain Bacteria; kingdom Bacillati; phylum Actinomycetota; class Actinomycetes; order Micrococcales; family Micrococcaceae; genus Arthrobacter; species Arthrobacter sp. AL05. Next base: position 310,782 of record NZ_JASBRC010000001.1, read on the forward strand.
GACACGTCCTCGAACACCAGCCGCCCGCGCTTGGACTCCGGCGCGGCCCCGGGAACAGGATCAGCCGATTGCTCCTCGGTGTCCAGCAGATCGAACACCCGCTCGGCGCTGGCCACACCGGATTGCAGCAGGTTCGCCATGGACCCCAGCTGGGCCAGCGGCTGGGTGAACTGCCGGGAGTACTGGATGAACGCCTGCACGTCTCCGAGCTGCATGGCTCCGGAAGCCACCTGCAGCCCACCCACCACGGCGATCCCCACGTAGACCAGGTTCCCGATGAACGTCATGGCCGGCATGATCAGCCCGGAAATGAACTGCGCGCCAAAGCTCGCCTGGTACAGCTCCGCGTTCTTCTGCCGGAACGTCTCCTCCACCTCGCGCTGCCGGCCGAAGACCTTCACCAGCGCGTGCCCGGTGTAGGTCTCCTCGATCTGGCCGTTCAACTCACCGGTGTGCTTCCACTGGGCCACAAACAGTTTCTGCGAGCGCTTGGCGATCAGCGCTGTCGTCACCAGCGTCAGCGGAATTGTCACCAGTGCGATTAGCGCCAGCGTGGGCGAGAGGATGAACATCATGATCAGCACGCCCAGCACGGTCAGCAGCGAGGTGACGGCCTGGCTGATGGACTGCTGCAGGCTTTGGGAGATGTTGTCCACATCATTGGTGACGCGGCTGAGCAGCTCGCCGCGCTGCACCGAGTCGAAGTAGCGTAGCGGCAGCCGGTTGATCTTGGCTTCGATCCGCTCGCGCAGCCGGAACACGGTGCGCTGCACAATCCCGTTGAGCACGTACGCCTGCACCCAGCTGAACGCCGAGGCCAGCACGTAGAGCACCAGCGCCCACAACAGCACTGAGGACAGCGCGGTGAAGTCGATCCCAACCCCGGGCGTCAGCGTCATGGCGCTGAGCATGTCCGCTTTTTGGTTCTCCCCCGCGGCGCGCAGCTGGGCGATCAGTTGGGCCTGGCTCACCCCTGCGGGCAGCTGCTTGGACACGACGCCGGCGAAGATCAGGTTGGTGCCCTCACCGAGGAGCCGCGGGCCGATCACCGAGAACGCCACGCTCACCACCGCGAGTCCCAGGACCAGGGTCAACCACAGCCGCTCCGGGTGCAGCTGGCCGAGCAGCCGCTTCGCGGACGGGCCGAAGTTCATCGCCTTCTCCGCGGGCACGTTCATCCCGGCAAAGGGTCCGCCGTGGCCGGGGCCGCCGCGCGGACGGGGAATGCGCTCGACGGCGGCAGGTCCGCCGGGTTTCCCGGTTCCCCCGCCGGGCACCCGTCCGTCAGCTGCGGTCCGCGGGCCGGTGCTGTTGGTGCCGCTCATGCTGCCTCCTCCGCTGCGAGCTGGGAGTTCACAATCTCCTGGTACGTCTCCGAGGTCTCCAGCAGCTCCTCGTGCGTGCCGTCCGCGACGATCCTGCCGTCGTCGACGACGAGGATCTGGTCCGCGTCCACAATGCTGGAGACCCGCTGGGCGATGATCACCAGGGTGGCGCCGGCGGTGTGCTCCTTGAGCGCCCGCCGCAGCCGGGCATCGGTGGCGGTGTCCAGCGAGGAAAAGGAGTCGTCAAAGATGTAAAGCTCGGGCCGTTTCACCAGCGCCCGGGCGATCGCGATCCGCTGCCGTTGCCCGCCGGAGACGTTGGTGCCGCCTTGGGAGATGGCCGCATCCAGCCCGCCGTCCATCTCGCGGACAAAGTCCTCCGCCTGCGCAATGGACAGCGCTTGCCACATTTCATCCTCCGTGGCGTCGGGTTTGCCGTAAAGCAGGTTGCTGCGGACGGTCCCGGAAAACAGGTAGGGCTTCTGCGGGACCAGGCCGATGTGCCCCCAGAGCAGGTCCGGGTGCAGCTGGCGCAAGTCCACGCCGTCGATCCGGACCGAACCGGAGGTGGCGTCGAAGAGCCGCGGCATCAGGTTCACCAGGGTGGTCTTGCCGGAACCGGTGGCACCGATGATCGCCGTCGTCTGCCCCGCGCGGGCGGTGAAGCTGATCCCGGACAGGACCGGCCGTTCGGCACCCGGGTAGGCGAAACCGACGTCGCGCATCTGAAGCTCACCGCGGCCGGTGCGCCCGGAAAAGTCGACCGGATGCTCCGGCGGGCGGACGCTGGACTCGGTCCCGAGCACCTTCCCGATCCGGTCGGCCGAGACCGCGGCGCGCGGGATCATGATCGCCATAAACGTCGCCATCATAACGGACATCAGGATCTGCATCAGGTAGCTCAGGAACGCGATCATGGTGCCCACCTGCATGGAGCCGTCCTGGATCCGGAACGCGCCGAACCAGATCACGGCCACTGAGGAGACATTCAGCACCAGCATCACGGTGGGGAACGCGAGCGCCATCAGGCGGCCGGCGCGCAGTCCGGTGTCTGTGACGTCCGCGTTGGCCCGGCCGAAGCGGGCGCTCTCCACGTCCTCGCGGACGAAGGCCCGCACCACCCGGATGCCGGTGAGCTGTTCGCGGAGCACCCGGTTTACGGTGTCGATCCGGGTCTGCATCAGCCGGAAAAGCGGCACCATCCGGATGATGATGAGCCCCACGGCGACCAGCAGCACCGGCACGCTGACCGCGATCAGCCAGGACAGCTGCAGGTCCTGCCGCATCGCCATGATCACCCCGCCGATGCTGAGCATGGGCGCGGTGACCATCAGGGTGGCGGACATCAGCACCAGCTGCTGGACCTGCTGGACATCGTTGGTGGAGCGGGTGATCAGGCTCGGCGCGCCGAAGTGGGTGACCTCCTGTTCGGAGAAGGCCGCTACCTTACTGAAGATCGCCCCGCGCACGTCCCGGCCCAGCGCCATCGCCGCCTTCGCCCCGAAGTACACGGCGGCGATGGCGCACACGATCTGCAGCAGGGTCACCAGCAGCATCACGGCGCCGGTGCGCAGGATGTAGTCGGTGTCCCCCTTCGCCACACCCTGGTCGATGATGTCCGCGTTCAGCGTGGGCAGGTACAGCGACGCGATGGATTGCGCCAACTGGAAGACGACGACGGCGAGCAGCAGCCGCCGTTGCGGCTGTAAGTATTCAACGAGCAGTTTCCAGAGCATCCGAACTCCAAGCCACGTGTCACACAAAGTGATTCGAGGCTCAGTTTACGTCCGGATGCTTGGAACGGACGGGGTTCCTCTGAGGGCTGATCCGGGTTGGATCTCAGTCGACCGCGGCGCGGACGTCGCCCTCTTTGTGCCCGCCCTCCTTCTTGCCGAACGGCAGCACTTTGAGCAGCGGATGCAGGACAGCCATGACGACGAGGCCCCAAGCGAGACCAAGGACGGCCGAGCACAGGGTGTTCACAAGCCAGGCCAGGAAGCCGCCCACCACCGGGATCCCGGCGAAGGGAGCTTCCAGGACGTGGACCAGGTCATACGGCAGGTGCCAGCCAAGGTCGTAGGCCCCCTGGAGCATGATGTGGCCGCCGACCCACAGCATGGCGACCGTCCCGATAACGGTGATCGTGGTCAGGACGGCGGGCATGCCCTTGACGAGCAGCTCGCCGAAGCGCTGGGAGCCCGCCGACTCCTTGGTGGTCAGGTGCAGGCCGATGTCGTCCATCTTGACGATGAGCGCGACGGCTCCGTACACGCCCACCGTGATCGCGAGCGCCACAATCACCAGGATGACCGCCCGGGTCCACAGGGACTCGGCGGACACCTCGTTCATCGCGATGACCATGATCTCGCAGGAGAGGATAAAGTCCGTAGTGATCGCGCCCTTGGTGACCTTGGCCTCCGCCTCCGGGCCCCGGTCGACCGCCGGCGTCTCTTCATCGGCCTCGTGGTGGCCGCGGAGCTTATGCCAGACCTTCTCGGCACCCTCATAGCAGAGGTAGGTGCCGCCCAGCATAAGGATGAACGGAATGACCCCAGGGATGAAGGCGCTGATGAGCAGCAGCGCCGGCAGGATGATCAAAAGTTTGTTTCGCAGCGAGCCCCAGAAGATCCGCTTGATCATCGGCAGTTCGCGGGACGGGTCCGCCCCGGACACGTACTGCGGGGTGACGGCGGCGTCGTCAATGACCACGCCCGCTGCCTTGGCCCCCGCCTTGGCCGCTCCGGCTGCGACGTCGTCCACCGAGGCGGCCGCAATCTTGGCCAGGGCTGCGATGTCGTCCAGAAGGGCGACGAGACCGCCGCTCACAGCTCGCTTCCGGACTGCTGGAGGGCGTACGGCTGGACGAAGTTGCTTCGGTCAAGGCGCGTGATTGGCATCCTCGAATTATATGGTGGCGTGTAGCCCGTCGACGCTGGATCTGGACCGGGCCGGCTCGGTAGCGTGAAGGGCATGAACATCAGACTTGAGAACGTCGGCATCGCCGTCCGCGACTTGGAGGCAGCGATCGCTTTCTTCACCGACCTCGGTCTCGCGGTCGTTGGCCGGGACACCGTCAGCGGCGATTGGACCGACACCGCCGTCGGGCTTGACGGCAATCACGCCAACATTGCCATGCTCGAAACGCCGGACGGTCACGGCCGCCTCGAACTCTTTGAGTACATCCACCCCGATGCGATCGAGACGGCGCCCACGCGTCCCAACGAGATTGGCATGCACCGGGTCGCGTTCTCAGTTGCTGACATCGACGAGGCCCTGGAAATAGCCGCAAGGCACGGCTGCTATCCGCTTCGCGGCGTGGCGACCTACAAAGACATCTACAAGCTCACGTACGTCCGCGGGCCCAGCGGCATCCTCGTGATGCTCGCCGAGGAATTGAAGAAAAACTGAGCGCCTGGCCGGTGCGCCCGGTCGCCGGCCCGGTGTAGCTCGCGTGGTGGACACCGCGGGGACCGGAGACCCGGCAGCCACCGGAGGAAACACACGGACTGGAAAGCGCGCGTAGCCGGGGTGCCACCGTCGAAGTCGGCCGGTTTTGGGCGGCGGCGCTCGGCTGGGGTGTTTCCAGCGAGGGCCCCGGCGGCAACGAGTTTTGCGTCCTCACCCCGGGGGACGTCCGGGGCGGCGTCGCACGCCAAGTTGGGACCGGCCTGCCTCAGCGCACCACGACCACATCGGCGACGGCCGCGGGCTGCTCCAGCTCGTTGACCCGGACGGCGGCGGTGATCTTCCATTGACCCGCCACCGGCAACACGACCACGGCCCGGTAGCTGCCCGGCGTTTCTCCGGGCTGGACCTCGGCGGCCAGCGGTCCGAGACTCAGGTTCGGCTCAGCCACACTGACCTGCGGCATGCCGAGGGGCACGATGGGAGCGCCCCCGGCGTCGGTGAGGTCGAAGGTGATGACATTTGTCCCTGCCGTGCCCGGGCTGAACCGTCCGGTCAGGTGGCCGGTGCCGAGCTCGGCAAGCACCGGGGTGCCGACTGAAGTGGATGCCTCGGCTGCCGCCGCAACCAGTTCAGCGGGGTTATCGGTGGCGCGGGGGTTCTGCAGCGTCAGGGCCGAGGTAAGTCCAACGACCAGCACCACCCCCACCGCTTCCACGCGGATGGCCAGCGCCAGCCGGGGCCAGGCGCTCCCCGTGATTCCCTCGCGCTTCAGGCGAGGGACGAGCCCGAATCGGTTCCACGCCGCAAGTGCGCCAATGATGACGACCATGCCAAGTTTGGCCAGCAGAAGCAGACCATACGAACTGCCAACGAGGGCCGCCACCGAACCGACCATCACCACGGCCAGGACGGCGCCGGTGACGCCCAGCAGGACAACGATGCCACCGGCCAGCGTGGAGAACCTGCCCAGGACCACGGCCGCCTCGGCAGCGTCGCCCTTCCGGCGTCGGGCGCGGGCGAGGTGGATGACCAGGGCCGCGAGGCCACCCAGCCAAACAGCTGCCGTCCCGGCGTGGACCAGGTCGGCGCCCATCACCAGCCAGCTGGGTCCGAAGGTCCGGGTGTGGCCGACAGGCAGCACCGAGACCAGCGCCGCTCCGGCTCCCACCGTCCCGACCCAGAAGCCCTCCCGGCGCGGCAGCAGTGGCCGCAGCAGCATCAGTGCCACCCCGGAGGCGGCAAGGACCAGGGTCAGCGCGGCAGCCCCGAACCATCCGGTGAGGACGAGAGCCGGATCCAATAGCGCGCCGAGACCCAACCCCCGCTCCCGCACCACGGTGAGTGGCACCAGCACGACGTAGGCGCTAACAGCGACGAGTGCGGCCACCCAGGGGAGCCGACGACCCGCTGCGGTGGTGCGGGCAACAAACAAGTCGAAAACCGTGAAACCCACGAGACAGAACAAGCCCAGATATCCGAAAGCGCCGAGTGCCCCGTACAGGACGTCCACCGGCCGGGTGTCACTTTCGACGATGGTCGGGACCGCGGCGCTGGCCCTGCCCACTGCGAACGACAGCACCCCGGATTCAGGGTGCGAGTCGTCGGAAACCACCCGCCAGCCAAGCACGTAGCTGCCCTCGGCGAGATCCGGTGGCAGGGTAACCCGGACCGTCGTGTCCAGCGCCTCGACAGGCACGGGGCGATGACCCCCGCTGCCGTCGTAAAGCTGAAAGCCGTCGGGGACCAGGAAGACCGGCTCGTCGAAGGCGAGTTCTACCGATCTCTGCGCAACGGCCAGCACGGCGCCTTCGTCCGGCGTCGTGGATACAAGCTCGGCGTGCGCCCATGCCGGGGCCGCGGGCACCGCCAGCACCAGGGTGAGCGCTGCGAACAACATCCCGAGGAGCCGCCGGACCAGGGGTCCCCGGGCTCGGGATTCCCGCTCCCGGGTCCGATGGGGCGTTCCTCTCGACATGATCGTCTCCTCGTTCTGGGTAGCAGTGCCGATGCGGGGCTAGCAACGCTCACCGCCGCCCGGCCTGGGGGCCGGGCGGCGGTGAGCGTTGCTAAAATGCTAGTTGCCCGTTGTGAAGTTCCAGGTGACGGGCGTTAGCAGGTTGCCAGCGGTGTCCTTGATCCCGCTGCTGAGGGTGACGGTGTACTGGGTGTTGGCCAGCAGCGTGCCGGTCGGATTCAGCGTTGCCACCCTTGTGAGGCTGGAGTAGCTGACCGTTGCGGTGAAGGCGGCGCCGTTCGACGTCCGCTTGATAGTGAAGTTCCCGTTCGCCGTGGCCGTGTTTGGCAGACCGGTGACCGCCTCGCTAAATGTGGCGGTGATGTTCGCCGTCCGGCTGACCCTGGTGGCGTTGATCGCCGGGGTCCGAGCCGTGACGACTGGGGCGGGACCGGTGATGAAGGTCCACGTTTTGGCGGTGAGCGGGTTGCCGGCCACGTCCTTGACTGCGTTGCTCAGGGACAGCGTGTAGGTGCGGTCACTGGCCAACGGAGCGTCCGGCGTCAACGTGGCGACCCGGGTGATCGCGTTGTAGGTCACCTTCGAGGCGATGGTCGCCGCCCCCAGCTTCAGGGTGAAGTTGGGCGTACTGGCGGCGGTGGCGGGCAGGCCGGTCACGGCTTCGCTGAACGTTGCACTCAACGGTGTCCGCGCGAAGATCGTGCCCAGACCGACGCCGGTGGCCCCGGCGGCGGGGTTGGTGGTGGTGACTGTCGGGCCGGGTCCGGTGATGAAGCCCCAACTCGTCGCCGCTACCGATCCGCCCGAAACGCTCTTGATGGCCGTGGTCACCGAGAGGGTGTAGGGCTTGTCAGCGGCCAGTGCAGCCGTAGGGACGAGGGTGGCCGTCAACGTCGTCGCGTTGTAGGTCACCGAAGCCGGAACGGCCGTGTTGCCCTGCTTCAACGCGAACGAGGTGTTGCTGACGCCCGTGACTGCTTCGTTGAACGTGACGGTCGGCCGGATGTTGGTCGCCACCCCGGTCGCCCCGGATGCGGGGCTCTTAGTGGTCACCGTCGGCGTGGTGGAAGCGGTAAGCAGCGGTGCGGACACCGTGTTCCCCGCCGCGTTCCACGCCGTTACCCGGTAGGCGTACTGCCCGGTCCCGGCGGTCTTGTCGATGTAGGTGGAGACGTTCGCCAGTGTGGTGCCGACCTGTGCGAAGGCGCCGACCGTGCCGTTGGTCAGTGGCGCACGCTCGATCCTGTAGCCGATCTCGTTCTTGGCGTTGCCCCAGGTTGTGGGATCGGTGATCGACACCGGGGTCCCGTCAGTCCAGCTCAGCAACACGTCATTGGTGGGTCGAGTGAAGCTGACCACCGACGCGTCGGGGAGCGTGCGAGGCGTGCTGACCGAGATGGGCCGCATCATGTCCATCTCCTCGTGGCTGAGGATGTGGCAGTGCCACACGTACTCCCAGCCGAAGTTGGTCATGTCGTTGCTGATCGGGGCTATCGGGTTACCGTTGGTGTCGGTGTTGTTGAACCCGGCTTCGGACCCGTTCGGGCCGGTCGTCGAGCCTTTGGCGCCCAGCGGCATCATCGGGTTGAGTGGCCGGTTGCTGTCCGGGATGGCGAACGGGAGTTTCGGCACGATGGGACGGACCGCCACAATCGTGTCCTCCAGTGGGCTGACACGCACGGTGTCCTTCCAGCCGAGTTCTGTCGGTTCGGGCGGGATGATGATGTTGTCCCAGGTGACCCTGTTCAACACCTGCACGTCGTTGAGGTGGAAGTGCAGCGGGTGGGTGTCCACGCCGTTGTGGGTGATCTTCCAGATCTGCGTGCCGTCGGCGTTGGTGGAGATCGGGGTCACGTTGAGGCTGTTCGTGCCCTTGGTGCCGTCCAGCTTCTCCGTGACGGGGTTGACGAACGGGTAGAGAATGACGTTTTGCAATAGCGGTGTTGCTCCGGGCGCCTCCAACCCGATGTTGCCGCTCATCCGGCCCCACTCGTCAAAGTTAGCCGAGTTCATCTCGTCGTGGACGCTCTTGCCCTCAATGGGGATGCTGAGCTGCGGGCCCAACAGGGTGTCGAACTTGAACGTGTCTCCTCCTTGCTCGGCGATCCTGGCGAAGCCGTCGCACTTGGCTGCGGGGTTGGCGGCCGCGTTGCAGTAGCCGCTGTTGACGAAGCTCTTCCCGTAGGCCTGGTTGTAGGCTGCCTGGCCGACCACGATCGGGTTCTGGCTGGACTCGAAGACCCCGGCGGGGTTGCCGGCCGCGTCGGTGTGGTGATCGAAAGCCGCCATCAGCTTGCCCATCTGGTCGGCCGTGGTGTTCGGCCGGTCGAAGGCGAGCGCGGGTGCGGCGTTCGAAATCTTGACCTGCATGACCGAACGGGTGTCGGGTCCGTAACCGGGCAGGGTCGAAGGAGCGCCGGCCGGGGACATGTCCGGTCCTCCGGTGTAGTAGTCGTAGCCGGGGATCCGGCCCGGGAACGCCGCCGGTGCGTCGTTGTAGAGGATCAGCGTCTTCCCCTTGTAAGCCGAGAAGTCGACGATCACGTCGGCCCGTTCGGCCGGCGCGAGCAGCAGCGAGTGCTGGTCGACGTTGCCGACGTCGAACCGGGTCGGGTCGGTGATCCACGTCGTCTCGTGGGCCGGGACCACCGCCGGGGTCGGCAGGAAGCCGCCCTCGTTGCCGATCTGGATCCAGTCAGGGCCCTTGGGGCTCTTTGTGGTGTCCGGCGTCGGTGTGACGACGGGGTCGGTCTGCGCCATGGAGACCTCGCTGGACTTCAGCGCGACCTCGGTGCCGGTGGCGGGATCGGCGACGTACCAGGAAAGGTTCCAGAACCGGTCATCGGAGCCATTGAGGATCCGGAACCGGTACGTCTTCGGGTCCATGGTCGTCGTTGGGTAGGCGGTGCCGTTCACAACCGGCGTGTCGTGGAAGGCCTCCATGCCGACCGAGTTGTTGGGTGTCGACGGGATCACGGCCGGCTCGCAGAAGTCAGCCACGTTAGGGTCGCAGGCGGGGTCGTAGTAGGGGTTGGCCATCGGCGGGTACTTGGCGTCCTTGGCCGGCGGCCAGAACCATGGGCCGTAGAACCAGCGGCCGAACGCACTCATCCCGCTGGGGTCGCTGGGGTTCTGCGCGGGCATGTAAACGTGCGGCTGCCAGAGGTTGCCCTCACCGCCCCACTTCTTCGGGTCCCAGGTCGGGTCAAGCTGGGCCATCCGCTTCGCGCTCGGCACGAAGGTTTTGTCCTGAATGGTGAGCGAGGTCCCCATGCCGAGACCGTCGAGGGCCCCGCCGGGAGCCATCAGCTTCTGCTCGGTGTCGTCGGTGATCATGTAGCCGGCTTCCTCGCCGGCGTACACGTTGAGCCGCGTGATGCCCCACGAGTGGTCGTGGTAGAACATCATCCGCGCGCTCTGCTGGTTGGTGTAGAAGAAGGTCTCCGCGCCGGGGCCGGGATCCGGCATGTCCGGCACATTGCTGACGCTCACGCCCTTCGGGTACGCGGTGTTCTCACCGGTCGGGGTGACCCACTGGTGCGGTGTGCCGTCGCTGATCCACGGGGTGATACCGCCGTGCAGGTGCAATGTGGCACGGTTCTCCGAGTAGCAAGTAGTCGGCTTCGGCGTCTCGCCGCACATCGGGTTGCGCACGCCGTCGAGGACGCTCTTCTCATCCTTCGCCATGTCCACCGGGATCTTGGTGGTGGGGTCCAGCGTCATCATGCTGGGACCGGCACCCGCACCCATCACAGAGGTGTCGACCGGAAGGAACAGGTCACCATCCACGCCGGTGGGCAGCAGGTTGCGGAACAGTACCCGGACGGGCTTGTTCTTCGTTGCGATGATCGTGGGGCCGAGGTAGTGCGGCTTATCCACTCCGCTGAAGCTGATGGGACTGTCGGGAATGACGGGGTCGAGGTTGGCGTTGCCGAGGGCGACCTTTTTGCCCGGGACGACGCTGGTCGAGAGCTGAACGTACCCGCGGAGCAAAGTGGCCGGCAGGTCGCGGTGGAACTTCATCCGGTACTGCACGACCGCGATCTCGTAGTAGTCGGTGCCGGGGTAGGTAGTGGTGTCCGGCACCGCGACCGGGATGTACTGGCCCAGGTCGTTGGCGTTCGCCTCTCCCTGCCCCGGAAGGGTGTCGACGAACTTCTTGATCCCCGGGGTGAGGTATCCCGCTCCGGGGGTGGTGACCACAATGTCGGTAACCGAGCCCTTGACCGCCACCTTGGCGGTGGCGCTGGCGCCCTTGTCTGGAGTGCCTACGGTGTCGGCGATCGTCACGGTCGGTGCTGAACCGTAGCCCGCGCCGCCGTCGGTGACGTCTATGCGGGTAACGCCGATGGTGGCCTCAACCTTGGCCTCCTGGTCGGGAGCGGTCTTGCTGGCGTCGCTGACGGTCACGGTAGGGGCTGAGGTGTACCCGCTGCCGGCGTTCGCAATCCCGACGCCGGTGACCACGCCGTTGGCGTCCATCGTTGCGCTGCCGGTGGCCTGCTCGCCGTCGGCGAGGTCAGGCTTGGAGATGTTCACCAGCGGCTGGGTCTGATAGCCCTTGCCGCCGTCGGTCAGCTTCAGGTTGTCGACTGTACCGCTGGCCAGCGCATGTGCCTCGGAGCCCGCAGTGGGATTCCCGCCCGCCAGGGTCACGGATGGCGCGGTGAACCCGTAGCCGGTCTCGTTGACGTCGATGCTGGTGATGACGCCGGTGGCGATCTTGGCGGTGGCCTTGGCCATCGTGGTCGGGGTGACGCCAGCGGTCGTGATCTCCACAGTGGGCGGGACCACGTAGCCAGCGCCCGGGCTGGTCACGGTGACACCGGAGATGGCACCCGTCTTCGGGTCGACAGCGGCCGTCGCTTCCGCACCCGTGCCCGGGTCGGTGATGCTCGGCGTGACGTCGGCCCCAAAGGAGTACGTGCGGTCGTGGGAGAAGTCCGGGTAGTTCGAGGCACCGAGCTTGACCGTGCTGTCCTTGGCCGGGACGACGTTGGTGGCCAGCGCCGGGTCACCGCTCGCCGGTGTGCTTAAGGTGTCGCCATTGGCGGGGACTCCGGTGTCGATCGGAATGCCTTGGCCGTAGAAGCCGATCACGTCGTCCTTCTGCACCGTCACCGCTGGCACGGAATAGGTCTCGACCTCACCGGTGCTCACCGTCGGGGTGGGCACCTTCAGCTCGTTGCTGGCGTAGACGACGGTGTACTCCCCCGCGGTGCCGGTGGGTCGGAGCACCAGCGCGTAGAAGGTGTTGCCCGCCGAGGTGGTCGGGCTCGCTCCGGCGGTGCCCTGGTTCCAGCTCTGAAAGTCGTTGAGTGTGCCGGCAGGCAGCTTGGTATGGTCGAGCACCACCAGCACCGGACCCAACTCACCCGTCGGCTTCGCGTAGTCGGTTGCGTACTTGCGCTCGACCAGCGGGTTGCCGAACAGGACCGGCGTCGGGGTCCCGACGCTGATCTTCACCATCGCGTCCGCCAACGTTTGAGGGCTGTTCGCCCAGTTGGGGTAGGGGCCAAAGTAGTGCGGTACCTTCGTCATATCTGTGGCGCTCGAGGGAACCGCGGCCTCGGCCACATCGGGCCGGAAGAGGTTGTGCATCCCCCCCAAGGGGCCGAAGCTGCTGATCAGCAGCGCGAGCGCCACGATAATGGCCGTCCTGGCCAAGCGGCGCCTCGGGGCCCGGTGGAAGGGTGGGCGGGCAGATGGTTGCATGGTTGGTTCCCCTAACAATCGGAGCGCTTTCTGACTGGATACCCCCGCCGAACCAGAGCATACGATGGTGCCACGCCTGGGGCTCGCGTACCCGCTACCCGTCTTTCCACCGCCCCTACGCAGGATCTTGGGCTGCATACCCGCCCCGGGTTGCATCATTGGGGGAACGCCACCCGGAGCGTTCAGGGCTGCCGTCTTTCCATACCTGCAACGGACCACGGCGGCCCGGTTCGCCAGCGCCCCCGACGCTTGGACCGCAGGCTGCTCAGGGTCGTTTAGCCCTCATCCCTGCCGGCCTCGAATAGCTGGCCCGCGCCAGGGAACGTTTGGCTCGGAGGGCTGTGAAGTGACGATCTCGCGGGGGTGGGCAGATGCCGGCCGGCCCTAACGGGTGATGCTCAGTGGTTTCATTGGCGTAACACACGACGCCCGTTGCAAAGTGGCAGCTGCGCCGTCGGCCCTGGTGTTCTTGCCAGTGTCATCGCACCAGTCGATGTTGAACGGGATGGCAGTGACAGCCGCCTCGCCGGCGGCCATTTGAGCTGGGACCTCAAAGCTGTAAATGAAGCCACCCGCGTCATTCATCGGGGCAGTGGTGTTGATGACCGCGACGCTCGTCGCATCGGTGACAGTCACTTGGATGCTGGCGTTCTGGCCGTAGCGGGGATTGCAGTCAGCGTCTGGTGCCCTGACCGTCACCTTGTCGCCGGGCTTCGCGCTGGACGGGTTCACTGCAAAGGCGGGCGGGAAACAAGCAGGTTCTTCGTTCCCTGGCGAGGAAGCACATCCGGAGGCAGCGCCAGCTGCCAGGATGGCACTGACCGCCAAGACCACCGAAGATCGTCCGCCGGGATCGAAAACTGGGTGTCTACACGGGGCCGTCATTTCCTCATTATTAGTGGGTTAGCACCGAGCGGATACTCTGGCCAAACACTCGTCCCCGAATTGTTGCCCGGCAGCCGATACCAATGAGCGAACGGTTTCTTTGCGGGGATAACCAAGGAGCGGGCCGGTCCGCAGCTGGTTTAGCCGCCCAGCACCACGTTCGCCGGCGGCTCGCCCGTCAGCATCAGGTCGATCTGCCGCTGGAGCAGCCGGCCCATCCGCGGGAGCATCGCCGAGGTATCCCCGCCCACATGCGGGCTGATGATCACGCCTGGCGTCCGCCACAGCGGGTGGTCCTGCGGCAGCGGCTCCGGATCAGTGACGTCCAGGGCCGCCCGGATCCGGCCAGTGGCGGTATGCCGGATCAGGGCTTCGGTATCCGCGACGGGTCCGCGGGCCACGTTGACCAGCAAGGCGCCGTCGGGCATGGCCGCGAGGAAGGCATCGTCGATGAGGTGATGCGTGGCGTGGTTGAGCGGGACCCCCACGATCACAATGTCGTGCTCCGGCAGCAGGGCGGGCAGTTCGGTGATGCCGTGGACGTGGCCCCGCGGCTCGGCCCGTTCCGTGCTGGCCACGCGGGTGACGGTGGTTTCAAAGGGCAGGAGCCGGTCCTCGATCGCCTTGCCAACGCCGCCGTAGCCGACCAGCAGTACCTTGCGGTCCGCGAGGCTGGCCGTGGAGCGGGTCTCCCAGCGGCCCTCCTGCTGGTTCTGCAGTTGCCGCGGGAACTCGCGCTGGCTGGCCAGGACCAGGGCAAGGGCCAGCTCCGCGGTGGAGGTTTCGTGGACGCCGGCGGCATTGGCAAACACCCGGCCCGGCGGCAGCGCCTCCGCAACACCGTCATATCCAATCGACTGGCCCTGCACGAGCCCGGTTTCCACGGCCGCCAGGCTGCGCAGGACGCCCGGACCGCCCATGTAGGGCGGCACCACAATGTCGATCCGCGGCCGGGGAGGTTCCCCGGACAGGTCCCACTCGACGACGTCGACGTCGGGGTGCGGCCTGAGGTACTGGCGCAGGGTCGCATCCGGCAGGCTGACAGTAATTTTCCTCGGCATACCTGCCAGCCTAGCGGGGCCGCACGGGCCGACGGCGCAGGCTGCGCCGACCGCGGTGGCACGCCCGACAAAGTCAGAGCTGGGAGTTTCCCCTCAGCTTGGCGCCGCCCCGCGCGGGGCGTGGACTTGCCCCGCCTCCCGGCATACATTTCAAGGAATCCCCCTCTTGTTGACCCGGAAGGTCCTGCACCATGAACACCTCGGGACCCTCCCGCCCGGCCGCCAAAACCCTCAGCGCCCGGAGCAAGCTGCTCCTGGTCTGGGCGGTGACGGTCCTGGTGCTGCTCGGCGTGGGAATCCTGGCCGTTGTGCGCACCGGTCCCGTTCCGGCCTCGGGCTTCCTGTCCAGCCTGAAGGACCAGTGGCCCGGTCAGCCCGGTGCGGCTCCGGCGGCGCAGGCTCCGCGGGCCGCCGTCGACCTCGACGCCGAGATCCCGCGGATCCTGGCCGAGAACTCCCGCTACCGGATCGGCGTCGCAGTGGCGGACACCCGCGGCGGGGAGCCGCGCAGCTACGGCGACGGGGCCGAATTTGTGGCAGCGAGCACGGCAAAGATCATCACGGCGGCTGCCTACTACCATCTGGTGGAAACCGGCGAGAAATCCCTGGACGCGCCGCTGGGCAGCTATGACGCCGCGTTCCAGCTCCAGGCGATGGTCAACACGAGCAGCGACGACTCCTGGCTGCTGCTGATGCAGGACATCGGCTACCCGAAGCTGATCGCGTACGCCGCATCGATCGGGATCAGCTACGACCCGGAACTGAACCTGCTGACACCGGCCGAGATGGCGGGGTTGCTCCAGCAACTGTCCACCGGGCAGCTGCTCAACGCGGAGCACACCCGGGAGCTGCTGGGCTACATGCAGGAGACCAACAACGAACGGCTCATTCCCGCCGCAGTCGGCCCGGAGATCACTGTGCAGCACAAGTACGGCGAGGTGGAGGGCTACGTCCACGACGCGGCGCTCCTGACCACCGGCGAGCGGTCCTACGCGCTCACGATTTACACCTGGGGCGAGGACCTCGAGAGCGAGGAACGGTTGGCCGTGATCCACGAACTGACCGACGTGGTGGCGAGGGCGCTGCTGGACTAGGGCCGGTTAACGGAAAAGGCCCCTGCTGCAGCGGGTGCGGCAGGGACCTTTTCGTTCCGGCGGGAGAATCGGTTTAGCGGCCGAAGAGCTTGGCGAAGAAGCCGGTCTTGGTGCTGACTTCACCCTCGTGACCCTTGCAGCGGTCGGCGCCCTTGACGCCCCGCATGACCTGGTCAACGTGCTGGCCGCAGCCCGCCCAGGTGGTCTTACCGCACTTCTTGCATGCAACCTGTCGGCACATCTGGTTCTCCTTTGGGTAGGTCCGTCACGACGACTATACCCCCAGGGGTATGCCCGCACCAAATGCGGCCCCGGGAACACTCGCTGGCCGGACGGCGTTGGTTCCCTACAGTGGCAGCTGAACCGTGCCGCTCCCGCACAAACTGACTTCCGAACCGTACCGAGAGGACCGCTGATATGGCTTACATCAAGGTTGGAACCGAGAACAGCACCGACATTGAGCTCTACTACGAAGACCACGGGAGCGGGCAGCCGGTAGTCCTGATCCACGGCTATCCACTGGACGGATCCTCCTGGGAGAAGCAGACCACGGCACTGCTGGGCGCCGGCCACCGGGTGATCACCTACGACCGCCGCGGCTTTGGACAGTCCAGCAAGCCCACTGACGGCTATGACTACAACACCTTCGCCGCCGACCTCGACACCCTGCTCACCACGCTTGACCTGAACGACGCCGTGCTGGTGGGCTTCTCGATGGGTACCGGCGAGGCGGGCCGGTACCTCGGCACCTACGGCTCGGCCCGGGTGGCCAAAGCCGTGTTCCTCGGCTCCCTGGAGCCGTACCTGCTGCAGGCCGACGACAACCCCGACGGCGTCCCGCAGTCCGTATTCGACGGCCTGCTGGAGGCCGTGACCACGGACCGCTACGCCTTTTTCACCGAGTTCTTCAAGAACTTCTACAACAGCGACACCTTCCTGGGCACCCCCCGGCTGAGCGAGGAAGTGATGCGGGCCGGGTGGAACCTGGCATCCTCGGGCGGCGCCACGGCCTCCGTGGCCGCCCAGCCCTCCTGGCTCACGGACTTCCGGGGCGACATCCCGAAAATCGACGTCCCCACGCTGATTGTCCATGGCACCGCAGACAATATCCTGCCAATCGACGCCACCGGCCGGCGGTTCGCCAAGGCGCTGCCCAGCGCCGAGTACGTGGAGATCGAGGGCGCCCCGCACGGCATGCTGTGGACGCACGCCACCGAGGTTAACGAGCTGCTGCTGGGGTTCCTGGCAAAGTAGCGCCGCCCGGCTCGCCGGGATACCGAGGCAGCCAGGCACAACAGCTCCCGACGCAACACAAGAAGGGCCCGCGGCGCTGAACTGCTCCCCGAAAGTTGGACTCGCAATTGCGATGTATCCACTTTAGTGGCTAGTGATCGGCTCTTCGCAGAAGTCCCCGTCCCATTTGGGGCGGGGACTTCTGTCGTTGCTGGAAGTTCTGGCTGTTGAGGTAGGTGTCCGTTTGAGGTTTCTCTGGGGGCAGCGCACGATGAGTCTCGATCTGGAGGCCAGTCCGGCACGGTGCAGCGGTCATCCGCAGCGCGGGAATGAGGGTGTCGTCGTCATCGGCGCTACAGATGAACCCTCCGGGCCCAGCTCGGCCAAGCGTCCGGTCGAGTGTCGAGGTCGATACCTTGCAGACGAACCAAGCAGACCTCACCTGGGAGGCGCGTTACCGCCCAGAGGCTGTGGGAGCGACCTCGAGAATGGGCAGGAATCCACTCGAGCACTTCATTGAGGTCCGCGCCCGAAAGCTCCCACTCCTGTTTCGCGGCGTCTTCGGCCCAGAAGTAGACGCGGTACGTCGGATCGTTGACCTGCATGGTTTGATCCCGTGGATCGATGAGTTCTGCTCTCATCCAACGACCGTACATCTTGCGCCAGAGCATAGGTTAGGGCATCGGTTGTCTGTGCCCTCCGCCAGACGGATTAGGGGACCGATAAGGGCGGCTAAGAGGGACCTATGCCGCAAGCATCTGGGCACGATACCGTACCGGACTCAGACCCTTGAGCTTGGTGGAGATTCGTTCGGTGTTGTACCAGCGGATGTATTCGTGCAGTGCCGCGGCCAGGGCGTCAGCGTTGAGGAACCGGACACGGTGGAAGAGCTCTTCTTTGAGGTGACCGAAGAAGTTCTCCATGACGGCGTTGTCATAGCAGTTGGCTTTGCGGGACATCGATTGGACCGCGCCGGCGTCCGCCAAGAGCGTGCGCCAGGAGTTGTGCTGATACTGAAATCCCTGGTCGGAGTGCACGAGTGGTTTCTGCCCGTCCTCCAGCGTGGCCAGGGCGCCGCGCAGCGATGCATTTGCCAGCTCGAGATTGGGTGAAGTGCCGATTGCGTAGGAGATGATCTGCCGGTCAAACAGGTCCATGACGGGTGAGAGGTAGAGCTTCCGGTCACCGACGCTGAACTCGGTCACATCGGTAACCCACTTCTGATTTGGGGCATCCGCTTCGAACTGGCGTTTCAACAGGTTCGGGGCCACGACGCCCTGCTCGCCCTGGTACGAGCTGTACCGCTTCCTGCTTCGGACCTTGCAGACCAGCCGCAGGAAACGCATCAGCTTCAGGACGGTCTTCTTGGCGACCGTCCATCCTTGCTTCAGCAGCTCGATATGGATACGGCGGTGCCCATACCGGCCGTGGTTCTTCGTGAAAATCTCTGTAATGGTGGCCTTCAGAGAGGCCCGTGGATCTGGGCCTTTGAGGCGGGACTGGTGGTAGAAGAACGTGGACCGGGCTAACCCGGCTACCTCCAGGAGAACTTCCAGACGGTGCTCAGCCTTGAGAGCGATGACAGCGCGGACCTTTAGCGCCGTTCCTCGTCCCTCAAGGCGTTTACTTTTCCCAGGAAGGCCACCTCTGCGCGCAGGCGTTCGTTCTCACGCCGAAGACGCTGCAGCTCCGGTTCCTGCTCTGCTGGGGCATCTGGGCTCTTCCTCGGCCGGCCTTTCGGTTTCGGACGGAGGCCTTCCTCGCCTTCAGCCCGATACTTGCCCGCCCACACGGTAATCAGGTGTGGCGAGGACAGTTCGAGCTCCTTGGCTAGAGCGACCCTGTTCTCGCCGGAGAGATATCGCTGCACAGCGTTGAGCTTGAACTCGAACGAATACAGTCTGCTCGGTTTGGTCACTAAAGCAGTATCTCCGCGAACACGCCATCTGTCGTACAGCCGAAGGACTGCCTTCGTTCCTACCCCGAGCTTTGTTGCTACCGCCCGGGTGCCCCAGCCGATGTCAAACAGCGCCACCGCGGCCTCACGCTGCTCCTCGGACAACGAACTTCTTCCATCCATAAAACTGCTCCCCGAAAGTCAGAACTGATTTCTCAGTCCAACTTTCGGGGAGCAGTTCACGCCGCCGCGGGCCCTTCTGCGCGCCCATCGCCGGCCCCTCAGCGCCTCCGCGCCCGGCCCAACCGCACAGTGAGACGATCCCCACGGCAGTCACAATCGGTAATTTGGCCCAGCTGGGCCACAACGCAGGAAAATCCCTTGACAGTGGCGGAGGTCACTTCTACTCTGAATTTTGGGATCCCAAAATGGGATCCCAAAAGATCGCGTTACGGATCCCGAGCCGCAGTCAGTTACTTGCCCGGCGCGTCCGGATTGGACCCAGGGTGCCCCACCAACCGGCCTCCTGCCCCGCGAACACCCACGTCTTTTTCCCCGCCTGCAATCTTCCTCTCTGCAAAGGAGAAGTTGTGTCTGTTCAAAATACTGAAACCGCAGTACCCCTACCCGACGACAAGACCGGCAAGGACGGCGTGCAACGTCGCACCAACGTCCGCTGGAAAATGTTCCTGCTCCTGCTGGTCCTGGTCGCCGTCAACTACATCGACCGGGGCTCCATCTCGGTGGCCCTGCCGATCATCCAGAAAGAATTCAACCTCGCCCCCGAACTTGTGGGCCTCTTGCTCTCCGCCTTCTTCTGGACCTACGCGCTGATGCAGGTCCCGGTAGGCCTCCTGATCGACAAATTCGGTCCCCGCAAGGTCATGACGGCGTCCTGTGTTGGCTGGGGCGCGGCCACGGCAGCGTCCGGGCTGGCCGGCGGCTTCATCAGCATGTTCATTGCCCGGCTGGGCATCGGCGTCACGGAAGCCGGCGTTATGCCGGCCGGCGGCAAGCTCAACGCCATCTGGATGCACAAATCAGAGCGCGGACGCGGCGCCACGATCCTCGACGCCGGCGCGCCCCTTGGCGCCGGCCTGGGCGGCATCCTGATTGCCGGCCTAATCGCATCCACCGGCAGCTGGCGCATCGCCTTCATCATGGCCGGCGCCGCCACCGTACTGATGGGCCTTGCCGTCTGGTGGTACGTCCGGGACAACCCCCGCCAGCACCGCGGGGTCAATGCTGCCGAGGCTGAATACATCGAAGCATCCCACGCTGCCGAGGACGCCGCGGCCGAGCTCGACGGAAGCAAGGGCAAGCGCGCACTCCTGCCCTACCTGAAGTTCCGTTCCTTCTGGGCCATGTGCTTCGGCTGGCTGGGCTTCAACGGCGTCTTCTACGGACTCCTGACCTGGGGCCCGCTCTACCTGGCCCAGGACAAGGGCTTTGACCTGAAGACCATCGGCTGGTCCACCTTCGTAATCTTCGGTGCCGGCTTCGTCGGGGAAATCCTGGGCGGCGCGATCGCCGACAAGTGGCAGTCCACCGGCGCCTCCGCCAACCGCGTGATGCGCACACTCCTGGGCACCTCCAGCGTGGTTGTGATCGGCGGCCTGATTGGCGTCACCGTCGTGGCCGATCCCACCACCGCCGTTGTGCTCCTGTCCGTGGTGATGTTCTTCCTCCGCTGGGTGGGCCTGTTCTGGAGCATCCCCTCCATCCTGGGCGGCCGGACCAACGCCGGCGTCCTCGGCGGCGCGATGAACTTCAGCGGCAACATCTCCGGCTTCGTGACCCCCATCGCGGTCGGCCTGATCGTGGGCGCCACCGGCTCCTACACCTGGGCGCTGCTGTACTTCGTCGGATCCGCGATCATCATGGGCGTCTCCGTGCTGACCCTGAACTACAACAAGCGGCTACCTGTCTAAGCTGGCCACACGCACCTGTTCCTGAAGCCGGGAACGCTATGCCGGAAAAGAACCGAAAGTGGAGAAACATGCACAGCGCAGAACAGACCCAGGACAAGGAACGCCCCCTTCGGGAGTCCGTCCGGGACACCCTCCGCACCAGGATCTTCGAAGGGCATTACGTTCCCGGCACCAGGCTGGTGGAACGCGACCTCGCCGCTGAATTCAACGTCTCCCGCCTCCCCGTCCGCGAAGCGCTCCGCATGCTGCGCCAGGAAGGGCTCATCAGCGACCGGGGCGCCCGCGGGGCCGAGGTCAGCACCCTGAGCCCCAAAGACGTCGAGGATCTGTTCGACGTCAGGCAGTCCCTTGAGGTGTTGGCCTGCCGCCTGGCCGCGGCCCGCGCTACCGCGGAGGACCTCGGCGGCCTCAAGGGCCTGCTGGACGAGGCAGACCGCTGCCTGGCCAGGGGCGACATTATGGAAGCCCACCGCGCCAACAGCGAATTCCACGATGCCCTCACCCGGATCGCGGACAACGGCTTCCTCAGGTCCGCCCTGGAACCGCTCCAGGGCAGGATGCACTGGCTCTTCCGTCACGTCAGCGACCTGCCGGAGCTCATCGAAGAACACCGTGCCCTCTATGCCGCCATCGCCAGCGGCGACCCGGAACGGGCAGCTGCCCAATCGGCGTCGCACATCGGCAAATACCGTGAACAGTTTCCGGAGGATTTCAGCCGGACAGAACCCGCCCTTCATCGGAAGAACCCATGAAACTTCTTGTTATCAACCCCAACATCAGCGACGACGTTACGGCGCTGATCGAGGCGGAAGCCCTACGCTCCGCCGCCCCCGGC
The DNA here is from genome assembly GCF_029960715.1 of Arthrobacter sp. AL05. Taxonomy (NCBI): domain Bacteria; kingdom Bacillati; phylum Actinomycetota; class Actinomycetes; order Micrococcales; family Micrococcaceae; genus Arthrobacter; species Arthrobacter sp. AL05. The sequence goes on from NZ_JASBRC010000001.1 coordinate 332,141, forward strand.
ACCGAACTTGTGGTCCGGACCGCCGGATACGGCGTGGAATACATCGAAACCCGTTTTGAGTCACTGATCGCGGCGGGAGCAGTGGCCGAAATCGTCGCGGAATACACCCGTGACGGGCCGGGATCCGATACCAGCGTCGACGCCGTGGTGGTGGCCGCCTTCGGGGACCCCGGGATGCCGGCACTGAAGGAACTCACCGGCATCCCCGTCCTTGGCATCACCGAGGCCGCCCTTTGCGCCGCCGCCCTGCAGGGACACCGCTTCTCCATCATCGCCATCTCGGACCGGATCCAGCCCTGGTACCGGGACTGCGTGGAACGCTTCGGCCTCGGCGGCCGGCTCGCATCGATCCGCTCCCTCAACGAAGCGCTCCACGGCATCGCCTCGGTCCAGCAGGACTTCAAGGCAGCCTTGCTGGCACTCAGCCACCAGGCCGTCGCCGAGGACGGGGCCGACGTCGTCATCCTCGCCGGAGCGCCGCTCGCCGGGCTGGCCCGCGAACTCCGAGGGCAGATCGGGGTGCCCGTTGTGGACGGCATCTCGGCGGGCATCCGCCTGGCCGAAGCCGTTGTCGGACTTGATTCCGGCCCGCACCGCGCCGGTGCCTTCGCCGCTCCCCCGGCCAAGGCCCGCCGTGGCCTCTCGGAGAACCTGGAGGCGGCCCTCACCACCGCGCAGAACGCCGCCCGCGGCGAAACCGCCGCGAACCGCGCCATCCGGCAACCGGTCATCACCTAACCGGCCAACCAGCTACTTCTCCCCAGGAGGACACCGATGTCAGACACCCCAGAACTCGTCATCGCCAACGGCACAGTGGTCAACAGCTTCGGCCGCCAAGAGGCCCACGTTGTGGTCCGGGAAGGGCGCATCGACCGGCTTGTCGACGCTGCCGAGCCCATCCCCGCCGGCGTTCGCATCATCGATGCCGCCGGCCGGCTCGTTATTCCCGGCGGCGTCGACGGACACTGCCACGTTGCCCAGATCACCGGCCGTTTCCGCACCCTCGATGACTACCGGACCACGTCGACGGCCGCCTTGTGGGGCGGCACCACCACAATCATCGACTTCGGCATCCCCCGCGATGCCCGGGAGACCCCGCTCGCGGCCGTGCTGCACAAGAAGGAACTGGCCCGGGAGTCCCGCTGCGACGTGGCGCTGCACGGCTCCGTGGTCAGCTGGGACGAAACTGTGCCGTGGCAACTGGAGCAGCTCGCCGCCGAAGGCGTCAGGTCCGTCAAGATGTACACCACCAACCGCGGCAGCACCATGGCGGACGGGGACACGATCCTGAAGGTCATGCGCGAGATGGTGCGACTGGACGGGCTCACCTACATCCACGCCGAGCACGACCCCATCATCGCGGACTGTACGCAGCAGCACGCGGACGACGGCCGGATCGGCATCGAATACCTGCACCGCACCCGCCCCGAACTGGCCGAGGAGGTTTCGGTCAAGGAAACCCTGGCCATGGCCGAATACACCGGAGCCCCCGTCTACTTTGTGCACCAGTCAACCCCCGGCGCCGTGGACCTGGTCACCGAAGCCCGCGAACGCGGCCAGGAGGCGTACTCCGAGACCTGCCCGCACTACCTCACCCTCGACGACAGCGTCTACGGCTCGGTGATGCCCGAATGGTACGCCTGCTGCCCGCCCATGCGCAGTCCGCAGACAGTCGCCGCACTCCGGGATCGGCTTGCCGACGGCGCCATCCATACCGTCGCCTCCGACCACTCCTGCTACGACCTCACGCAAAAGCGGGAGCGCACGGACGACATCCGCGAAATGCCGCACGGACTCCCGGGCGTCGAAACCCGGATGCCCGTCACCTTCACCGCCCTGCTGGAGGCCTCCCGCGGAGCACGGGTGGAGGACTTCGTGGAAGTCTTCTCCGCCGGGCCGGCCCGCATCAACGCCCTCCCGGGCAAGGGAAGCATCGCGCCCGGGTTCGACGCCGACCTGGTCATCTTCGATCCGGCGGAGGAACGCGTTGTCGACGGCGGCGCCCTCCACATGGGCACCGACTTCTCGCCCTTCGAGGGCCGGACGCTCACAGGCTGGCCCGCCGTCGTCGTCTCCGCCGGACGTGTGGTGCTCGACGGCGGCGGGTTCCATGACCCCGGCCCGGTCGGGAACTTCGTGGCCCGCAACGGTTTCCGCGAGCATCAGGCCACCACTGCATCCGTCCGTGTTCCCGCCGCCCAGTCCACCCGCTAGGAGCCCCGCAATGCCTTCCGCAACCCGCGCCACCCGCATCGGCATGATTGTGCCGTCATCCAACACCTGCCTCGAACCGCAGAGCTACCGGATCCTGGGTGACCGTGAGGACGTCACCATCCACTTCGCCCGGATCCCCGTCACCCGGATTGCCCTGGACAAATCCTCGGACAAACAGTTCGATGCCGCCGTCATGCGCTCGGCCGCTGAACTCCTTGCCACCGCCGATGTGGACGTCATCGCCTGGAACGGTACTTCCGGTTCCTGGCTGGGCGTCGACTACGACCGCCGGCTCGCGGCGGACATCACGGACGCCACGGGCATCCCGGCCACCACCTCCACCCTGGCGTACATGGCGGCGTTCAGCTCGTTCGGCACGGAACGCATCGGACTCTTCACCCCGTACACCGCGGACGTCAACGAGCAGATCGTGGCGTCCTATCAACGGGACGGCATCAAAACCCTCGACCATCGGTACCTGGGCCTAAGCGACAATGAATCGTTCGCCCGCGTGGCGGATGAAGAGATGCGTCCGGGCTCGCTGGAGCTGGCGGCAGCCGGGCCCGATGCCATCATCTACCTCTGCACCAACCTCTATGGCGCCAACATCACCGCAGAAATCGAGGCAGAGACGGGCGTTCCCGTCCTGGACTCGGTGGCCGTCACGCTGTGGCATTGCCTCAAGCTGGCCGGCGCACCGCTGCTGGATCGGCGCTGGGGCAGGCTGCTCGCCTCGGCCTGAGCCGGCGCACTTACGCCGGGATGCCGGAACCGAGCAGCTCCTGCAGGCCGCGCTTAAAACCGGACCGGCCGCCATGCGCGGGATGCCTGATTTTCGTCACATCCAGGCCGCTCCGCAGCAGGCTGCGGTGCGCCACGTTGCCCACGGCCACCACTGTTTCGATCGCGAAGGTGTCGGCCAGCGCCCGCCAGAACGGAGATCCGAGTGCTGTTTCGGCGGCTGTTGGAGTGCGGTTGGACAGCGGCCGGCCGGGCACGTGGGTATGCCACGGACACGCACTCCAGAGCAACGGCAGGAAGTCCAGCTCGGCAAGGACCTCCCACATCACCGTTGCTGTGGGCTCTGCCGCAACGCCGTCAGCATCCGGCGGCAGCACGTATCCGCTTCCCGGCCCGAACAGGCCAAACCCGTGAGGATTTTGGAGGGTGGTGCGGCTGGTGAACGGGACTCCGGTGAGCTTCATGCCCCGAAAGCCCGGGGCTTCCCCTACCAGCAGCACTTTCGGGGACCGATCCAGCATTTCCCGCAGGTAAATCGCCAGATTCTGCCGGCGCAGCGCATTCGCGGGGATGCTGTGATCGAAGAAGTTGGCGCAGCCCGGACCCGTTTCCACCGACGCCAGCCTGGCAACAAAGTCCTCAATGGCGGATGGTGCCATGGTGGTGCCGCTCCCTTGGCAGTTCGTTGGTTACTTAGACTATCCGGGCGCTGGGCCGCCGGCACCAGCCCTTGTGGCGCCATATCATGGGGACATGACGGACATGACCATCTTTACGGTGGGGCACTCCACTCATCCCATCGACGAATTCATCAGCATCCTCAAAGCCCACGGCGTCAAGAAACTGATCGATGTGCGCACCGTCCCGAGGTCCCGGCACAATCCGCAGTTCGCTGCGGAAGTGCTTGCGGCGAGTGTGCGTGCCGGCGGGATCACCTACCGGAGAATGGCATCCCTCGGCGGTCTGCGGCCCACCAGCAAAGGAAGCCCCAATGGCGCCTGGCGGAACGCGTCGTTCCGGGGATACGCGGACTACATGCAGACCGAAGAATTCGCCGCCGCCGTCGGGAAGCTGATGGAACGCGGGCGGACCAACGATGCGGCGGTTATGTGCGCCGAAGCCGTCCCGTGGCGCTGCCACCGTTCCCTGATCGGCGACGCCCTCCTGCTCCGGAATGTCGAAGTGCTGGACATCATGACGGAAAAGTCCACCAAACCTCACGCACTGACTCCTTTCGCCCGCGTTGACGGGCACCGGCTCTGGTACCCGGCAGAGTAACCGCCTACCAGCGCGGGTGGATCGATGCGCGGAAATAGCGGTCGTAGACTTCGTGGACCCCGGCGTCGAACGTCGCGTCGATGCCGCCGACACCCGCCGCTGCGGCACTGGACCGGGCCTGGTCCGGGTTCCGCGCCCCGGGGATCACGGTGCTGACGCCGTTCTGGGCCGTGATCCAGGCGATGGCCGCCTGGGCGGTGCTGACGCCGTCGGGCACCAGTTCCTCGAACGCCGCCACCGCGGCCAAGCCCTGCCCGAAGTCCACACCGGAAAAGGTTTCCCCTACGTCGAAGGCCGAACCGGTGCGGTTGTAGTTCCGGTGGTCGTCCGCCGCGAAAGACGTGTCCGCGGTGTATTTTCCGGAGAGCAGCCCGGAGGCGAGCGGCACGCGGGCGATGATGCCTACGCCGGCCGCTGCCGCCGCGGGCAGCACCTCGTCCAGGGGTTTGAGCCGGAAGGCGTTGAGGATGATCTGCACCGTCGCCGTTCCGTCGTGGCGAAGGGCTTCGAGGGCTTCGTCCGTCCGCTCCACGCTGACGCCGTAATTCCGGATGGCGCCCTCGTCCACAAGTGTGTCCAGCGCGTCGTAGACTTCGGCGTTGCTGTACACGGCGGAGGGCGGGCAATGCAGCTGAACCAGGTCCAACTGCTCCAGGCCCAGATTCCGGCGGGAGCGGTCCGTCCACTCGCGGAAGTTCGCCAGGTTGTAGTTCTCCGGCAGTTGCTCCAACCGCCGCCCCATTTTGGTGGCCACGGTGATATCCAGGCCCGGGTTGGTCCGCAGAAACGCACCGATGGCCTGCTCGCTGCGGCCATCGCCATAGACGTCGGCGGTGTCGAAGAACGTAACGCCGGCCTCCACGGATGCGCCCAGCACGGCCTGCGCCTGCGCGGAATCCACGTTTCCCCAGTCCGCGCCCAGCTGCCAGGTCCCCAGTCCCACGATGGAGACGTTCCGTCCGGTCTTACCCAAGATTCGCTTTTCCATCATCAGACTATAGCCACCGTGCCGCGGGGAGGACCGGCGGACGCCACCAGGTCCGGGCGCCGGTCCGCCCACGGGCGCACCGTTTCGACGGCGGCACCCACTGCGAAGACCGTCGCATCATCGAACGGATGGCCCACGATCTGGACCCCCGTGGGAATGCCGCACTCGGCCATGCCGCTGGGCACTGCAAGCACCGGGCACCGGTTGGCGATATTAAACGGCGCCGTCATATGGGCTTGCCAGTAGTGCCCAAGCCGGACGCCGCCGGCGTCGATCCCGTCAAGATACATACCGTCGGCATCCAGCGCCGCGACGGCCGAGGCGGGGCAGATCAGGGCATCAAAGCCCGCCATCGCCGCGGCAAGGTCGGCCTGGATTCGGGTCTCCGCCCGGACCCCGTCGATGAAACGATTTTCCCCGGCAGCTTTTTGTGCGTCGGCCATAAAGCGCCGGGTGTAGGCGGCCAGCAGCTCCGGCGCATCGGCAGTGTCATCTTCCATGACCGGGCCCAGCAGGTAGCCGAAGTGCGTAAATATCGTCCGGCTGATGTGCTCCACGGTCCAGGGCAGTTCGATCTCCTCCACCACGGCGCCCGCTGCGGCCAACGCCGATGCCACGGCGCGTGTGTTGGCCTCCACATCAGCAGCAACCGGGTAGTTACCCAGCCGGATGCACAGTGCAATCCGCAGGCCGGCCACCGAATCGGCACCTGTCGGCGGCACGGCCAGCGCCAGGCCGCCGCCCAGGGACGTATGGTCAGCGGCATGCCGTCCGGCCATCACGTTTGCCAGCAGCGCCGTGTCCGCGACGGTCCGCGCCATCGGGCCGTCGCCCCGGTAGTGGTCTGCGGAAAGCGGCGGCAGGCCCGGGATCCGTCCGTACGGCGCCTTGTAGCCGACGGTGCCCGTAAACGAGGCCGGCAACCGGGTGGAGCCGGCGATGTCCGAGGCTGTGGCGAGCGGTGCCAGCCCCGCGGCGAGCGCCGCCCCGGAGCCTCCCGAGGAGCCGCCGGGGGAATATTGCGGATTCCAGGGATTGCGGGTCACACCCCACAAGGCGCTGTGGGTGACCGTGGCGCAGCTGTATTCCGGGGTTGTGGTGCGCGCATGAATGATTCCCCCGGCCCGCCGGATTCGATCGATGACTGGATGGTCTGCCTTTGCACGGTCCCCTTTGCGGGCGACGAGCCCCTGCGAGAGGGTGCGTCCCTTGAGCCCGTGCTTCTCCTTAGCGGCGACCGGCAATCCGAGCAGCGGTGTCAGGTCCCGTCCGCGTGCATAGCTGGCGGCCGCCTGCCGGGCGGCCGGGAGCGCTTCCTCAAACAGGGTTTCCGTCAGGGCATTGATGCCCCCATTCACGGCTTGGGTCCTTGCCGCTACCGCTTCCAGCAATTCCACCGGTGAGAGTTCCCGGGCCCGGAAGAGCCGCAGTGCCGTCGTAGCGTCAAGGTAGTGCAGCTCGGTCATGCCACGCCCGACGCCGGCACATCGGCAGCTTCCGCGAGGGCACCGTCGATGAGCTGGCGGGCGACTCCGGTGAGCATGTCCACTCCGGTGACCATGTCGGCGTCGGACGTGAACTCGCGTTCGCAGTGCGAGACGCCGTCGACGCTGGGAACGAAGAGCATCACGGCGGGCGCCACGGTGTTCATGGCCACCGAGTCGTGGCCCGCCATGGTCCGGATACGGCGGGAGGACAGGCCCAGGTCAGCGGCGACTTTGTCCGCAAGTTCCAGTCCGGCCTCGGGGAACCGGCGGATCGGGCGCACGTCGAAATCCTTGACGTTGACCTTGATGTCGTGTGTGCGGGCCAGCAGGTCGATGTCAGCGATGAGCTTGGCCCGGGCAGCCGCGACGATGTCCGGATCGCCTGATCGGAGGTCTGCCACAAGATGCACCCTTCGCGCCACCACAATGGGCGAGTTCGGTTCCAGCGTCAGCTGCCCAACGGAAGAGACAAGGGCCTGGTCCGCGAAGTCCTCGGTGACGTCGTGGACCATCAGGATGATTTTGGACGCGGCCACCAGGGCGTCGTGCCGGTCAGCCATGGCCGTCGCTCCGGTGTGGGACTGTTCGCCCAGCACTTCGATGTCCAGTTTCTGGGTGTACCAGCTGCTCTCAACCAAGCCGATATTGATCCCCTCCCGCTCCAGGATCCGGCCCTGCTCGATGTGGATCTCCGCGTAGCCGGCCACCTCGGGTCCCTCGGACGTACCGAGATACCCAATGCCCTCCAGCGCCTCGCGGACGCTGGTGCCGTGCAGGTCCCTGACGTCCAGCATCCGCTCCAGCGGCAGCAACCCGGCGAAGACTGAGCTGCCCATAATGCTCGGGGCGAAACGCCCGCCCTCCTCGTTGAACCAGTTCACCACCGCCAGGTTGAACCGCGGCGCCGGCCCGCCCGCAGCGACGTCGGCCCCGATCCGCCGTGCCGCGTGCAGTGCGGCGATGACGCCGTAGGCACCATCGAACCGTCCGCCGAGCGGCTGGCTGTCCAGGTGCGAGCCAATGAGCACATACGGTGCTCCCGGCGTCCACTCGAGCAGGGCGAACATGTTGCCGATCCCGTCGACCCGAAGTTCCCAGCCGGCGTCGTTGACCCAGTTGGCGAACCAGTTGCGGGTCTGCGCATCCTCGGCGGTGGCCGCCTGCCGGTCGACGCCGCTATTGGGCGTGGCGCCGATGGTGGCCACGAAATGGAAGTCTTGGAGGAAAGCTGCTGAGTTCATGGGAAGTCCTTTGTGTGGTGGGGTGTCGAGGAACCGGCGGCGGCGGGCTTAGCCGACGCGCCCGCGCGTCTCGGGCACCTTGGTGAACAGCACGAGCAGGAGCACAACGACGGCCGCGGCGGCCATGTAGAAGCCGGGTGCGTGGGGAACACCTGTGCTGCCGACCAGGGCCGTGCCGATGAACGGCGCTGTGCCGCCGAAAAGGGCGTAGGCGCCGTTGTAGCTGATCGCCGCCGAGGTGAAACGCGTCCGGGTCGTGAAGATCTCGACGAAGAAGGTGTAGCAGCCGCCGCCGTAAATGCAGAGCGCGACGACGAAGAGTGCCTGGCCCAGCAGGGCCAGGGGCAAGCTGCCGCTGGTGACCAGCATGAAGCTCGGAACCGAGAGCAGCGCCAAAGCTGCCGAACCTGCAATCAGCATCGGTTTGCGGCCGAAACGGTCCCCGAGGCGGCCGCCGATCGGAAGCAGGACAGCGTAGAGGGCGAGGGCTGCAGCGTTGGCCATCAGCGACTGCTCGCGGCTCAGGTGTCCGGTGGTCTGGACATAGGAGACGAAGTAGGCGGAGAGGAAGTAGAACCCCATGGCCGTCAGCCCCATCACAAAGATGACCTGCACCATCCGGAGCTTATTCTCGCGGAAGGATTCGCGGACCGGGCTGAATTCCTTGGTCCGGGCCGCCTTGGCCTCGTTGAACGCTTCGCTCTCCACCGTCCGGCTGCGGATCCAAGCGCCGAAAAGCGCCAGCGGCAAAGCCAGCAGGAACGGCAGGCGCCAGCCCCAGGCCGTGAAATCCTCGTTCGACAGGGACTGGCTGAGGATCAGGATCATCGTGCCGGCAAAGACTGAGGGCAGCGCAGTGGCGGCGATGGTGATGTTGAGCCAGAACCCGCGGCTGTTGACCGGTGCGTGTTCGAAGACAAACGACGGCGCTCCCACAGATTCACCGCCGGCGGAGAAGCCCTGGATGAGGCGGCAGAGGACCAGCAGGACCGGTGCCCATGCGCCGATCTGGGCATAGGTGGGAAGCAGCCCCATCAGGGCGGTTGCCCCGCCGATGGCAATAAGCGTGATGGTCAGGACGTGACGCCGGCCGATCCGGTCGCCGAGGGCCCCGAAGAACAACCCGCCGATGGGGCGGACCACAAATGCCACGCCAAAGGTCGCGAAGGTGGCCAGCATGGCCGTGACGGGATTGCTTCCCGGAAAGAACACCTGCGAGAAGATGACGGCGGTGAGGCCGTACAAGGTGAAGTCGTAGAACTCGATGAACTGGCCGATGCTGCCGCCAGCCAGCACCCGGCGCTGCATCTTGGTGATGCGGGGCACGGCAGGGGCGGAGCCCTGTTCCGTTGCGGTTCGGGCGGACTGCGGCTGGTCTTTGATGTCGTTGCTTGTCATGACAGCCACGCTAGGGGCGCCGTGTTTCCGATGACCTGTGCCAGGTTACGGCCGCGGAAATTGAATTCTGCGGTTGTTGCCGCGGTGTTGCCTGCCTGACTCGGCCTGGACATGTTTCGGACACGCGGGCTGTGAATCGGAACCATGGAATCTCCTTTGATCAGAATGGCTTTCGAGCTGAGGGATTCGGCCTAGGCCGTCGCTGCGGGGATTTTTTCACCGGTAAGTCGCCAACGCCGCCGCACTGCAGCAACTCTGTGTGATCCGCTTCACATCTGTCCAATTGATTGTTTTTGATCGATCGATCGATTTTGCCAATGCCAAAACGGCTGGCCGGCATGGCCGCGGCTGGTTTCGGGCGGCTAGTTCCGGGCGGCACCGTAGAGGCGGATACATGTCTGCTCAAAAGCCAGGGCCCTGCGGGTGGGGGTGACGCCGTCGGGGCGGACCAGCATAACTTCGATCGGCGGGAAATCATCCGTTAGGGTGAGCGCCACAACACGCCCCCCGGAGTACGTCAAGTCGCTGTGGAGCCGCTGGTTGAGCATGGCGTACCCGTGGCCCTTGGCCACAAATGACCGGACCGTTTCATAGCCGGCAAATCGGTGCCGGACATTCGGGGTTACACCGGCGATGGCATAGAGCTGCTCGTAGTATTCCCGGCTGTGCGGCAGATCCAGCACTACCGAAGGTTCGCCTTCAAGGTCCTTCAGCGCGATGCTGCGCTCGGGGCGGTTGGCTGCGGGATGCTCCGCGTGGACGAGCACATGGGGCGGCACGCGCTCCAGGACGGTGTGCGTGAATCCGCGGCCCAGGCCAAGACCGTACATAAGTGCCACATCGCACAAGCCCTCAAGCAGGGCGGACTGCAGACTCGCAAGATCGGCTTCGAGGAAGGAGACCTCAACTCCCGGGTGCTGGCCTTCGAAGGTCTGAAGAATTGCCGGGAGCCTGAACGGCGCCAGCGGCGAAAAGACACCGACTTTGAGCTCCCCCACCAGGCTCGTCGCGAGCCCCCGGGCCGACTCGTAAAGGGAATCGGCGTGTTCCAGCAACACCTTGATGTCCTGGGCCAGTTGCCTGCCGGACGGCGTCAGCCGCAGGCCGCGGGTCCGGAGCCGGACGAACAACTGGGTAGCCAGGCTGGCTTCAAGCTGGGCCATCGCCGTAGAGAGTGTGGACTGGGTGACCAGCAGCCGCTCGGCCGCGTTGGTCATATTTTCGAGCTCGGCCACCACCGCGAAGTACCGAAGCTGGGTGAGGGTAAAGGGCTTCGTCATCCTCAATGGTCGCATTCCCGCCCGCAGCACCATTGCCGCGCGGGCCCGATGGCGCGGACAACGGAAATATTTACAATGTGCAAAACGCGCAGCGATTCTCTTTACGCACCCGCACTTTTGCTGCGCCGCCGCGCCGGACACACTGAAGGCAAACAACTGACCACCCCGCATGAGGAGACACCTTGAACATCATCGAGCACTGGATCAACGGCCGCTACGTCCCGGCCGGGGCGCGCACGGCCCCGGTTACCAACCCGGCGACGGGCAAGGTCACCGGCCTGGTGTCACTGGCGAGTGCGGACGAGGGCAACTCCGCTGTCGCGGCGGCCCGGGCCGCGTTCCCTGCGTGGCGGGACACCTCCTTGGCCCGCCGCACACAGGTCCTCTTCGCCTTCCGCGAACTGCTCAACTCACGCAAAGGCGAACTCGCCGCCATCATCACCTCGGAGCACGGCAAGGTTTTGGATGACGCCCTCGGTGAGGTGACCCGCGGGCAGGAAGTCGTCGAGTTCGCCTGCGGCATCCCGCACCTGCTCAAGGGCAGCTACACGGAGAATGCGTCAACCAATGTGGATGTCCACTCGATCCGGCAGGCGCTGGGGCCGGTCGCCATCATCAGCCCCTTCAATTTCCCGGCCATGGTGCCGATGTGGTTCTTCCCCCTTGCGATCGCGGCCGGCAACACCGTCGTTATCAAGCCCAGCGAAAAGGACCCCACGGCGATCAACTGGATGGCCGAACTCTGGAAGGAAGCCGGGCTGCCGGACGGTGTCTTTAATGTCCTGCACGGCGACAAGGTGGCAGTAGACGCCTTGCTCGGCCACCCCGATATCAAGGCCGTTTCCTTCGTCGGATCCACGCCGATCGCCAAGTACGTCTACCAGACGGCAACCGCCAACGGGAAGCGTGTGCAGGCCCTCGGCGGCGCCAAGAACCACATGATTGTCCTGCCCGACGCCGACCTCGACCTCGCGGCCGACGCAGCAGTGAACGCCGGCTTCGGTTCGGCCGGCGAACGCTGCATGGCCATCTCCGCGCTCCTCGCCGTCGGCGGCATCGCCGATGAGCTGGTGGCGAAAATTGCCGAGCGTACCCGGCCGCTCCGCACCGGAGACGGCATGCGGGGCTGCGACATGGGCCCGCTTGTCACGGCCGTCCACCGGGACAAGGTGGCCGGTTACATTGACGCCGGCGAGGCCGCCGGCGCCACAGTGGTGGTTGACGGACGCCAGGTGGCCCCCGATTCGGAAGGTGACGGCTTTTTCGTCGGCCCCACCTTGTTCGACAACGTCACGCCGGACATGTCCATCTACCAGGACGAAATCTTCGGCCCTGTACTGTCGGTGGTCCGGGTCGACAGCTACGAGCAGGCGCTCGAACTGATCAACACCAACCCCTACGGCAACGGCACCGCCATCTTCACCAACGACGGCGGCGCTGCCCGCCGCTTCGAAAACGAGGTGGAGGTCGGTATGGTCGGCATCAACGTTCCGGTTCCGGTCCCCATGGCCTACTACTCCTTCGGCGGCTGGAAAAACTCGCTCTTCGGTGACACCCACGCCCACGGCACCGAGGGCGTCGGTTTCTATACCAGGGGCAAGGCTGTCACGTCCCGCTGGCTTGACCCCAGCCACGGCGGGATCAATCTTGGCTTCCCGCAGAACGCCTGACCGGCATCACACCAGAAAGGCATTTGATATGACTTCCACAATTGACAGCAGCATCCTGGACATCAAGGACACCGCCGAGACCGCCCGTCGGGCGTACGAGCTGGACCGCAAGCACGTTTTCCACTCCTGGTCCGCCCAGGACCTCCTGGACCCCATGGTTATCACGGCAGCTGCGGGATCCCACGTCTGGGACGGTGAGGGCAACAAATATCTGGACTTCTCCTCCCAGCTGGTCAACACCAACATCGGTCACCAGCACCCCGCCGTCGTAGCCGCGATCGCCGCCCAGGCCGCGAAGCTGTGCACCATCGCGCCAAGCTACGTCAACGACGCCCGTTCCGAGGCGGCCCGCCTGATCACTGAGCGGACCCCCGGGGAGCTGAACAAGATCTTCTTCACCAACGGCGGCGCGGATGCCAATGAGCATGCCGTCCGGATGGCCCGGCTCCACACCGGCCGCCACAAGGTGCTCTCCGCCTACCGCTCGTACCATGGCGGCACGCAGCTCGCCGTGAACCTCACCGGAGACCCTCGCCGCTGGGACAGCGACAACGCCAGCACCGGAACCATCCATTTCTTCCCGCCGTACCTGTACCGCACCGCGTTCCACTCCACCACCCAGGAAGAGGAAAGCCAGCGGGCCCTGGAGCATTTGGAGCAACTGGTCAGTTTTGAGGGCCCGTCCACCATCGCGGCGCTGATTCTCGAATCCATTCCGGGAACGGCCGGCATTTACCTGCCTCCGCCCGGCTACCTCCAGGGGGTCCGGGACCTCTGCAACCGATACGGCATCGTCCTGATCTGTGACGAGGTGATGTCAGGTTTCGGCCGGACCGGCAAGTGGTTCGCCATCGAGCACTTCGACGTCGTCCCGGACCTGCTGACCTTCGCCAAGGGAGTGAACTCCGGCTACGTTCCGCTGGGCGGGGTGGCGATCAGCCCCGAAATCGCGGCCACCTTCGGCAAGCGCGTCTACCCCGGCGGCCTGACCTACTCCGGACATCCGCTGGCCACCGCGGCCGCCGTGGCCACCCTCAACGCCATGGAGGACGAAGGGATTGTGCAGCATGCAGCGCTGCTCGGGGAAACCGTGATTGGGCCGGCACTCGCCGGCTTCGCGGAAAACCACCGCTCGGTGGGCGAAGTCCGTGGAACCGGGGTCTTCTGGGCCATCGAGCTTGTCAAGAACCGTGCGACGCGCGAGCCGATGGCTGCCTATGGCGGCTCCAGCCCGGAAATGAACCAGCTGGTGGCCGCCTGCAAGTCCCGCGGCCTCCTGCCGTTCGCGAACTTCAACCGCATCCACGTCGTCCCGCCCTGCAACACCAGCATCGAAGACACAGCGGCCGGACTCGCCATCCTGGACGAGGTCCTGGACATCGCGGACGGCTTCGCGGCCTGACGAAGGGCGGACTTCACCACGAACTGACGATCCACGCAAGGACGCCACGGCCCCGCGGACGAACATCGACCGCTGGGCCGTGGCGTTGTCGCAGACGGTTCAGGCCATCCGAGGTCCGGACGATGTTCCCCTCCCGAGCGCAGGCTGGCTACATCTGGCTGAATGCTGCCACGGCAGGATCTGCGCCGGCCCGGGCGCCGGACTCCAGCGCCGTGATTTCCGCCAGCTCGGCAGGGTCGAGTTCGAGGGCCACGGCACCGAGGTTTTCCCGCATGCGGGTTGAGTCGGCCGATTTCGGGATGACGATAGTGCCCTGGCTGAGGTGCCAGGACAGCACGATCTGGGCCGGGGTGGCACCGTACGTGTGGGCCAGGGACTTCACCGCGGCGGCATTCAGGTCAGCGCCCTGACCCAGCGGGCTGTACGCCTCCACGGCAATGCCCAGCGCCCGGCTCATGGCGGCCAGCTCCTGCTGCTGGAAGGTGGGGTGGATTTCGATCTGGTTCACGGCCGGGACAACGTCCGACGCCGACAGAAGGGTGTCCAGGTGGTCGGCCAGGAAGTTGGAGACCCCGATGGCACGGCTCCGGCCGCTGGCGTGGATTTCCTCCAGCGCCTTCCACGCCTCGGTGAACATCCCCTGGGACGGCACCGGCCAGTGGATCAGGTAGAGGTCCACATAGTCCACCGCGAGCGCCTTGCAGCTGTTCTCAAACGCTTCCCGGGCCTGGGCCTGCTCACCGTTACGGAGCTTGGTGGTGATGAAGATTTCCTCGCGCGGAATACCGGACGCGGCGATCGCCGCACCCACGCCGGCCTCGTTCCGGTACGCTGCGGCGGTGTCAATGTGTCGGTAGCCGGCCGCCAGGGCATCCTCGACAATGCGCTGGGTTTCCGCGGGCGGAACCTGGAACACGCCGAAGCCCAGCTGCGGGATGCGCAGGCCGTTGTTGAACGTCACGGTGGGAATGGTGGTTTCGTGTGCGTGGGTCATCATCACTTCTTCCGTTAGGGGATGGGCCTGCACACGATGCTACGCAGGCAGCGAAGTGAAGTCAGCGGATTTTCCACTCCCTGCGATTCCTAGGACTGGGAGTCCTACCTTCGGCGTAGAAAGCCAAGCGCCGGGCACGGCAGAATGGAGCGCATGGGTCAGAGCGCCGAGTTTGGAAAATTCCTGAAAGCCATGCGGTCACGGCTGACGCCGGAGAACGCGGGGCTCGCCTCGGGCTCTGCCGGCAGGCGGGTCCCCGGCCTGCGGCGCGAGGAGATCGCGCGGCTGGCTGACGTTAGCACCGACTACTACACCCGGCTGGAGCAGGGCCGCAACATCCACCCGTCCCGCGCCGTGCTGGATTCCGTGGCCCGGGCGCTGCGCCTGGACCCGAGCGAGCAGGCGCACATGATCGACCTCCTCGAGAACTGCGCGGATACCCAGCGTCCGCCGGCTTCGGCCCAGGGTGTGCGGCCCGCGCTGCGCCAACTCCTGGACGCCGTCGGCAATGTTCCAGCCCTGGTGCTGGGCCGCCGCACCGACATGTTGGCCGGAAACCCCCTGGCTTTCCTGTTGCTCGCCGATTTCCCTGCCCTGCCGGCGGCGGAGCGGAACCTGACCCGGTGGATCATCCTTGATCCGCTCGCGCGCGAGCTTTTCCGGGACTGGCCCGCGGTCGCATCCGAGGCCGCCGGGTCCCTGCGTGTGGACGTCGGCCGGCATCCCAACGATGCCCAGGCCAACCAGCTCGTCGGCGAACTCGCGGTCCACAGCGAGCAATTCCGCCAGTGGTGGGCCGGGCACCGGGTGGCCAGGGGCTCCGCGGGAAGTGTCCGGCTCCACCACCCCGTCGTCGGGGACCTGGAACTGAATTTCGAAGACCTCTCCCTGCGCGACGACCCGGATCAGGTGCTTCGGCTCTATTCAGCAAAACCAGGATCGCCCTCCGCCGATTCGCTCGCGCTGCTCGGCAGCTTTGGCGCCGGGTCAGCAGCAACAGAGGAAAGTCCGCGATCACAGGAAACCCGGGATGCATCCGGCGCCGCCAACACCGGCTGACCCGCTTGCTGACGCTTGCTAGCCTGAAGCTGTGAAATACGAATCCCTGTGGATCGGCATGCTCCTCGGCGCGGCCCTTGGCTTTGCCATCGGAGTTGCCACCGCCGACAAGCCCTTTACCGGGCTGTTGATCGGCGTTGCCGTCGGGGCGCTGGTGGGCCTTGCTGCCCGAAAGGACCCCACCAAGAGGTAGCTGGAGGCCTCCGCGGCGAAAAAGCCCGATGGCTTGAAACCGGTGGTTCCGCGCTGCCCGTCCGCTTGGCCAACTGGCAAAGTCGGAATACCCTACCTAGCGCGGTGGTTGTGGGGGGAAAGACTGCAGTGCCAACAGACGGACCCGCAGACCTCCGCAGACCCGAAGGACCCTTTATGAGCCCCCAGCTGACTGTCAAACTCCAGCCCGGAACCCCTGCCCCGGACTTCACCCTTCCGGACGCAGCGGGACAGCACGTCTCACTGGCCGACTACCGCGGCAAGAACGTCATTGTGTACTTCTACCCGCAGGCCGCCACGCCGGGCTGCACCACCGAGGCCTGCGACTTCCGTGACAACCTGGCGTCCCTGCAGGGTTCCGGCTATGAGGTGCTCGGCATCTCCCCCGACGCGCCCGAGGCGCTGGCGCACTTCACCGGCGACTTCGCGCTGACCTTCCCGCTGCTGGCCGACGAAGACCACGCCGTGGCGCTGGCCTACGGCGCTTGGGGCGAGAAGCTGGTCGGCGGCGAAGTCACCGACGGGATCGTCCGCTCCACGGTGGTCCTGGACCCCGAGGGCAAGGTCAAGCTGGCGCAGTACCAGGTCAAAGCGCAGGGCCACGTCGCTGCGCTGAGGGACGAGCTGGGCCTCTAAGCTCTCGCGTTGGCCGGGCGCACTGGGTAGGCTCAGTCCAAACAGCGCCGGACAGCGGCCCAACCGAAGGCGGACACCAAGTGGCAACTGGAACCAAGCTGGATCCGTGGGTCCTCAAGACAGCCCCGGGGACCTCCGAGTACACGATGTACCGCGACGAGGAATCTGATCCCCCTGCGCTCGTCTGCCAGGTCGGCTCCACCACACTGAAGTATCACCTCCGGGCCCTCGAAGACCTACCGCTGTGGCTGATGGAGAAAGTCGATTGGGTGCCATTGGGTGCCGCCGATGAGAACAAAGCGGCAGCCGATGGAACTGTCGAGGCCTGGGGGCGGCGCCCGGACAATCCGGTGGGCGGCTGGTACGGGCTGCGGAAGGGATACCGCGGCCGGTTTGGCATGTACTTGCCGCCCTTGCTGGAAGCGTTGGGCTTGGTGGAGCTCACACATAACAAGCGTAATAACTCCGTCCGAGCCATCATCGCCGACGCCTCGGGACCGGCTATTCCAGCCTAGGCGGGCCCGTCCGCGTTTCGGCAGCGCAGCCGGATCGGCGGTAGCAGTGGCTGCCGGGGCAGTAGGCTTAACGGCATGTCTACCCCCGAAGAATCCGGCACCGCAGGCGAACAGCACGTCCCCGAGCGCCGCAGCGTTACTGTCCGCCGGGCGCCCAAGTATGTGCCATTCCTGGTCCTGGGCGGACTTCTGGGCTTCGGCGTGGCCGCCTTCCTCGCCTACGGACTCCCGGGGGATGAAAGCTACGACGCCAGTGCGGTGTTTGGTTTCTTTATGATTCTCTGCGGCGCGGGCGGCATTATTGCCGGCGGCGTCGCGGCCCTCATCCTGGACCGCCTCAGCGTCCGCCGGGCCGAGCGCGCCGTCGTCGAATCCGTTCCGGACGCCGGGGATCCGCAGGGGCCCTGAACGGGCCGCAGGTCATAATCCGGACCCCGCAAACGTCCTCGCGCACAACGTGAGATAATCGACCGGTGGCACGCGGCGATGGAAAACTTTCTCATGACCTTCTCTCTGGCGAAAAGGGCCCCCAAGACGCATGTGGCGTCTTCGGGGTCTGGGCGCCCGGTGAAGAGGTTGCAAAACTCACCTATTACGGGCTGTATGCGCTACAGCACCGCGGTCAGGAGTCGGCTGGCATAGCCACCAGTGACGGCAACCGGATCAGCGTCTATAAGGACATGGGGCTTGTGTCCCAGGTCTTCGACGAGACCACCCTCAACACCCTGACCGGGCACCTGGCCGTCGGCCACTGCCGCTATTCCACGACCGGCGCGAGCCACTGGGCCAACGCGCAGCCCACCTTGGGCGCGACCGCGACCGGCACCGTGGCTCTGGCCCACAACGGCAACCTGACCAACACCGCCGAGCTCAAAGCCATGATCGCGGACCGCAACGCCGGCCAGCTCACCGGTGAAATGAAACAGGGGAACACCTCCGACACGGCCCTCGTCACTGCCTTGTTGGAGGGCGAAGAGGGTAAGTCGCTCGAACAGACCGCCATGGAGCTTCTGCCCAGGATCAAGGGCGGTTTCTGCTTTGTCTTTATGGATGAAGGCACGCTCTACGCGGCCCGCGACACCTATGGAATCCGCCCGCTGGTCCTCGGCCGGCTGGAGCGCGGCTGGGTGGTCGCTTCCGAGCAGTCGGCCCTCGCCACCGTCGGCGCCAGTTTCATCCGCGAAATCGAGCCCGGCGAGTTCATCGCTATTGACGAAGCCGGTGTCCGCTCCGAGCGCTTCGCCGAGGCGACGCCGGCCGGCTGCGTTTTCGAGTACGTCTACCTCGCCCGGCCGGACGCCTCAATTGCAGGCCGTTCCGTGTATGAGTCCCGCGTGGAAATGGGCCGTCAGCTGGCCCGCGAAAACACCCAGGAAGCGGACATCGTCATTCCGGTGCCGGAGTCCGGCACCCCCGCTGCCGTGGGCTACGCCGAGGAATCCGGCATCCCCTTCGCACACGGCTTCGTCAAGAACGCCTACGTGGGCCGGACCTTCATCCAACCCTCACAGACCCTCCGCCAGCTCGGCATCCGGCTCAAACTCAACGCCCTGGAATCCGTGATCCGCGGCAAGCGTGTGGTGGTGGTGGATGACTCGATCGTCCGCGGCAACACCCAACGCGCCATCGTCCGGATGCTCCGCGAAGCCGGTGCCGCGTCCGTCCACGTCAAGATCTCCTCCCCTCCGGTGCAGTGGCCGTGCTTCTACGGCATCGACTTCGCATCCCGGGCTGAGTTGATCGCCAACGGCGCCACCATCGAGGAGATCTGCCAGGCCATCGGCGCCGACTCGCTCGCCTACATCTCCGAAGACGGCATGATTGACGCCACCCGCCAGCCCCGCGAACGCCTGTGCACCGCTTGCTTCACTGGCAAGTACCCGATTGAACTTCCGGGGGCCGACAAGCTGGGCAAGAACCTGCTCGAACGCACCGACCTGGGGGGACTTCCGGCCGCCGGCGCCCCTGCCGGCCCGGCGCCTGCCACCACCGGCCCCACCGCGGTTGCCACCGACGCCGGGTCCGGATTTTCCCCGGACGAGGATCCGGCCGGGAAACCGGGGGCCACCGGCTGCGATCCGGGCCCCGACGCCGAATTCGAAGAACTGCTCACCGATGCCGAT
This sequence comes from Arthrobacter sp. AL05, assembly GCF_029960715.1. Lineage (NCBI taxonomy): Bacteria > Bacillati > Actinomycetota > Actinomycetes > Micrococcales > Micrococcaceae > Arthrobacter > Arthrobacter sp. AL05. The sequence goes on from NZ_JASBRC010000001.1 coordinate 351,380, forward strand.
CGCATTGATCGTTCCATTGCTGCCGACAAGAAAGAGCCCGTATGACTTCCGCCTCCCCGGCCGCTGAGATGAACGCCGCCCAAAATGCTGTCGGCATCACCTACGCCTCCGCCGGCGTCGACGTCGAAGCGGGCGACCGCGCCGTCGAACTTATGAAGGGCGCCATCAAGGCGACCCATAACTCCTCGGTGATTGGCGGCGTCGGCGGCTTCGCCGGCCTGTACGACGTCTCGAAGCTGCTCAGCTACAAGCGCCCGCTGCTGGCCACCTCCACGGACGGTGTGGGCACCAAGGTTGCGATCGCGCAGGCCATGGACATCCACGACACCATCGGCTTCGACCTGGTTGGTATGGTCGTTGATGACATCGTGGTGGTGGGTGCCGAGCCGTTGTACATGACCGACTACATCGCCTGCGGCAAGGTGGTCCCGGAGCGGATTGCCGACATCGTCCGGGGCATCGCCGCCGCCTGCTCCGTTGCCGGCACCGCCCTGGTGGGCGGCGAAACCGCAGAGCACCCCGGGCTGCTGGGGGAGCACGAGTACGACGTCGCCGGTGCCGCCACAGGTGTTGTTGAAGCCGCCGACCTCCTGGGCCCGGACCGCGTCCGCGCCGGCGACGTCGTGATCGGCATGGCTTCCTCCGGGCTGCACTCGAACGGCTACTCCCTGGTCCGGCGCGTCATCAACCACGCCGGCTGGGCGCTGGACCGCCATGTCTCCGAATTCAGCCGTACCCTGGGCGAGGAACTGCTTGAACCGACCCGCGTCTACGCCGCCGACTGCCTGGACCTGGCCCGCACCTTCCCGGTGAACGGCTCGGCCGCGGGCGCAGCCGTGCACGGCTTCAGCCATGTCACCGGCGGCGGCCTTGCCGCCAATCTGGCCCGCGTGCTGCCGCAGGGGCTGCTGGCCACAGTGGACCGCTCCACCTGGCAGCTCCCGGCCATCTTCCGGCTGGTCGCCGAACTGGGCAACGTCCCGCTGGCCGACCTGGAGCGTACGCTGAACCTTGGTGTGGGAATGGTGGCGATCGTCTCACCGGAGGCGGCCGACGCCGCAGTGAACCGCCTCAACGAACGAGGCCTGCCGTCCTGGGTGATGGGCACCGTCGAGGAAAACTCGGACTCGGTCATCAAAACCGGCCCGGACTACGTACAGGGCGCCAAGGGCGTCGACGGCGGCGCCGTCCGGCTGGTCAACGCTTACGCATAAGCCGCCCCGGGTGCTCCCGCACCGCCGGGTAACCGGCGGTACGGGAGCACCCGTGCTTTTTAAACCTCCAGGACGCTGAAAACGCCGCCCTGCGGATCCGCGAGGGTGGCGATGGTGCCGGCTTCCTCGGCCTCGTCCGGTTCGATCAGGACCGTGCCGCCGGCCGCGACGGCCGCCGCAACGGCTTCCGCGACGCTGGACACGCCGAAGTACACCTGCCACCCCGGCTTGAGCGTACCCACGGCGTCCGCCGGGACCCCGGCGACCCCGGCCACTTCCGCGCCGTTGACCATCAGTGTGGTGTATCTGCCGCCGTCGTCTTGCGGATACTCCGTCACGTCGTGCCCAAACAGCTGTTGGAAGAACCCGACGGCGGTCTGCGGCTCGGGCGTCAGCAGTTCGGCCCAGGCCAGGGAACCGGGCTCCCCGCTAAGGGCAGCGCCGATGTGGCTTCCGGCTTGCCAGGCACCGGTGGTGCCGCCTCCGGGCGGGGCGAAGAGGACCAACACTCCGGTGCCGCCCACCGGCTCCGGGCCAAACTCAAGGCGTCCGCCGGCGTGGACCAGACCGGCAGCGAGGTCACCGGCGTCGGAAGACGCAAAGTGCACGTTCCACTGCCCCGGCACCCCGGCGCTCCGCTGCTGCGGATTCTGCGGCGCTAGCACTGCCACCAGGTCATCGCCCAGGAAGGCCTGGTGGCAGCTGCTCCCGTCCGGGGCCGGCAGATCGTTGTAGTGCCAGCCGAAGACCGCGGCGTAGAACGCCTTGGCAGACTCAACGTCGCTGCTCTGCAGGTCCGTCCGGCAGATCTCGCCGTCGGTGTACTCAGTATGGGTGGTCATAATATTCCTTCCGGAACAGAGTGCAGAAAACCCGCCGGTCGCTCCCGTACTGGGGGCGGCCGGCGGGCCTGAAATCGTGTGGTCGGCAATCCGCAATCGGAGGAGCATGCCGGAAGGAAGTTTCGACTAACCTATCCGACGGGAATCTACCTCGTCGTCGTCCTCTTCCACATCGTCCGCGTACTTATCCACGTAGGCCGAATAGTCCGGCTCCACTGGCTCAGCCGAGAATCGACTCGGTGCACGAACTTCAGAGCTCTTGAGCTCACGCTGAAGGGCAGTGTAGTCAGTGTTCGGGGAGTAGTACTTGATGTCCCGAGCCTGCTTGGTAGCTTTTGCCTTTTGACGGCCGCGCCCCATGGCGTGACCCCCTTTTTGTACTCGGACCGGAGGTGGTCACCATTGGCGTTAGTGAGGCCCCGGAATGTTTGGTCAATTTGTCGTACACCTAGATTACATGCTTTCAGCGGTAACTGCTCCCCGCGGCAACAGCCGTGGACAGTGTGGCGTGCGCCGCCACCCCTATCGGTCACCCGGCGGCATGCAGCCGGGCCAACATCTTAGATAGAGTTCCGTTGTGGGCTCCCGGAAACGGTCCCCTCCGCCGGACGTCCGGCCCCGGCAAAAACGCACGAAAGTGGTGAATTCTCAGTGACCGAAGAGAACGAAAGGCCCGGGGACGCCGGCACACCCGGGGTTCGCCCGGCCGGTGGATCCGGCGAGCGGCCGGTCCCCCCGAGGCCCTCGTCGCCGCCTACCTCCGGCACACCGGTCGTGCCGCCAGCGGCGCCGCTCCCGCCCCCCGTCCGCCCGTCCGTTCCGCCGGTTAACCGGCCCGACGCCGGGGAAGCCGGCGCGGGCGCGCCTCGAGGTGCCGGGGAAGCCGGCGCGGGTGCGCCTCGAGGGGCCGGGGAAGCCGCGGGAACAGCCGGCACAACCCTCGCAGGGGCAGGGAAGGCCGCCGCGAAGAACGCCAGGCGGCTTGGCGGGTGGGTTCGCCGGCAGCGTCCCGCCAGGATCGGCGCAGCCGCGGCCGCAGTCGTCCTTGCGGGCGCGCTGATCTGGTGGCTGACGTCGTTGGGCGGCGGCACCCAGCAGCCCGCTGCGGATGCCTCGCCCGCTGCCAGCGCCCCGTCGGCGCCGGCAAGCCGTGGGCCGCTCCCGCTGGAGGGTGTAGGCCCGTTGGATTTCCAGCTTGGAGACTGCTTCAAGGATTTCGACCCGGAAGCTCAGACGTCAACGGTCGTCGAGTGCAGCTCCGGCCACTCCGCCCAGTTGGTCGCCGTCGCGCGCTACGCTGACGCGGACTCCTACCCGGGACGGGACGCGCTCAAGCAAAAGGCCCTGGACACCTGCAAAACCGCATCGCTGGCGCCGAAGGAGTCCGACTATCTGCTCGGCTACAGGCTCGCGTACCCGAGCTCCACTAGCTGGGACAAAGGCGACCGTCGTGTGGACTGCTACGTGGCCATAGAGTCCGGGAACACCATCATGGAATCGCTGATTCCCTAGCGGCACCCCGGTCCGCCGGGATTTTTTGGCCCTCACACGAACTGCCAGCCGGAGAAAGGTCCGGCTGGCAGTTGGTGCTTACGGCCGCGCTAGAGGCGGTGGGGCGCTATTCTTTCCGGCGGACGGAGAGACCGTGGCCGGTGGCGGCGCCGCCGTCGGGCCGGTCCGACGCTTCGGCACCGCCCGTGGTGAGCTGGGTCAGGTCCGGGGCGGTATCCACCAGAACGGTGTCACCGTCCGTGATCTCGCCGGCCAGGATGGCTTTGGCGAGCCGGTCGCCGATTTCGCGCTGCACCAGGCGGCGAAGGGGGCGGGCACCATAGGCCGGGTCGAAGCCGGTGACGGCGAGCCAGGCCCTGGCGCCTTCGGTCACTTCCAGGTTGAGGCGGCGGCCCTTGAGCCGTTCGCCGAGTTCCTTGACCTGCAGTTCCACGATCCGGGACAGCTCCTCGACGCTGAGCGGATCGAACAGCACCACCTCGTCGAGCCGGTTCAGGAACTCGGGCTTGAAGGAGGCGTGCACGGTGGCCATCACGGCCTCGCGCTTGGCGTTCGCGTCCAGGGTGGGGTCCACCAGGAACTGGCTGCCCAGGTTGGAGGTCAGCACCAGGATCACGTTCCGGAAGTCCACGGTGCGCCCCTGGCCGTCGGTGAGGCGGCCGTCGTCGAGCACCTGCAGCAGGATGTCGAACACTTCCGGGTGGGCCTTCTCCACCTCATCGAGCAGGAGCACCGAGTAGGGCCGGCGGCGGACGGCCTCGGTCAGCTGTCCGCCCTCCTCGTAGCCAACGTAGCCGGGAGGCGCTCCGACGAGGCGCGCGACGGAATGCTTCTCCGAGTATTCGGACATGTCGATCCGCACCATGGCGCGTTCGTCGTCGAAGAGGAAGTCGGCCAGGGCTTTTGCCAGCTCGGTCTTGCCGACGCCGGTGGGGCCCAGGAACAGGAAGGAACCGGTGGGCCTGTTCGGGTCGCTGATCCCCGCGCGGGCGCGGCGGACGGCGTCGGAGACCGCGGTGACGGCCTTGGCCTGGCCAATCAGCCGCACGCCCAGGACGTGCTCCATGTCCAGCAGTTTCTGGCTCTCGCCCTGCAACATACGTCCGGCCGGGATGCCCGTCCAAGCGGAGATGACCTCGGCGATGTCATCGGCGGTCACCTCTTCGGCAACCATAAGGTCATGCTTGGCACCACCGCCGGCCACCCGGGCCGACTCGGCCTCGGCAGCTTCGTTGAGTTCACGCTCCAGGGCGGGAAGTTCACCATAAAGGATCCGGGAAGCGGCTTCGAGGTCGCCTTCGCGCTGGTACTTTTCGGCCGCGGAGCGCAGTTCGTCAATCCTGGCCTTAAGATCGCCGACCCGGTTCAGGCCCGCCTTCTCCGCCTCCCAGCGGGCGTTGAGCCCGGCGAGCATTTCCTTTTTGTCAGCCATGTCCGCCCGGATGGCGGCAAGCCGCTCCACGGACGCGGGATCAGTCTCCTTGGCCAGGGCCAACTCCTCCATGGTCAGGCGGTCCACCGACCGTCGCAGCTGGTCGATCTCCTCCGGGGCGGAATCGATTTCCATCCGCAGCCGGGACGCGGCCTCGTCCACGAGGTCGATCGCCTTGTCCGGCAGCTGCCGCCCGGAGATGTAGCGGTTGGAGAGCGTGGCAGCAGCGACGAGGGCGGAGTCGGCGATGGCGACCTTGTGGTGGGCTTCGTAGCGTTCCTTGAGTCCGCGCAGGATGCCGATGGTGTCCTCCACACTGGGCTCCCCGACGAAGACCTGCTGGAAGCGGCGTTCCAGCGCGGGGTCCTTTTCGATGTTTTCGCGGTACTCGTCCAGCGTGGTCGCGCCGATCAGCCGGAGCTCACCCCGCGCGAGCATGGGCTTGAGCATGTTCCCGGCGTCCATGGAGCTATCCCCGGAGGCGCCGGCGCCCACCACGGTGTGGATCTCGTCAATGAACGTGACGATCTGGCCGTCGGATCCCTTGATCTCCTCCAGGACCGCTTTGAGCCGTTCCTCGAATTCGCCGCGGTACTTGGCGCCGGCCACCATCGAGGCGAGGTCCAGGGCGATCAGGGTCTTGCCGCGCAGGCTTTCGGGGACGTCGCCGGCGACGATCCGCTGGGCGAGGCCTTCGACGACGGCGGTCTTGCCGACGCCGGGCTCGCCGATGATGACCGGGTTGTTTTTGGTCCGGCGGCTCAGCACCTGGATGATGCGCCGGATCTCTGCGTCGCGGCCAATGACAGGGTCCAGCTTGCCGGAGCGGGCAATCGCCGTAAGGTCGGTACCGTACTTCTCCAGCGCCTGGAAGGTGTTTTCGGGGTCGGCGCTGTCCACCTTCCGGTCGCCGCGGACACCCGGCAGTGCGGCGAGCAGGGCCTCGTGCGAGGCGCCGGCGTCGCGCATCAGCTTGCCGACGGCGTCACTTCCGGAGGCGAGCCCCAGCAGGAGGTGTTCGGTGGAGACAAAGGAGTCGCCCAGCCGCTCGGCCTCGTTCTGGGCGTTCTTGATTGCCTGCAGCGCGGTGCGGGACAACTGCGGCTGCTGCACCGAACCGCCGGAGGTGGACGGCAGCGCTTTGATGGTGGAGCTGGCCTGGACACTGACCGAATCCGGGTCCGTGCCCGTTGCGCGCAGGAGTGCAACAGCGACCCCCTCGCGCTGGTCCATCAGCGCCTTCAGCAGGTGGGCGGGTTCGAGCTGGGGATTGCCCGCCGTCGAGGCGTTCATGGCGGCTGCCGCAAGAGCCTCCTGGCTCTTGGTGGTGAATTTCGCGTCCAAAGAGAGCTCCTTCCGGGAAAAATGCTGATATTAAAGTTGAGTCTACTCCGCTCAACTTTGTGCGCAGTCCCTTTGGCTCCATGTTTGCCGACGGCGAAACTGCTGTCTAGGGCCAGAGTCCCCCCGGAGCGGCGCACCCCCTTGGGACATGCCCTTTCCAGCGCCGCACCAATGGACATGTTCCCAATATGCCCCCCCTCCGGGCCCGGGGCTGGACATGCCCCCCGGGGATCGGACGCGGAGATCGGGCATGTCCACTGGCGCACGGGTACGGGCCTGACCCAGGTCGCGGAGTAAAGTTCAGTCCGCAACCCAAGTGTGGACATGTCCCACGGAATGGGCACGCGGGAGTGGACATGTCCCACCTACCGCCGCACCCATGGACATAATGCAACATGCCCACAGGCTGGCCAGAGGAGTGGACATGTCCCCCAACGGGTCTAGCTCACCTCAATGATGCGCGCGGGCGCGGCGCTTGCCGCGGCCCTGTTCGCGCCGCCGCCGGACCGGCGTCGTGGTCCGGCAGCGCGAACAGGACGCCCCCGCAGCGGGATCTAGGCGAGCCGCGCTTCCTTGACCAGCTCGGCGCAACGCTCCCCGATCATCATGGTGGTGATGTTGGGGTTCACCGTGGTCAGTTCCGGCATCACCGAGGCATCGGCCACCCGCAGGCCGGTGACGCCTTTGACCCGAAGCTCCGGATCCAGCGGCGAGAGGACATCGTCCACGGCACCCATCCGGACCGTGCCCGCCGGGTGGTAGACGGTGTTGTGTGTTTTGCGGATGTAATCGGTGATCTCCGCGTCGCTCTGGATCGCTTCGCCAGGGTAGAGCTCCCGGCCGGCCCACTCCGCCATTTCCGGGAGCGCCACAATCTCGCGGGCCTTGCGGATTCCGGCTACCATCACCCGCATGTCGTGCGGGTCGGTGAAGTAACGCGGATCCACCCTCGGCTTGTCCCGGTAGTCGCTGCTGCGCAGCTTAACGGTGCCGCGGGACCGTGCATGGGTGACGTTAGGTGTCAGGCAAAAGCCGTTTTCCGTCGTCGGGAATCCCTGGCGCAGGGTGTGCATGTCGAACGGTACGGAGCCGTAGTGGAACATCAGGTCCGGGCGGTCCAGCCCTTCCTCCGTGGCGGCGAAGATCCCGATTTCCCACCACTGGGTGGACGTCTCCGGCATGGGCTGCTTGGCTTCCCACTGGATGACACCTTCCGGGTGGTCCTGCAGGTGCTCGCCGACGCCGGGGGAATCCACGCGGACCTCGATGCCGAATTCTTCCAACTGCGCGGCCGGCCCGATCCCGGAGAGCATCAGGAGCTTCGGGGAGTCAATCGCCCCCGCGGAGAGGATCACTTCCGCGCGCGCCGTCAGCGTTTGGGTCTTGCCGAAACTGTTATCCACCACGTCGACGCCGGTGCACCGGTTATCGGCGTCGAAGTTCAATTTGCGGGCCCGGAGGTCGGTCAGCAGCGTGAAGTTTTTACGATCCATGATCGGGTGGATATAGGACACCGACGACGATGCGCGGGTGCCGTCGGCTTGCCGGTTGATCTGGAAGAAGTTCGCCCCGTTGATGACTGTTTCGCCGGAGTTGAACCGCACCTGAGGAAGACCAGACTTTTCGCAGGCCGCCAGCAGTGCCTTGCCGCTGGGGTCCGAGGGCGGGACGTTCATCAGGTGCACCGGGCCGCTGTCGCCGTGGTGCTGACCTTCAGCTCCGGCATCCTCGTTGGTTTCGAGCTTTTTGTAGAGCCGGTACGCCATCTCGGCGTTCCAGCCGGCGGCGCCGAATTTCTGCTCCCACTCGTCAATGTCCTCCCGGGGCGCCCAGAACGCGATGCAGGAGTTGTGGCTGGAACAGCCGCCCATGACCTTGGCGCGGGCGTGGCGCATAAAGGAGTTGCCGTTTTCCTGCTCCTCGATGGGGTAGTCCCAGTCGTAGCCGGATTCCAGCAGTTCCATCCAACGGTCCAGCCGGAGGATCACGTCGTTGCCGCGGTCATCCGGCCCGGCTTCCACGAGGGCAACCTGCACCGCGGGGTCCTCGCTGAGGCGCGATGCCACGGCGGCCCCGGCGGAGCCGCCGCCGATCACAAGGTAGTCGAATTCGGTGTTGTTCAGATCCGTCATGTGCTACTTCCCCCCGTTGTGGTCAGCGAACCAGCCGGTGACCTGCGGATCGGTGTTGTGATAGACATGTTTGGACTCTTGGTACTCCGCCAGGCCGGTGGGGCCAAGCTCGCGGCCCACGCCGGACTGGCCGAAGCCGCCCCACTCCGCCTGCGGCAGGTAGGGGTGGAAGTCGTTGATCCAGATGGTGCCATGCCTCAGCTTGCGTGCCACCCGCTGGCTTTTTCCGGCATCCTGGGACCAGACCGCGCCGGCGAGTCCGTAGTCGGTGTCGTTGCCAAGCCTGATGGCCTCGGCTTCGCTGCTGAACGTCTCCACGGTGACGACCGGGCCAAAAGCCTCATCGCGCAGCACCGACATCCCGCTGGTAACCTGGTCCAAAATGGTGGGCAGGTAGTAGAAACCCTTGGCAAGGTCGCCCTCGCCCCACTTTCCGCCGCACCGCAGCCGTGCGCCTTCGGCGATGCCCTTGTCCACGTAGGCGGTGACTTTGTCCCGGTGGGCAGCGGAGATCAGCGCCCCGGTTTCAGCCTCGGGGTCGAAGGGTCCGCCGAGGCGGATCTGGCCGGCACGGCGAACGAGTTCATCCACAAAGCGCTCCGCGATCGATTCTTCAACGATCAGGCGGGCACCGGCAGAGCAGACCTGGCCGGAATGCACAAAAGCGGCGTTCAGGGCGTTGTCCAGCGCTGCGTCGAAATCGGCGTCGGCAAAAATAATGTTCGGGTTCTTGCCGCCGAGTTCGAGCGCTACCTTTTTTACCGTCGCGGCCGCCGAAGCAGCAATGGTCTTGCCTGTTTCCAAACCGCCGGTAAAGGAGACCATGTCCACATCCGGGCTTCCGGTCAGGACCGGTCCGACGACGCCGCCCGCTCCAAGGACCAGGTTCGCGACACCGTTTGGGAGTCCCAGTTCGTCCAGGACGTCCACCATCAGAATGGCGGTGTGCGGCGTTAGTTCGCTCGGCTTGAGGATGAAGCTGCAACCGGCGGCCAGCGCTGGCGCAATCTTCCACGCTGCCTGCAGGAGCGGGTAGTTCCACGGAGCGATCAAGGCGCACACACCCACCGGCTCGTACTCGATCCGGCTGATCACCGAGCTGGTGCCGGCGTCGACTACCCGGCCGGAGTCCTGCCCGGAGAGCTTGCCGAAGTATTCGAAGCAGTTGGCGATGTCGTCGATGTCGATTTCACTTTCCACCAGGCGTTTGCCGGTGTCCAGTGTTTCGGCGCGGGCAAATTCTGCCTTCCGCTCACGCAGCCGGGCGGCGACACGGAGCAGGAACGACCCGCGCTCCAGCGCCGAGGTACCAGCCCATTCGCCGCCGTCGAACGACTTCCGCGCGGACGCGATCGCCCGGACCGCGTCCGCAGCAGCAGCTTCGGACACAACGCCGACGACTTCGCCGTCCGCCGGGCACCGGATCTCCCGGGTGTCACCGTCGGCTGCTGCCGTCCACGTACCGTCGATGAATAGCGTTTCCGCGCTCATTTGTTTTCCTCCTGGGGTTCGAAATCGGCTTCCCAATTATCTTTTGCTGCGTGTTCCTCGATCAGGACCGTATTGCCGGGCTCGGCACGGTTTGAATGGAGGAACTGCAGATGTTGCTCGTAGTGGTCCAGCACATCGGTGATGACCTGCTCCTTGGTGTAACCCATCAGGTCGTACCCGTGGCTGCCTTCCAGGGCAAAGACTTCCATCCGGTAGTAGTGGTCGCCGGAGCCGGTGCTGCGGGTGGCGTAGGACGGCGTCTCGTACTGCACCGGGTAGACCTGGTACTTGAAGGCCCGCTCGTCGCCCATAGCAACCGCCAGGTCCACACTGTTGATCCTGATCGTGTCGACCTCCGTCACGGAGACCTCGGCCCCGGCACCCTGGGAGACAAGCTCGGCACTGACTTCGCGCAGGGCCGGGAGGGCCACTGTCTCCACGAAGCGGTTGGCCTGCCGTCGTCCCGGGTAGCTCATGGCCCGGGTCAGCCGCTGGCGCCAGTTCAGACCGTCGCGGTGTTCGACGCCGGCCCGGCCGGCAATCATGCCGGGCAGGCTGGCCCGGAAACTGTCCGTCAGGGATGCTTCCACACGCAGGGCCTTGAACAGCCCCAGCATAATGAACACCAGCAGCAGCGACAGTGGCAGTCCCATAATGATGGTGGCGTTCTGCAACGTGGTCACACCTCCGACCATCAGCATGGCCAGGGTCAGCAGGCCGGTGACAACTGCCCAGAAGACGCGCATCCACTTGGGACCGTCGGAGTCGGCGTCCTTGAGGTGTGAGGTGAAGTTGGACATCACCAGTGCGCCGGAGTCCGCGGAAGTCACATAGAAGAGCAGCCCGGTGAAGGTGGCCACCGCCGCGCTGATAGGCACTGCCGGGAATTCGGCGAGCAGGCTGTAGAAGCCCCGTTCCGGGTTGTTCATCGCGATCTCGCCGAACGCGGCATTACCGCCCATGATGAGGTCCAGGCTGGAGTTTCCGAAGATGGAGATCCACAGCAGAATAAACAGGAACGGCACGGTCATGGTGCCCACCACGAACTGGCGGATCGTGCGCCCGCGCGAGATCCGGGCGAGGAAGAGTCCCACAAACGGCGCCCAGGCGATCCACCAGGCCCAGAAGAACAAGGTCCAGGCGTTCAGCCAGTCCGTGGGGCGGTCGTAGGCGAAGGTATCCAGGGTCATGCCCGGGAAACGGCTGATCACGTCGCCGATGTTCTGCACGATGCCGTCCATCAGGAAACTCGTTTTGCCGGTGACCAGCACAAAGAGCATCAGGCCGACGGCGAGGATCACGTTCAGCTCTGACATCCGTCGGATGCCCTTCTCCACACCGGAAACCACGGATACCGTCGCCATCACCACGGACAGGGCTATCAGGCCGATCTGGACGCCGAGGTTTTCCGGGACACCGAACATAAAGGTGAGGCCGTAGTTGAGCTGGACCACGCCGATCCCCAGCGAGGTCGCGATGCCGAAGATCGTACCCAACAGCGCTGCGATGTCCACTGCATGGCCGATGGGACCCTCGATCTTCTTTCCGAAGATCGGGTACAGGGCTGACCGGATGCTCAGCGGGAGGTTGTGCCGGTAGGCAAAGTAGCCCAGCGCCAAACCCATTAGTGCGTAGAGGGCCCAGCCGGTGATGCCGTAGTGGAACAAGGTCCAGACCAGGGCCTGTCGGGCGGCATCAGCGGTACTGCCTTCACCCGTTGGCGGTGCAAGGTACTGGCTGACCGGCTCGGAGACCGAGAAAAACATCAGGTCGATACCGATCCCGGCGGCAAAGAGCATCGCGGCCCAGGTAAACATTCCGAACTGGGGCTTGGAATGATCAGGCCCCAACTTGGTTTTGCCCACCTTGGACATTGCGATGATCACAACAAACACCACAGCGGCGGTGACGATCAGGAAGTAGTACCACCCCATATTGGTCGATACCCACCCGACCAACGAGCCGATCACGGCTTCGGCGTTGTCCTTGGCAAGGATGGCCCAGAGTGCAATGGCAAGAACGCCAATGGCGGAACCAAAAAATACTGTTTTGTTGACCCGGGTCCGGCGTTCCGGAGGGGTGGCGCTGGCGGCGCCGGGCGGAGGATTTTCAGGAGTCCCGGACAAGTCCGTACTCGGCGGTGCTGGCTGGCTCATTGGGGGCCCATTTCAGTTTTCACGCTGCGGTGCGGACGCAGATTCCGCAGCTGTTACTGGTACCGGCGGGGCCTTGCTGGCGTGCGAGACCCGGACGGCGTGCGTCCGGCTGGGTGTCTTTTCGAGTTGTGCGCGGCTTTCGACGCTATCAAGTCACCAACACTCTCCCCCAAACAAGTGAGCCCGGTCACTGTCTCATAGCACACTATCCCATCGGCGAATTCTGAGCTCCCCGCGGGCAAGGCGGCCGGGCAGCGGCTCCGGGCGGGGCGGCGGACGAGACCGGTGAACGTGAGCCAGGGGGCGCCACCGTCGCGCTGTGCGTCCGCTGTCGCGGTGGCCGTTGCGGTGGCGGCCAATCGTGCAGATGACGACGGCGGGGCTGCTGCGGACGCGGCCGGCTCCCCCAAGGAACCGGCCGCGGCGCCGCACTTCACTCCATCAACGATTCTGTCACGAATATGACAAATCTGTCACGCTTCGTGCTTCGCCGTCCGCCGTCGGTATCCTGTGAACCATGGATGAGAACGCGCAAGGCCCGCACGACACCCACCGCCGGCTGTTCCTGGACAAGGCCGATCCGGCCGCCTGGCGCGCGCTCAACGGACTCGGGCTCAAGGCCAAGGAGTCGGCCGACGCGGCTGGACTGGAGCGCGGGCTCATTGAGTTGCTCAACGTCCGCGTCTCACAGATCAATGGCTGCGCTTTTTGCCTCGACCTGCACGTCCGGGATGCCTTGGCCAATGGCGAATCCTCGCAACGCATCGCCGTCCTTCCGGCGTGGCGCGATACCGGGATCTTCAACGACAAAGAACGCGCCGCCCTGGCCCTCGCCGAAACCATTACGAACATTTCCGACGCCGGGACCCGTGAGCAGGCCGGCGCAGCGGCCCGGAAACACCTGTCCGACGATGAATTCGCCGCCGTCAGCTGGCTCGCGATCACGATGAATGCCTTCAACCGCGTCTCCATCGTCAGCGGCCACCCGGTGAGGCCCGCATCCGACTAACGTGCGGTGGCTAAGCCGCCGCGGCCGGCCCGAGCGCGTTCGGCCCGGCCGCGGTTAGACCGGGTAAATCGCGACGGCGGCGGCCTTGATCACAAAGTAGGCCACGGCCCCCGGGACCAGGCCCAGGTCCGCCGAGGCCGCCGGGGTGATGTCCGCGGCGAGCCCGCCGGCACGGACCCGGATCTGGTCCCCGTGCGGTTCGAGTTCAGTGACCACCACCGGAAACGCGTTTCGCGGGCTGCCGTGCGGTAGCTCCGGAAAGACCGAAACTGCCGACGGGGCGAATGCAGCCACCCCGGCGCTGCCGGCGCCGCGGCCGCCGACACGACCGGCGTCGTCAGTCCCGCCGTCTTCGGCGTCATCATGTTGGCCTGCGATTTCCAGCCCCTCGGGCGTCCGCAGGCCCGCCGCCGTGATCGTGCCGGCGAGCAGGTTCAGCCCGCTGAGGCCGGCCGCGAAGCTGCTGCGCGGACGCTGGAGCACCGCGCGGGTGGGCCCGTCCTCGCTGACCCTGCCGTCCTCCAGGACGATCACGCGGTCCGCGAGAATCAGGGCGTCCAGGACGTCGTGGGTGACGATGATGGCCCGGCGCCCGGCCAGCACACGCTTGAGGAGCCGCCGCAGCAGTGGTGCGGCGTGAATATCCAGGGCCGCCATCGGTTCGTCCATTAACAGCAGCTCCGGCCCGGCCGCCAGCGCCCTGGCCACGGCGACCCGTTGGGCCTGCCCGCCAGAGAGCTGCCCGGGGCGACGGTCGGCGAGCTCGGCGGCCCCCACTTCCTGCAGCCAGTGCCGCGCCGTTCTTCTGGCCTGCCCCGGCGAAGCGCCTGCACTGCGGGGGCCGAAAGCGACGTTGTCCAGGGCACTCAAGTGGGGAAACAGCAGGGCGTCCTGCGCCAGCAGGGCGGTCCCCCGGCGGTGCGGTGCCGTCCAGACCGAGGCCTTGGCGTCGAGGTCAAAAAGTTGCTGCCCGCCGAGGGAGGCGCTGCCAGTATCCGGGCGGAGCAGGCCGGCGATCACGGCCAGCAGCGTGGATTTACCGGCGCCGTTGGGACCGAGAATCGCCACAGTTTCCCCTGCCCCAACGCTGAGCGAGACCTTGAAATCCCGGGCAGCCACCGTTGCCTCAAGCCGGAAGGTCACCGTGCAGTCCCCGCCGGAGTCTGGACGGCGCGGGGACGCCGGTATGAGAGCCCGACGACGATCACGGCCACCGCAACGAGGACCATGGACAGGGCCACGGCGGCGTCGGCGTCGGTTTCCCGCTGCAGGTAGATTTCCAGCGGCAGGGTGCGGGTGACGCCCTGCAGGCTGCCGGCGAACGTCAGGGTGGCACCGAACTCGCCCAGACTTCGGGCGAAGGACAGCACCGCTCCGGAGGCAAGTCCGGGCAGCACCAGCGGCATGGTGACGCGGCGCAGGACGGTACCGGGGCTGGCGCCCAGGGTGGCAGCGACCGCCTCGTACCTGGTTCCGGCGCTGCGCAGTGCACCTTCCAGGCTGACTACCAGGAAGGGCAGCGCCACAAACGTCTGGGCCAGAATCACGGCCGCAGTGGAAAAGGCGATCTGGATCCCGGCGAGCTCCAGGCTCCTTCCCAAAAGACCCTGGCGGCCGAAGGTGTAGAGCAGCGCAATCCCGCCTACCACCGGCGGTAGCACCAAGGGCAGCAGCACAAAGGCGCGGAGCAGGCGCTGGCCGGGAAAATCGCCCCGCGCCAGGACCAGCGCCAGCGGGACACCGAAGACAATGCACAGGGCAGTGCTCGCGGCTGCGGTCCGCAGGCTTAACCCCAGCGCCGTCAGCGATGCCTCGGAGGTAACCAAGGGGATGAACTGAGCCCAGTTAACCCGGGCAGCCATGGCCGCGAGGGGCAAGAGGACCAACAGGGCACCCGCCGCCGCGGCGGCGAAAATCCATGCGGGCATCCCGCTGAAGCCGGACGGCTGCCGTACTGCGCGTCCCCGGCCTGCAGGGCGGGCACCGGCAGGGCCGGCACCGGCAGGGCTGGTGGGGCGGGCCATCACGGCTGCGGGGCCCCGAAGCCGGCGTCGGCGAGGACCTTCTGGCCTTCGACGCCGGTCACAAAGGCAATGAATTCGGCCGCCAGTTCCTGGTTCCGACTCGCAGCAACGGTAGCTACCGGATAGGTATTGACCGCTTCCCGGGCGGCGGCAAAATCGATGCCCTGCACCTTGCCCCCCGCCGCCCTGACGTCGGTAACGTACACCAGCCCGGCGTCAGCCTGGCCCGAGCTGACCTTGCCCAGCACATCGGTGACGGACGATTCCTCGCTGACCGGCCGCAGCGCCACGCCGGCGACCCTTTCAACCGTCTTCGCGGCGGCGCCGCACGGAACCTGGGCGGCGCAGATGACCAGCTTCACGCCGGGCCGGGCGAGATCCTCCAAGGAATCGACGGCCGCCGGATTCGACGGCGGCACGGCGATGGTGAGGATGTTGCTGGCGAAGTTCCGGGAAGCCCCGGCCAGAAGCGATGCGTCGGCAAGTTTGGCCATGTTAGCGGTGTCCGCGGAGGCGAAAACATCCGCTGGCGCACCCTGGCTGATCTGGGTGGCGAGGTCGGACGAACCGGCGAAGCTGAGCCTGACGGCGGTGCCGGGATGGCTGGCCTCGAAGTCGGCAGCAAGTGAGGTAAACGTTGGCTTCAGGGATGCCGCGGCGAAGACGGTCAGGGTCCTGTTCGCGTCCCCGCCGGACCCTGACCCGGCAGCGGCGCAGCCCGAAAGGCCGGCCGCCAGCACCCCGGCCGTGATCAGCGCGACGGCATACCGCAGGACAACAGTCCGCCATGCCGCCAGGCCCGGAGTCGGGCCCCGCCTCATACGGCGCCCTTACCGCGCGGCGTCTCCAGGATCACCGTGGTGGCCTTAACAACGGCAGTGGCGACAGAGCCAAGTTCCAGCCCCAGTTCGTGCACAGCTTCGCTGCTCATCAGCGACACCACGCGGAACGGCCCGCACTGCAGTTCCACCTGGGCCATAACGGTGTCGGCGGTGATTGCTGTGACGAGGCCAACGAAGCGGTTGCGGGCCGAGCTGCCCGCTCTGGCCGGGTCATCGGGAAGCTGGGCCTGCTCCCGGGCGAGCCGCGCGAGTTCCAGCCCGTCCACGGCGTGGCGCCCGGCGTCGTCCTTGTGCGGGGTCAGGCTTCCGTTTTCGGTCCAGCGCCGGATGGTGTCATCACTAACACCCAGCAGCCGGGCCACCTCGGAAACGCGAATATTAGGCATAGGGCTACTCTAGCCCGCGCTTGCGGATCTTCAGTTGGTATTTGGGCGCAAAATCGAAAACCCAGACTGACGCCCGGCAGGTTCTTCGAAGCCGGGCCCCATAGCTTGGGCGCTGTTGTTGGGCCTAAAATCTTTGCGAGGGGTGGAGCCTCGGTCGTCCAAGGAGCAGCGCCATGAAATGGGTCAGGCCGGAGAACCCGGACTACGACGAAACACGCAAACTTTTCAACGCGATGATCGATCGGCGCCCGGCCGTCATCGCCCAATGTGCGGACCCGGGCGAGGTGGCCGAGGCTTTGCAGTACGCCAAGGACAACAGCCTGGCCGTTGCCGTCCGCGCTGGCGGGCATTCCGTTGCCGGTATGTCAACCAATGACGACGGTTTGGTAGTCGACGTCCGGCCGATGAGGTCAATCTCGGTGGACCCGGACAACAAGACGGTGACGGTGGGAGCCGGCGTGACGTGGGGAGAGTTCGACCGGGCCACGCAGGAACACGGCCTCGCCTGCACCGGCGGGCGGGCTTCCACCACCGGCGTCGCGGGATTCACACTGGGCGGCGGTTCGGGGTGGCTCGAGCGCTCCTACGGCTTCGCCTGCGACAACCTGCTTTCCGTCAAGCTCGTGACAGCCTCCGCAGAGCGGGTGACCGCCAGCGCCCAGGAGAACCCCGAGCTGTTCTGGGCCCTCCACGGCGGCGGAGGCAATTTCGGCATCGCCACCGAGTTCACGTTCCGCCTGCACCACCTTGGTCCTGGGGTTCAGGCGGGCCTGATGCTCTGGCCCGGCGATGCCTCGACCGAGATCAGCCGCGCCTACCGCGAACTTTGCCTTGCCGCCCCCGACGCCGTGGGCACTGCCCTGGTGTTCCTGACGGCACCGCCGGAACCGTTCGTTCCAGCCGGGATGGTGGGGAAACAAGGAGTAGGGATCGCCTATCTTTATGCGGGAGACCCCACTGACGGTGCTGAACACGCTGCGCCGTTCCGGGAGTTGGGCCCGGCAGTGGATCTGGTCAGCGAAATGAACTATGCCGATTTCCAGTGCATGATCGACGACCCGCCAAACCTGTACAACTACTGGAGCGCCGATTACCACAACGAGTTGCCGGACACCGCCCTGGACGTGCTCGTGGAGTCAGCGCAGAACCTGCCCGGCCCCCACTCCCAACTTCTGGTTGCCAGCCACCGCTGCAGAACCGCAACGCCAGGTGGGTCTCGCACCCGTTCGGGCTGGAGGAAACACCGGAAGGCGGCCAGGTGGCCAAGGCCTGGGTGAAGAAGTTCCGCCAGGACATCTCCCCCTATGCCACGGGCGGCGTCTGGCTGAACTTCGTCGGCGACGAAGGCCAGGACCGGGTCCGGGCAGCCTTCGGCGAGGAGAACTACAACCGGCTGGCCCAGGTGAAACTGGAGTTCGATCCGGAGAACACGTTTCGCGGCAACCAGAACATCCGGCCCGCCGCTACCTGATTGCCCGGCCGGTCCCCCGGCCTGCACCCTCCGGCTGTGAGACGGTTGGTAAGTAAGATGACCATCCGAGAGTGGGAGAGAAAAACAGCATGGGCAGTCCGGAACAGACAACCCCCTGGAGCGACAGCCTGGGCCGCGCCAGCATCAGGACCGCACAGGTCCTCCTGCTGCTGGTCCTGTCAGTGGTGGTGGTCTATGCCCTGATCCAGGTGCGCCTCGTGGTGATTCCCGCGCTGCTGGCCCTGATCCTCGCCGCCGCGATCGCACCCTTCGTCCACTGGCTGCGCCGCCGGGGCTGGCCCAGCACCGCCGCCACCACAGTCTCGTTCCTGGCGCTCCTGATCGCGTTCGGCGCTGTCATCACGGGCATCGTGGTCGCCGTCGTCAGCCAGGCCGACCAACTGGCCAGCAAGGCCACGGAGGGCTTCGACCGGGTTCACGCATTTATTCGTACGGGTCCGATCCCGGTTGATGACCAGCAGATCCAGCAGGCGCGGGACGCCGTCGTCGATTTCGCCACCAGCAGCACCGTGGGCGCGGGCGCCATTTCCGGGCTCAGTGCGGCCGGCAACGTCATCACCGGGGCCCTCCTGATGGCTGTCATCCTGTTCTTTTTCCTCAAAGACGGCCAGAGCATCTGGGCCTTTGTGCTGCGGGCGTTCAAGGGCCCGAACCTGGTGAAGGCACGCCGTGCCGGGGAGCGCAGCCTGAACGTGCTCGGCGGC
The DNA here is from genome assembly GCF_029960715.1 of Arthrobacter sp. AL05. Lineage (NCBI taxonomy): Bacteria > Bacillati > Actinomycetota > Actinomycetes > Micrococcales > Micrococcaceae > Arthrobacter > Arthrobacter sp. AL05. The sequence goes on from NZ_JASBRC010000001.1 coordinate 369,960, forward strand.
TACGTGCGCGGAACATCCATAGTGGCCCTGGTCGACGCCTTTTTTATTGGCCTGGCTCTGGTAATAATGGGCGTTCCGCTCGCGCTGCCGCTGGCCGCACTGACCTTCATTGGCGCCTTTATCCCGCTGATCGGCGCTACCCTTGCCGGCACGCTCGCGGCCCTTGTCGCGCTGGTTGCCAACGGCCCGGTCGCGGCCCTGATCGTTATCATCGTTGTGATCGCAGTCAACCAGCTGGAGGGGAACTTCCTGCAGCCCGTGGTGATGGGCCAGGCCCTCAGCGTCCATGCCCTGGTGATTCTGCTGGCCCTAACGGCCGGCACCATCCTCGCCGGCATCATCGGCGCGATCCTTGCCGTCCCCTTGGTGGCTGTGGCCTGGGCCGCGATCAAGGCCTGGAATTCCGGAGACGACATTACCCCCGAGGCCATTGCAGCGGCCGAACACGAAACCCGACTGAACGAAAGGGGCGACGGCGTGCGGTCCAAGCCTAGGCGTGCGCGGGGCCGGCAGAACGACGGGTCGGACGCTGCCGCCGCCGATGTCCCACAGGACTGACCGGCGGCCGGATTAGACTTCCGTCATGGCCATCTACCTCGATCCGCCGCTCTGGCCTGCACACGGAACGCACTTCTCGCATCTGGTCTCGGACGCCTCGCTGGCGGAACTGCACGACTTTGCTGCGGCCGCGGGCATTCCGGACAGGGCGTTCGACGGCGACCACTACGACGTCGCCGAGGCCCGCTACAGCTCCCTAGTGGCGGCCGGAGCCATCCCGGTGGAGGGGCGGATCCTGGTCCGGAAGCTGATCGCCAGCGGGCTGCGGATCCCGGCCCGGCGGCGCAGCGGCTCACTCAAGCTGCCCCTGCTGACCCGGTGGAACGGGACCCTCCCCGGCCACGACGCCCTGTTCCTGGACCTGCTGGATCGCTGGGGCGAGGAGCACCGGAAGTATCACGGCCGCACGCACCTCCTGGCGGTCCTTGAGGCGTTGGACCTCCTCACCGGGCCTGCGGAGCCGCCTCGGACCGTGTTGCTCGCCGCCTGGTTCCACGACGCGGTTTATCGGGGGGTCGCCGGCCAGGACGAGGAGGAGTCGGCCCGGCTCGCCGAGGACCGTCTGGCCCATGCCGGCCTTCGTCCGGCTGAGGTGGAGGAAGTTGGCCGGCTGGTACGGATGACTGCGGACCACCGGCCGGAGCCCGGCGATGACGATGCAGCACTGCTCAGCGACGCCGACCTCTCGGTGCTGGGCGGAACCCCGGCAGCCTATGCCCGGTATCTGGCCGCCGTCCGGGAGGACTTTGCGCACATCGGCGACGACGACTTCGCCGCCGGACGCGCCGGCGTCGTCCGCCACCTCCTGCAGCTGGACCCGCTGTTCCATACCCGGCGCGGCAGGGAACTGTGGCTGGAGCCTGCACGGCGAAACCTCAAGGGCGAGACGCAGCCCTAGCCAAAAACCCGGTGGCCAGGCTCCAGCCGCGGCGTCCGGATCCGTTCAGGTACCGCGGCGGAGGTGTCCGGCGAGTCGGTCGAAGGACTGACGCCAGCCGACGCCTTGAGCGTCTCTGTTGTCGATACTGTCGAAAGGTCCCTGGAAGAACGTCATCCTGGTGCCGCCGTCGATCTCTTCCAGCTGGAACGTCACCTCGGTCTCGAAGCCTCGGGTTCCGTCCGCCCGGTCCCAGGCATGGGTGAAGACGAAGAGATGGGGCGGTTCGATGTCTGTGTGGACGCCGCTCCACCAGTGTTGCTCGCCGGTTCTGTCCTGGATCATGCAGGCCCGGTAGAGTCCGCCGATTTCCAGATCCGCATCGATGCTGTCCCGTGGAGTGTGGAATCCCCGCGGCCCCCACCATTCCGCAGCTTGGTCCGGGTCCGTCAAGGCGGACCACACCCGGGCGATGGGCGTCTGGAATTCGCGGGTGACCACCAGCATCAGGTCCTCTGCTGCAGCCGGGGCGGTTCCCTGCCCGGACCTGGCCGGACCTGCGCTGACGTGCTCGGACATCTCGGGACTCCTGCTCTGAAAGGGACTAGCGGTAGGCCTTGCTGTAGCTCGTCGCAAAGGGCCGGTCACTTGGGACGACCTGTTTGCCAAGCGGCATCAGCGAGACCGGAATCAGCTTGAGGTTGGCGATGGCAAGCGGGATGCCCACGATGGTGGCGGCCATTGCAATGGCGGTGACCACGTGGCCAATGGCAATCCAGATACCGGCGACGAGGAGCCAGATGACATTCCCCAGCAGCGAAAACACGCCCGTTCCACCGGGGCGGTCCACCACGGTTCGTCCGAAGGGCCACAGCGCATAGTTCGCGATCCGGAACGACGCCAGCCCCCACGGAATGGTCACTATCAGCAGGCAGCAGACGATACCGGCCGCGAAGTAGCCAAGCGAAAGCCAGAGGCCGCCGAAGAGCAGCCAGATGATGTTCAGCAGTGTCTTCATGGCTCCATTCTCCCCCGCCGGAGCCCATTCCGGCCTAGGGGTTCACCCTGAGAAATTCCTGAAATCCCCCGGGCCGCCCCGGCACGGCGCCCGGCGCTTTGCGAACGCACGGAAGGGCATAATACTTGGACCATGCCTGCACTCCTGAAGCTTGCCCTGATCGCGCCCGGGAGACGCAGATGACAACCATCGGAGACCTTCTTGGTCCCATTCTCGAAGTCATGACGTGGGTGGGTTTCGTCCTGGGCCTGCCGCTTCTGGTGTGGGGCTGGATTCGTCGCCGGCGCCGGTGCCAGTGGACCGGGACCACCGGGACAGTTATCAGCGCGGGCGGATTCACCGGCTACAGCTGGACGGACCACTCCGACGCCGGCCACCGGTCCCTGCTGCCGGCGGCCGAGTCGGGCGGCCTGGTGGTGGGCACCGACGTCGAGCTGTTCTACGATGTGTGCCACCCCTCGCGCTGGGGGCTGACCCCGCCAAAGCACGACAATGCGGCCTGGACCCTCGGCTGGATCCTCACCGGGGTGGGGATCCTGTCCACGGTCGGCGGCTTTGTGCTGCTGCTCTTCTGAATCCTGCGGAACCGGCCGGCTAGGCCTGCTTGACCATTGCGGCTTCGACATTGATCTTGACCTTGTCACTGACCAGCAGGCCGCCGGTTTCGAGCGCGGCGTTCCAGGTTAGGCCGAATTCCTTGCGGCTGATGTCCGCTTCCGCGCTGAACCCGGCACGGGTGGCGCCGAATGGGTCCACGGCAACTCCGGTGAACTCGACTTCCAAATCCACCGGCCGGGTAACGTCCCGGATGGTGAGGTCACCGGTCAGCACGTAATCCTCGCCGTCGCCCCTGATGCCCTGGGCGCGGAACGTCATCTCCGGATACTTTTCGACGTCGAAGAAATCGGCTCCGCGGACGTGCGCGTCGCGGTTTGCGTCTCCGGAATCAAAGCTGGCGGTCTTGATGCTGGCATGCAGGCTGGAGTCCGGCAGGGACTCACCGACACGGGCCTCCGCCGTCGCCTCATTGAAGCGGCCCCGGACCTTGCTGATGCCGGCGTGGCGGACGCTGAAGCCGACTTCGCTGTGGGACATGTCCAGTGTCCAGACGCCTTGGCTCAATCCTTCGGGCAGTGTCACAACGGTCTCCTTCGCGGCTGGCGGGCCGGGCCCGCCGGATCATCGGGGTACTCCCCCAAGGAGCCATGCTAGCCACGCCAACGCGGCGCGGCTAGCCTCTCGGAACCCGACCGGCTACGACGCCGGCTGCGGGGCCCAGCCGATCGCCGGTGCGATGTGCCGGACGACGGTGCCCAGCAGCTTGGCGTTGAAGTCCACGCCAAGCTGGTTGGGGACGGTGAGCAACAGGGTGTCCGCGGCCTGGACGGCGGCATCGGCGGCGAGTTCCCCGGCAATGGCGTCGGGCGCGCCAACGAAGCTCCTGCCAAACCGGGCCACGAGCCCGTCGATCACCCCGACCTGGTCGCGTTTCTCCCGCAGGGCGCTGAGGCCGAAGTACCGCCGGTCCTCATCGTCGACGATCGGCAGGACGCTGCGGCTGACCGATACACGCGGTTCGTGTGGATGGCCGGCGTCGGCCCAGGCCTGGCGGAACATGCTGATCTGCTCGGCCTGGAGCTGGTCGAAGGGCACGCCGGTGTCCTCCGTGAGCAGTGTGGAACTCATCAGGTTCATGCCCTGCTCCGCAGTCCAGACGGCGGTGGCGCGCGAGCCGGCGCCCCACCAGATCCGCCCGCCGAGGCCGGCGGAATGAGGCTGGACGGGCAGCAGCCCGGATCCGCCGCCGGCGTAGCGCGGCTCGGCCTCCGCCATCCCGGCGCCCGAGATGGCGCGGCGGAACACCGCCGTGTGCCGCCGCGCCATGTCCGCATCGGTTTCGCCGTCAGCCGGCACATGGCCGAACGCCGCGGCGCCGTCACGGGCGGGTTCGGGTGAACCGCGGCTGATTCCCAACTGCAGTCGCCCACCGCTGATCAGGTCCGTGGCGGCGGCCTCCTCGGCCATGTACAGCGGGTTCTCGTAGCGCATGTCAATCACGCCGGTGCCCATTTCGATCCGGCTGGTCCGGGCGGCGACAGCGGCCAGCAGCGGGAACGGGGACGCCTGCTGCCGGGCGAAGTGGTGCACCCGGAAGTACGCACCGTCCACGCCCAGTTCCTCCGCGGCAACGGCCAGTTCGATGCCCTGCAGCAGGGCGTCGCGGGCGGTCCGGGTGCGGGAGCCCTCGCCGGGGCCCCAGTGTCCGAAGGACAAAAATCCGATGCGCTTCATGTCAGGGGCAACACGGTGCGGACCGGCGGCATTCCTGCGGCAGCGGTCAGGGCTTCGCCGCCGTCACGAAGTCCCGGATTTTGGCCAGGTCCTTCGCCCCGCGGGAAGATTCGACGCCGGAGGAGACGTCCACCCCCCAGGCATCTGCCTGCGAGGCCGCGCCGGCGACGTTGGCGGGATCCAGCCCGCCGGCCAGGAGCCAGTTGCGCCCGGCCAGCCCCTTGGCGCGGACCAAGGCGTAGTCCCAGGCCTCGCCGGAGCCGGGGACGGCGGCGTCGATCAGGAGCAGGTCCTCGCCCCAGTCCGCGAACGCCTCCGCCGCGGCGGACATGGTGACGGCCCGGATCAACTTGAGTCCGGCGTCGTGCACGGTGCGCACGTCTGCCGGGGTGCGGTCGCCGTGGAGCTGGACCCAGTCCAGCCCGGCTGCCTGGGCTGCGGCGACGGCGTCCGCCACGGTTTCGTGCCGGAAAACACCGACGGCGGGGAGCCCGGCCGGGACGTGGGCCAGGAGTTCCCGCGCCTGCGCCGGGGTCACTTCCCTGGGGCTGCGGGTCAGGACAAAACCGACGGCGTCCGCGCCGGCTTGCACCGCGGTCCTCACCGACTCCGGGGTGCTGAGCCCGCATACCTTGACGAACATTCGGCTCCTTCTGCAGTGTGCCTGAGTTTTCTGCCTCTGACGTTACCAAGACCGCACGGGCGGCGGAGCCTCGCTAAGGTGAAGGGATGGAGATCATCCGTTATGCCGAGTTGAAAGCCCACCCCTGGCCCAACGGCGGCGGGGTGACCCGCGAAGTGGCGCGCCGTCCTTCGTCCGGCGTTCCGCAGGACAACGCCGCAGGTGCCGGCTGGGACTGGCGGGTCAGCATCGCCGAGGTAGCCAAGGCGGGCGAGTTCTCGGCGTTCACCGGCATGGACCGCGTTCTGACCGTAATCGAGGGGGAGCTGTTGCTCCTGACCGTCGACGGCGCCGAACACCCGCTGGAGAAATACCGCCCCTTCCGGTTCTCCGGCGACGCCGCCGCGGCCGGGGCGCTGCCAACGGGCGACATCCGCGACCTGAACGTCATCACCCGCCGGGGAGCCTTCAAGGGCTTCACCTCCATCATCGAACTCTCCAAAAAACGGGCACACCCGGTGTTCGAGGGCCAGCTGGGCATCCTGCTCCAAGGCCAGGCGGCCGTCGCGCCCGGTGGCCCAGCCGACGCCGAGCAAGTCACCGAGCCGCAGGCGCTGGACCGCTATGACGCCGTCGTGGGTTCGGACACCGCGTCCCCCGAGATCCTGGGCCGCGGCTTCCTGGCCGTGGTCTCCATCGACGCCGTCACCGACTAGCCATCCCGAACCCCGTCGGAAGAGCGTACGTTCGCCGCACCGCGGGGGCGTTGCTAGGCTGGAACCAAGGCCGACTTCTTTGCGGCCTCCGGACGACGGATCAGTACCCGGCACGCGACAAGACTGGCCACAGGAGCTGTTATGGCGTGGTTAATACTCGTACTGTCCGGATCCCTGGAAGCCGTCTGGGCTGCGGCCCTGCACCGGACAACGCAGGCCTCCGGCCGCCGCCGGATTGCGCCGGCCGTGGTCTTCCTCATCTCCGTCTTGGCCAGTACCGGCGGCCTCGCGGTCGCCATGCAGTCCATCCCGACCGGCACTGCTTACGCAGTCTGGGTGGGGGTCGGTGTGGTGCTGACCTCCGCCTACGCGATGATCACCAAAGTTGAGCCAGCGACCCGGGGACGGATCCTGTTGCTCGGCGGAATCGTCGCCTGCGTCGCCGGCCTGAAGCTGGTGGTGTGACAATGGCCGCGAAACGTACGCCGAAACTGCCGGCCAAGGCGCCCACATCCACCCTGTCCTGGCTCATCCTGCTGGCCTCTGCTGTGCTGGAGGCCGTTTGGGCCACAGCCCTGGGGCAGTCCGACGGCTTCACCCGTCCGCTGCCCACCCTCGTGTTCGCGTTGAGCGCGACCCTGAGCATGGTGGGGTTGGGGCTGGCGGTGAAAAGCATCCCGCTCGGTACGGCCTATGCCGTCTGGGTGGGGATCGGCGCGGCGCTGACGGTCGGCTGGGCGATGGCCACCGGCGTCGAGCCTGCGAGCCCGCTGAAACTGCTGTTTATCGCAGGGATTGTGGGCTGCGCGGCCGGACTGAAGCTGCTGCCGGCGCCACAGCAGCCGCAATCCGCTGCCGGATCTCCCCGCGTTTGAGCCAGAACGACGGCGTGTCCCGGCGACGCGCCGTCGGACCGGCCACACAGCGTTCAAAGGGTGGGGAGACTCTGGCGCCGCCGCCCGGAATACTCTTGCCTCGAGTGCGGTTCTTGGCTGGGACGGCAATTCCGGCAGCGAAAAGGAGTCCAAAGATGAATGCAGCGACAGTCCAACTCGGCGACGGACTGGTGGTCAGCCTCCTCGGGTTTGGCGGCATGGCCCTGACTCCGGTCTACGGCGACGTGGACCCCGCCGAGGCCCTGGCCACTCTGCACCATGCAGTGGATGCCGGCGTCAGCTTCATCGACACGGCGGACATCTACGGTGCAGGCAGCAACGAGGAACTGATCAGCAGGCTCCTCAAGGAACGCCGCCATGAGGTGCAACTGGCCACCAAATTCGGACTCGTGGGGAACCCGGCAGCCGGCTACTCCGATATCCGCGGCGACGCAGCTTACATTCGGCAGTCCGTGGACCACAGCCTCCAGCGCCTCGGCACCGACACCATCGACCTGTACTACATGCACCGCCGTGACCTCCGCGTTCCGATTGCGGAAACCGTGGAGGCCATGGCGGGGCTGGTGCAGGCCGGCAAAGTGCGGCATCTCGGCCTGTCCGAGGTGACGGCCGAGGAACTTCGTGAGGCCGTCAGTATCCACCCGATCGCTGCAGTCCAGAGCGAGTGGTCCATCTGGAGCCGCGATGTGGAACGCCACGTTGTTCCCGCGGCGGCCGAACTTGGTGTGGGTTTTGTGCCCTATTCCCCGCTGGGCCGGGGATTCCTCACCGGCACCGTAGACGGCTCGAAACTGGGAACCAACGACTTCCGCCGCAAGATTCCCCGGTTCGCCGCGACGGCCCTGGACGCCAATCAGGGCGTGGTGGCCGCCGTACAGTCTGTCGCGGCCGAGCTTGCCGCTGCCGGCCAGCCCGCAACTCCTGCCCAGGTGGCTCTGGCCTGGCTGCTCACGCAGGGCCGAAAGCTTGGACTGCCGGTGGTCCCCATCCCCGGCACCCGCAGGGCGGCGCGGATCGACGAAAACCTCGGCGCGCTGACGCTCGACTTCACCGCAGCCCACCTCGAGAAACTCGACGCCGCCGCGGACGCCGTCGTCGGCTCCCGCTCGGCGGACCCCAGCTGGGTGTCCGAGGGCCGCGAATAGCCGATCCGTAGACTAACCCCATGGACACGCTTATTCACTCGTTACGGGACATCACCATCCGCCGGATTTCGGTCAGCGAGATGGACAACAACGTATATCTGCTCACCAGCAAGGACTCCGGCGCGCAGCTCCTGATCGATGCGGCCGATGATCTGGCTGCCATCCAGGGCCTACTCACCGACGCCGCCGCGGATACCTCCGCCACGCCGAAGCTGGCGCTGATTGCCACCACCCACCAGCACTGGGACCACGTCCGAGCGCTCCCGGGCCTGGTAGCGGCCACCGGCGCCAAGACGGCCGCCGGGACGGATGACGCCGCCGCACTCCCCGTTCCGGTGGACGTGCCGCTCGATCACGGGAACATCGGGAACTTCGACGGCTTTGATGTGACAGCGGTGCACCTGCGCGGGCACACCCCCGGTTCGATCGCGCTGGTCTACCAGGATCCGGACGGTCCGGCGCACATCTTCTCCGGAGATTCGCTGTTCCCCGGCGGGGTAGGCAACACTCAGAAGGATCCCGTCCGGTTCGCCCAGCTGATCGACGACGTCAGCGCACGCCTGTTCGATGTGTATCCGGATGAGACCGTCGTGCACCCCGGCCACGGGAAACCCACCACCCTGGGTGCGGAACGCCCGCACCTAAAGGACTGGCGCGCCCGCGGCTGGTAAGACTTCATCGAGTGCTCCGTAACTGCCCTTTTGAATCTTCTCAACGGCAGTTACGTGGGCCCACGACCGCCGGGTTCCCTGACCGGGCTTGCGAGGTCAGGGAGCGGCTGGGGCTTAGCGGCTGCGGCGTTCGTTCGACGCCGGAGCGGACGCCCGGCGGGGTCCGCCGCTGCGTGCCGGACGGCTTTCGCTGGACCTGCCGTTGCCGCCGCCCGCGTAGGACCCGCCCGAGGTGCCACCGGTGTTCGAAGACCAAACAGCCGAGTTCGCTCCGGTCTTGCTTCCAGCGGGCTTGGCGCCGGCGGCTGCCCGCTGGCCCGTAGCCGGACGCCCGCCGCGCTGGCCGCCAGCGGCAGCACCCGTGCGGGGTGCGCCGCTGCGGGGTGCGCCGCTGCGGGGTGCGCCGCTGCGGGGAGCCGAAGCGCCCCGGGCGTCGCTGCGTCCTTCGGCGGCCCGTCCGTCCGAACCGCGGCCGGCCGCAGCGCGGCCACCTGCAGCGGGAACATCGTTACGGTGCGCGCCGTATGAGGTGGAGCGGGCCCGGGCGCTGCGGCGTTCTGCACGCTCGGCATCCATCCGGTCCTCGTTCCGCTCGATCACACGATCTGCGGCGTTACGCGCAGCAGCCTGGCCTTCGTAGGCCACGGCGCGGCGCTCGGCCCGGGGAAGATCGGTGCGGGGAGCTTCAGTTCCAACGCGTCCGCGGCCACCACGGCCACCACGGCCACCGGCGGTGGGTGCCGCCTGGGTAGTGCGGCGGGCGCGCTTACGCTCGGCGTTGGCACCGGTGGAACTGCCGCCGCCCTGGTTGGACTTGGCAGCCAGCAGCGCGGCGCGGGTGCGCGGATCAATCTTGTCGGCCATGTCGCCCACCAGCTGGGCAACCAACGGGGAGTTGGCGGTGACGCGCTCGAAGTTGACGTCGACGCCGGCAGCCTTCATCAGCTTCTTGACGTCGGACTGCTGCTCCGGCAGGGTCAGCGTGACCACTGTGCCGTCGGAACCGGCGCGGGCGGTACGGCCCGAGCGGTGCAGGTAAGCCTTGTGCTCCGTGGGCGGATCCACGTGGATGACCAGCTCGACGTCGTCGACGTGGACGCCGCGGGCTGCGACATCGGTGGCGACCAGGACGCGGACCTCGCCGGAGGAGAACTCGGCCAGGTTGCGGTCACGGGCATTCTGCGAGAGGTTGCCGTGCAGGTCGACGGCGGGGATACCGGCGTCGGTCAGGGTCTTGGCAAGCTTGCGGGCGTGGTGCTTGGTGCGCAGGAAGAGCACCCGGCGGCCGGAACCCGAGGCAAGCTCAACAATCAGCTGCTTCTTGACGGTCTGGTCGTTGACCACCAGCACGTGGTGCTCCATGGTGGTGACCGCGGCCTGTGACTCATCCACGGCGTGGGTCAGCGGGTTGGACAGGTACCGCTGGACGATCTTGTCCACGCCGTTGTCCAGGGTGGCGGAGAACAGCATGCGCTGGCCCTGGCTGGGGGTCATGTCCATCAGCTTCTTGACCACCGGGAGGAAGCCGAGGTCGGCCATGTGGTCGGCCTCATCGAGGACGGTAATCTCGACGCCCTCGAGGGTCAGGATGCGTTGGCGGATCAGGTCCTCCAGGCGGCCCGGGCAGGCGATGACGATGTCGACGCCGGCGCGCAGTGCCTTTTCCTGGCGGGCCTGGGAGATACCGCCGTAGATCACTGTGGTGTTCAGTCCCATGGCCTTGGCCATCGGCTCGATCGTGGCATTCAGCTGGGTGGCCAGTTCGCGGGTCGGGGCCAGGACCAGGCCCATCGGGCGGCCGGGCTTGCGGAAGTGCTTCGCTTCCCGCTCAGCGAGTCGTGCTACAAGCGGGATGGCAAAGGCAATGGTTTTTCCGGAGCCGGTTCGGCCGCGGCCCAGGACGTCGCGTCCGGCCAGGGTGTCCGGCAGCGTCTTGACCTGGATGGGGAACGGTTCCACGATCCCCTGGGCGGTCAGGGTGTCGGCCAGCGCTTTGGGCGTGCCGAGGGCAGCAAATGTAGTCATAGGTTTCAAAGTCTTTCAGGCGGTATCCGTGCGGATATCGGCCCCCGGCGCCGGTTGGCTCAGGGGTTCGCCGAAGAAAAGTCAGGTGATCAACCGGCCAGCTGCTGGGTAAGCCGGCGGCCGGGACCAAATAGAACGCGTTCATCGACGCAGGATGTGCCTCTCACATGAAAAAACCCACTCCCTGAACGAAAACCGAAAGGAATCCGGCAGGGGAACCGGTTGATGAACCGGACCGATCATTCAAGACCAAAGTGGGCATCACTGCACATCAAGTTCACCTAGTCTATCATCCGGCAAGGCCAGAGCCGTTTCCTGCCCCAGCTGAGCACCCCGGGGCCAGGAACAGCGGGATGTGCGAGGGCGGCCGGGCCGGTAGCTGCGCGGCGGCCGGAATGTTCGCCGCCTCCGCCCGCAGGACCAGCAGCGCCTCCGTGTCGATCAGCTTGCGGGCTCCGGTCCGCTCGTCCAGGATCCAGAACAAGTCCATGGCCGCCACCGTCCGGATTACCTCACCCCGATGGAAGAGTTTCCCGTTGTGCCACGCCTCAATCCGGTCCCCCACCGACAGCTCCGCGCACGAATGAACCTGCCGCGTACCCCCTGCAGTCATTGCCCGTTCCCTCCCGGATCTTGTTCCTAGCTCCGGCTCCAGAGTCCCCCGCCGACGTTTCGCGAGCGTTTCCGGGCCGTGATTTTTGTGTGTCAATATTTCGGCAGCTCCGCTTTACCGGTGTCCCCGGCTGCCTTCCCCTGCCATGATGTGGGAAGGAACACACGAGCGGCGAGGACAGCAATGGCAGAGCACAATCATCCCGAGCACACCGACAACAGCGGCGCCGCCCAGATGTGGGACGAGCGGTACCGCAGCAGGGACAGGATCTGGAGCGGGCAGCCGAACCCGCAACTCATCGCCGAAGCCGCTGCCCTTCCGCCCGGAACGGCTCTGGACCTGGGCTGCGGCGAGGGCGCGGACGCCATTTGGCTCGCCAGCCGCGGCTGGGAAGTGTCCGGCGTCGACGTCTCCGCTGTCGCCTTGGAACGGGCCGGTGCCCATGCGCGGGAACGCGGCCAAAGCGGGAGCATCACCTGGCTCCGGCAGGACCTCAGCACCTGGGTGCCCACCGAGCTCTTTGATCTGGTGACGGCCCAGTTCCTGCATTCCACCGTGATGCCCTGGCAGCAGGCGCTGCAGCTGGCGGCCGCAGCAGTGCGTACCGGAGGGACGCTGCTTATTGTTGGCCACCACCCGGACGGGTTGCCGCCGTGGAGCCAACACCACGACCACTCACCGGAACGGTTCTATACCGCCGAAGACCTGGCCCGCGAGTTGGGGATTGCGGCGCCGGAATGGCAGCTCGACGTCGTCGACACCCGCCATCGCAGTGCCACCGGGCCTGACGGCGAGGCAGCCGCGCTGACCGACGCCGTACTGCGCGCCACCCGGCTGGCAGCCCGCTAGGCAGGCGGACGTACACGGCGGTTCAGGTCTAAGCCCGCTTGTTGTTTCGCTCGTGCACGAGCGACAAGGCCAGCTTGGGACACAGCTGGACGGCGTCCCGCGCCGCTTCCAGGCTTCCCGCGCTGACGGGGACGTCGGTGCGGTTGCCGGACCGGCTCCGCCGCGACACCGGGTAGCCCCAATCGTCGCGGGCCAGCAACGCCGGCAGCAGCTCGGTGCACAGCCCGCGGCCGTCGCATTTGGTCCAATCGATATGCAGCGAGTCGCTCATGCCGCACGTCCGCCCTGCCGCAGGCAACGGCCGGTGAGATGGGCCTTGACATCGTCGGCAAAGATGTCCAATGCGCTGCTGACCACTTGGACGGTGCCGTCGGGATGATGGCAGGCGCCTCGGCCGGAGACGAGTTTGCCGAGCCGGTTCAGCTCCCCGGTCAGCCGCGGGTTGGGTTCACCGGAGGCAATCCGGTTCAGGACGCCGGCCATGGCGGGAAGGCCAAACATACACGGTCCGCATTGTTGGGCGGATTCCCCCGCCAAATAGCTAAGGATCCGTGCCGTGGCCGCCAGCCCGCACTGGTCCGCGGGCAGCGCATGGATCACTCCGGCCCCGGGGCGCACCGTCTGCCCGTCCGGGCCGGCGGGCGATATCCGGTAGTCCAGCGGCCTGACCCAACGGCCGTGATATCCGCCGACCAACACGGCGGAGAGGGAACGGGCGTCAATTCCGGCGTCGCGAAGGATCACGCCGAGGGCAGCGTTTCCGGCAACCTCCTGCACTTGTGCCGGCCCCGGTCCGGAGACCGTGACGAGGCGGGTGCCGGGGTCCGCCGGTGACCCTGCGCTGCGGAACCAATCGGCACCATAGCGGGCGATGAGACCGATGTGGGCCAGCGTCTCGACATTCAGAACCAGGGTGGGGCGGCCTTTGAGCCCGGATTCGGCCAGCCGGCGCCGCTTGTCCAGCGGACGGGCGGCACCGGTGGCAATGGCATTGACCGCGGCGCTGGCTTCCCCGGCGATGAAAGCCTCCGGTGCCTGAACCAACCGGATCCGGCGTGCTGCCGGCCGCTCGGCAATCGCAGGTGCCGCCTCATCGAGGCTCGCTGACGCTGCGTAGAGGTACATCTGCGAGCCTGCCACTGCGCGGTTGGCCACCAGCAAGCCGTCAATCACCAGGTGCGGGGCATTGGCCAGCAGCGTCCGGTCCTTGAAACTGAGGGGTTCGCCCTCGGCTCCGTTGGCAATCACCACCGGACGCGCCGGCAGGATTCCGGCCGAGCGGGATTCCGCAGTCACCGCCATCTTGCGCCAGGAGGCGAACGAAGCACCGCCCCGCCCGGTCAGCCCGGAGGCTTCCAGCACACGGATAAAGTCCGGTCCGATCGCTTCAATATCCAGTGGCCCAAAGGCCTCGAGATGGTCCTGCAGTCCAGCGTGCGCCCCGGCGGCGAAGAGCCGGTAGGTCCCCACCGGCGCCTGGGGCCGGAGAGCTTCGGCAAGCGAGGTGTTGGGCGGGGTCATGGCAGGCCTCCTTGACGGGCTTTTGACGTTTCGAGGAAGACGGCGGAAAGCCGCCAGATTACGGCGCCGCCGACGGCGGCCACCGACGCTGTGGCCAGAATCAGGAACCACGCGCCGGTCCCGTCGGTGCCGTTGCCGATGGCGTGGGCCAGCGCGATGGGCCAGACTGCGTAGCTAAGCAAATGGACGGCCTTGAAGGTTCGTTGCCCGATGCGATGGCGGAGCAGCCCCGTAATGACAATGGCAAGCACGAGGTCCAGGGCAACCGTTCCCAGCCCCTGCCAAAACGGTCGATAGCCACTGAGGAACGGGACAACCACATCGATCACGTTGAGCTTGGCGAAGGAATCCAGCAGCAGCGACCCCACGTGCAGGCCAAGGAATACCGTGGCGAGGACGGCGAAGTTGCGGTGCAGGAGCGTGACGGAGAACCGCGGCAGGATCAGCAGCGGCCTGCCCGAACGGGTCAGGATGCCCAGCAATACCGTTGCTGTGAACAAAGCCAGGGAGATAAAGCCGCTCACCCGCCCAAAAGCCCACATGGCCTCATCCACGGTGGTGGCCTCCCAACGCCGTCGGCTGCTCGCTGGGCCACCCACCGGTGGTGATGATCCGTCCTTGCTGGTCAACAAAACGGCCGGCAATGCCCCGGTCCCGGAACCAGTCCACGGCACGAAAACCCCGGACGACGCCGGCGGTACTGAACGCGTTGGCCTCCAGGCACGTCGGGGCCGCGACTGTGACGGAGCGCCACACAGTTTCGGCGGGGAAGCCGAAGCGCGGATCCAGGATGTGGTGGACCTGCGCACCCGCGTGCTGCCACCGTCGTTTCTGGGTGCTGGAGGTGGCCATCGCGGATCCCGCACCGAGGCTCAACTGCTGGGCCGGATCGTCATTGACATCCTGGACGAGCACCTGCCACCCGCCGTCCGGTGCCGGACCGGCAGTGGCCAGGTCCCCGCCAAAGCAGGCCAACACACCGCAGCCCAACTCGGAGTAGACCTGATCGGCCGCCCGATCCGCGGCGATGGCCTTGGCGGTGGCGCCAAGGTCCAGGCGGATATCGGCAGGGACTTTCAGAGTCCGCCCGTCGATGCTAATGCGGGTCCATCCTGCGCGCGCCCTGGCAACGGGATGCCCCGCAGGGCCCGAAGCCGTCCCGCGCCCGCCGCGGGGGAACAGCCTGACGCTCACGATGTCCCGGTCGTAGCCCAGGGCTTCCAAGTCCCTGCCCAAGGTGGGATCAACGTCGCCCTCGGTCCAGAGGGCGGCGTCGAGGGCGCGTTCGACGAGCAGCGCCAGCAGCGGGCTGACCTGGGCGCCCGCGGCAAGTTGCGGACCCAGCCTGGCCAGTTCCGAATCGTGCCTGAACCGGCTGCAAGCAACGTCAATATCGGCGAGGGTCCGCCGGACAATGCCAGCGGCCGCTGTGAGCGCGCCCGGTTCGGTTACGGTGACGCCGGCTTCCAGGCCCCAGACGGTCCATGATGCGCTGGCAGTCATTTCAGGACCCCGACGATTTGCCGTGGACGGCTCCGCCGCTGCCCGGCTGCACGGGTGTTATTCCGGAGTAGCTTTTGACCTGGCGCCCACTACTGCTATTCGAACTGCCGCTCCCGGTGGACGACGAACCGGTGGACCCGGTGCTGGTGGTGGCTGCCGCCTTCGTGCTTGGGGTGGCGGCGTAGACGACAGCCGATGCGATCCCCGCGGTCACAAGGCTGCCCGCCGCGACGGTGACGGTGATGCCGGCGGCCAGTCGTTTGCCGCTGCTTCGAGTGTCCATGGCCTGCTCCTAGAATTCCGCGGTGAGAATGCCGCTACCTCAATAGTCCTCCCGGATTCTTTGTGTTTTCTTAGACAATGCTGTCCCCCGGATTTGAGTCTTCACGGCTTGTCAGCGGCCGGCGAAGCGCTCAGGCAAGCGGCAGGGTGACCACAATAGAGGCCCCGCCCTCCGGTGGATGCGGCTCCACGCGCACGGTTCCGTGGTGCAGCGAGACAATCTCGGCCACAAGCGCCAGCCCAAGCCCGTAATGGCGCGGCTTCCCGGTGGCGGGAGCCTCGGGGCGGGCGGAGGCGAACCGTTCAAAGGCGCGCGCCTCTGTCCCGGCGGCAAAGCCGGCTCCGTCGTCGGTGACCCGAAGCACTGCGTCCCTGCCGCGGGTACTGACGCTGATGCGGACTGCGGTCCTGGCGTGGTCCAGTGCATTGGAAATGAGCGCGGTGAAGACCCTGCCCAGCGACACCGCGGACCCGCGGACGACGACGGGCTCCTGCGGGAACTCTGTTTCCAGCCGGAGGGACTGTGACTCTGCCTGCCCGCCGGCAAGGGCTGCGGCGCCGCCCCCGACGACACAAAGGTTGACCGGTGTGAAGTCTGCCGCTCCCCGGGGGTCGGCCGCCATCAGCAAGTCGTCCAGGATCCCTGTCAGCAGCTTTGAGTCATTGACGATGCCTTCGACGCCTTTCGCGATCTCCTGCGGTGCCGGAGCCGCACCGGAGCCCATCAGCCGCCGGCGCAGCAGCTGCGCCCTGGTGCTAAGCAACGTCAACGGAGTCCGCAGTTCGTGGCTGGCGTCGGCGATGAACCGGCGCTGCAGTGCCACACTCTCCACCAGCGGAAGCATGGCACGCCTTGCCATCCATACGGAAGCGGCTGCGGCGAGGACCGCGGCGGCCGCTCCGGCAACCACCAGTGCGAGGATCAGCCGGTCCGACTCCTCCTGCCGTTCTCGCTGGTCGACGGCGGCCTGGACCACCCTGCCGTCGTGGAAAGCGGTTAAAACGGCATAGGTCCGGCCCGCTACCTGGACTTTCCCCCGTTCGCTCCCGCCGGCCACACTCACGCGGGAGATGGCAGCGACGTCCGGCAGTCCTGCCGGCATGTTGCGTGAAACGCTCAGCTGGCCGTTGCTGGAGATGGCCAGGAAGACGTCCAGCGGGGCATCCCGGGTTGAGTCAATCAGGGTGGCCCCCACCAGTTTCCGGTTGTCTGCTTCATCGGCGCCGGCGGCCACGACGGAGAGCATAAGTCCACCCATAAGCGCGAGCAGAACCACGATAAGCGCAGCGAACTGAACGGCGAGCCGCACCACCGCGCCCTTCGAGTCAGTGCTGGCACGGGACCTCAACGGATTTCTCCGAGCCGGTAGCCGACTCCGCGGACTGTCAGCACCGAGGACCGGCCCAGTTTCTTCCGCAGGTAGTGCACGTAGGTGTCCACAACGCCGTCGTCGTCGGCATCCGGGAATACCGCGCTGACAAGGCCGTCCCGGGTGAAGATCTGGCGGGGGCTGCGGGCCAGCTGGGCCAGCAGCTCACTTTCCCGCTCGGACAGGACAATGACCGTTCCGGTGGCTGAGGTGACCGTGCGGCCGTCAACGTCCAGCATGCCGCCCGGGACCCGGACGGCGCCGGCCCGCGTCGGATGGCGGCGCAGCAGGGACCGCAGCCGGGCAAGGAGCTCGTCGACGTCGAAGGGTTTGCCCAGGTAATCCTCGGCGCCCCGGTCAAGGCCTTCCACGCGGTCCGCAGGATTGCTCAGCGCAGAGAGGATAAGTGCGGGGGCATCCACGCCGCGGTCCCGAAGCCGCTCAAGAACGTCCAGTCCTTCGATGGCCGGGAGCCCCCGATCCATCAACAGCACGTCGAACTCCTGGCTGAGACCCTCATGCAGGGCGCGTTGCCCGTCCTGGGCCAGCACCACGGCGTAGCCCTCGCCCGCAAGCAGCTCGCTGAGCATTGCGGCCAGGCTTGAATCGTCTTCCACCAGCAGCACCCTCGGCCCAACCGTCATGGTCTGAAGTATAGGTCCGGCGCCAGCGCCGGAGCCGTGCGCGGGTGCCGTGCGCGGCTGGCCCGCGGGGGTGCCCTGCGGCGGTGCCGTGCGGGGCTGGCCCGGCCACCCAGCTCGCGGCAACCGGGCAACATAAGGGCGGACGCCGGGCCCTAACCCTTCGACCTCCCCCGGCCGGGCCTCGCCGATGCCTGCGGCGCGGCCACCCGCGGGGCGACCACGACGACGGCGGCGGCGATCACCGCTGTAAGCGCGAAGACGCCGGCAAAGGAGGCCGCCGGCGCGCCCGCCGTGGTGAACGCGGAAAAGACAATTCCCGTGGTGGCGAGGGACAGGGCACCGCCGAGCGAGTCGGAAATGGACATCGCGGAGCTGTTGAAGCCCTCGTTCTGCTTGCTGGACAGGCCCAGGGTCATCACGCTGAGGCGGGCGTACATCAGCCCCATGCCGCCTCCGGCGAGTACCCACGCGGCGATCGCGACGACGGCTGGCCAGCCGAGGACCGTGGTCACCAGCACCAGGGCGATTGCGGCAAGCACCAACGCCGCGCCGATTCGGACTGCTCGGCGGTGATCCAGGCGCTCCCCGAGCCGGCCCTGGACTGCGGAGCCGGCGGCCCAGGCGACGGCGCCGCCGGTCAGGGTGAGCCCGGCGAAAGTGGGTGTGAAGGAGTATCGCTCCACCAGCAGGTAGGGCAGGTAAACCTCGGCGCCGAAAAACGAAGCAGCCGCTAAGCCGCGGGTGAGGATGACGCTGGGGAGGCCGCGTTGGGCGGTCAAAGTGCCCTGCGGCACCAGCGGGCGGACGGCGATCAGGGCCACGGCCACGGCGGCAACGGCCACGACTCCGCCGGCCACCGGAAGCCGGACGGAGAGGTTCAAGCCGAGGACGGCGAGCGCCGCGAGGGTAGCCCACGCAAGCCGGCCATAGCCCCAGGCCTTCCGCGCACCGCCAGTGGACATGTCCACCGGCGGTGCGCCTTCCGGGATGTCGGCGTCGGGCGTGCCGTGCAGTCCGCGCAGTGCCGGCACAATCATGAGCAGGGCCGGAACCACAAGCCCCACTACGCCCAGGAAGACCCAGTGCCAACTGGCCAGCTGCGCCACGAGGCCGGCGGCGAAGGGGCCCACCAGCGAAGGAATCACCCAGGCCGCGGAAAAAGCGGCGAAAATCTTCGGGTGCAGTGCCCGCGGATAAACCCGGGCGATCACGACATACAGCGCCACCGTAATTGCGCCGCCGCCGAGGCCTTGGACCAGGCGGCCTGCCACGAGGGCCGGCATACTCCCGGCCGTTCCGGCGGCCAGCAGCCCAACCGCAAACATGGCCACGGACGCGTACAGCGGCCCCACCGGGCCGTGCCTGTCAGACCAGTTGCCAGCGGCCACCATGCCAATAACGCCCGTGGCGAACGGCCCGGCAAACGCCAGGGCGTAGAGGGCAGCCCCATCCAGCTCACGGCTGACCACCGGCATGATCGTGGTCACCGCCAGCGATTCGAAAGCGGCCAGGAACACCAAGGCGCAGGCACCCAGGGTCACGAGTAAATAGTCGCGGTCGAAGATGCCTGCTGAATTTAGGCTCGAAACGCGGGCGGGTCGGAGTGCGGGCATGGCCTGATCGGTGGTCAGGGACGCAGCTCTAAAACATCAACCAAAACTGAGGTAGTGCCGGTCCGGGGGTTTGCTGGAGCTTTCAACGAATAACGCCAGAAGGTTAAGGGAAGCATGCCACAGCAGGCCCTTCGCGCCCTAGCGCGGGATTCCCGGCTCACGCTGCCGCAGCGCCAGCGCGGCGGTCACGGCCGCGGACGGCGAATGCAGCCATTTAGTGAAGCTGGCGTCCGGCGCTTCCAGGTTTAAAGTCACATCCGGGGTGCTGGGCATCAGACGGTGGTCAGCACGGGGGCGGTGAGCTTGCCGTCGCGCATGGTGGCGACCGAGTCGGTCAGCGGGACGAATTCGGTGTCGTGGGTGACCATAACGGTGGCGACCATAAAGTCGTCGGTGACACGGCGCAGGAGCCGGACGATCGAGCCGCTGCGTTCGTGGTCCAGGGCCGCGGTGGGTTCGTCCACGAGCAGGACCTTGGGATCGCCCATCAGGGCGCGGGCGATGTTGACCCGCTGGCGCTGGCCGCCGGAGAGCTGGTGCGGCCGTTTGTCCGCACTCGAGGAGAGTCCGACGACGTCGAGCAGTTCCGCGGCTTTCGCACGGGCGGCTTTGACGGACTTTCCGCGCAGGTGATCGCCGATGATGAGTTGTTCGGCGGCCGTCAGGGACGCGAGCAGGTTCGGTTGCTGGAAGATGATGCCGATCTTCTCCCGACGCAGCGCGGTGAGGTCCTTGTCGCCGAGCCCGGTGGCGTCAGTTCCGTCGATGATCACGAGGCCACGGGTGGGGCGGACGAGGGTGGCGGCGGCGGCGAGGAGACTGGATTTGCCGGAACCTGACGGACCGACGAGGGAGACCATCTGACCCGCCTGTACGGTGAGGTTCACGGCGTCAAGGGCCTTGATGGTTCCGTCCCCGTCCGGGTATTCGAGGCTGACGTTGACGAGGTGGAGGGGACCGCGCTCGGAGGTGCGGGAGCTGGAGGTAGAGGACATGGTGTTGTTTCCTTTCAAAATGTGCACGGGCCGGGATCTGCGCTGCGGACGCGGCCAGGCGTCCGGGGAGGTTTTAGTTCCCGCCGAGGGCGATGAGGGCGTCGACCTTGGTGACGCGGCGGACCGCCAGCGCCGCTCCGGCAAGGCCGAGGGCGATGATTCCAAGGATGGGCAGGAGTGTTGTTGCGGGGTTGACCAGGAAGGGGGCTGCCTGGGCGGCGAAGAAGCCGCCGAGGATGCCGATCCCGCCGCCGAGTCCGGCCCCGGCCAGCAGCACGACAGCGGCCTGGGTGATGGCGTCACGCAGGATGTAGGCACTTGATCCGCCCATCGCCTTCAGCACGGCGATGTCGCGGGTCCGCTGGACGGTCCATACGGTCAGGAAGGCCACGATGACCAGGGCGGAGATGCCGTAGAGGAACGCCTGCATCAGAAGCAGGGAGCCGTTCTCGCTCTTGTAGGACCCCAGTGCCTGGAAGGATCCGGTGCGTGTCGCACTTACGGTGCGGGCTGCTGCGTTCGCGGCTGCCTCGTCAACGGAGGCGCCGTCGTTGTAGGTGACGGCGGCGACGGTTCCGAGCTGCTCCGGGTCGCTCAGGTGGGCCAGCTTCGACCAGGCGGGAAGCGCTGTCCAGACGACGCTGGTGTGCGAGTACCACTGGTCCTCGACCACTGCACTGACGGTCAGTTCGATTCCCCCGACGCTGGCCCTGTCCCCGATTGTCATGGAAAGGGCTTTGGCGACGGTTTTGCCGATCACCACGGTGTCCGCGGTGACCCGGGACGGCGCCAGCCGGGCGTCCGGCGAGACACCGAAGACTGCGACGTTGGTGGTGCCGGTACCCGCCCCGGTATCCGCGGCCACGGCCTGGAACCGGGTCTGGCTGATGCCCACTGCCTCCGCGTTCCGGACGCCGGCCCGGTTTCTCCAGCTGTCGAGCTGGGCGGCGGTGACTTCGCTTTCGGTGAAGGAGGCCTTGGGCTCGTTGGTGCCCGGGGCGCCAAAGACGATGCTGTCCACTGCCTTGGCGTCGACTCCCCCGCCGTTGGTGGCGCCGAGTTTGTCAATGGCCGACGTCGACTGGTCGCCCAGCCCGGCTGTGAGTCCCGAGAGCATAACGAGCAGCAGGGTGATCAGGGCAACGACGCCGCCCATCAGGGCAAACCTGCCCTTGGCGAAGCGGATATCGCGGATGGCAAGAAACACGTTTGTTCTTCTTTCAGTGGGTGAGGCGGTGGCCGGAAAAGCTCCTAGATCCACTCTCCCGCGGGCAGGCGGCGGCGCCATCGTGCAGTTGATTGAGCCGCGGTCGAAGAATGGTTGAGCCCCGGGTCAACCATTTGATTGATCCGGCCCGGGCCGGGCAGGCATAAGCTGATCCAATGCCTGCCACGGAACCACTCCACGCCCGGAACGGGACCGGTCTTAGCCGACCCGGCGACCCGCTTCGCGGACTGGACGCTGCGCCCTCCGTTGCGATCCTGCGCGTACTGAGGGTCACCCTGCACGTCGGCTTCGCCGCCCTGCTCGGAGTGGCTGTCCTGAGGCTCCTGGTGTCCAATGAGAGGGACCCCGGGCGGTATGCCTTGGCCGGGACAGCGCTTGTTCTGGCCGGGGTTTACCTCACCGGCACCATGATGGAAAAGCGCTTCGCCGCCGGCAGCACAGCGCGCGATCCGCGCCGCTACGGTGTCCTGTGGCTGGGAATCGTCACCGCTTTGTGGGCCCTCCTGCTGGCCGGAAGTTCCGACTTCGCATGGCTGGCTTTCCCGCTCTTCTTCCTGCATTTGCACCTGTTGCCGCGACCGGTGGCGCTGCCGATGATCGCGCTGATGACGATCGCGGTGATTGCGGCCCAGTGGGGGGCCAGCGGACTTCCCGCCCCGCAGCTCGCCGTGGTCCTTGGTCCGCTGTTTGGCGCGGCGTTTTCGGTCGTGACCGGGCTGGCCTACCGTGCCCTGTACCGCGAAGCCGAGAACCAGCGCCGTGCAGCCGATGAACTCCGCCGGACCCGTGCGGAGCTGGCAGCAACCCAGCACGACGCCGGTGTCCTGGCCGAACGCGAGCGGCTGGCCCGGGAAATCCACGACACCCTTGCCCAGGGGCTCTCCAGCATTGTGCTGGTGGCCCGCGCGGCCGAAAAGTCGCTCGCCGCCGGGGACACGGCCACCGCGGCGGCACGTTTCGCGCTGGTGCAGCAGACAGCCTCGGAGAACCTCGCCGAAGCCCGGAACTTCGTCCGCGGACTATCGTCCCCTCATCTGCAGGAAACCTCCCTGGTGGAAACCCTTCGCAGGCTCTGCGACACCACGGAGACCAGCTCCGCGGCCGGGGGCGTTGGGCTGCGGTGCCGGTTCGAGCTCGACGGGACCCCCGCGGAGCTGCCGCAGCCGTACCGGGTGACCCTGCTCCGGGCAGCCCAGGCCAGCCTCGCCAACGTCAGGGACCACGCGAAAGCGGGCAACGCAGTTGTGACCGTCGCGTTTCTGGGCAGTGAAGTCACCATGGACATCTACGACGACGGCATCGGCTTCGACCCCGCCGGGTTGGCTGCCCGGATGAACGAACGGACGGATGGAAGCGGTTTCGGAATCCGGTCACTTCAGGAAAGGGTCACGGCGCTCAACGGCTCGCTCGAGATCGAATCAGCCCCCGGGGAGGGTACGGTGGTGGCCATCCGGCTGCCACTGGACGACGCCCCGGAGAGGGAACAACAATGAACGAGATCCGCATCCTGCTGGTCGATGACCACCCCGTTGTCAGGGCGGGGCTGCGGGCCATGCTCACCGAATTCGAGGGCATCTCGGTGGCAGCCGAAGCAGCCGACGGCGACGCAGCGCTCAAGGAACTCAAACGGTTGAAAACCCTGGGCGACCGCGTGGATGTTGTGCTGATGGACCTGCAAATGGGCGCAGGCATGGACGGAGTCACAGCGACCTCGCAGATCAAGCTGCTGGAGGCCGCCCCGCCGGTCCTGATCCTGACCACGTACGACACGGATGCGGACATCCTGGCCGCCGTCGAGGCGGGGGCCAGCGGCTACATGCTCAAGGATGCACCGCCAGAACAGATCCGGCAGGCCGTGCTGGCTGCCGCCGCCGGACAGACTGCCCTGGCTCCCAAAATAGCGGCCCTGCTGATGAACCGGATCAGCAATCCCACAGCTGTCCTCACGCAGCGGGAGGTCCAACTGCTGGAATTGCTGGCGACCGGGCTCAGCAACCGCGCTATCGCGAAACAGAGCTTCATCTCGGAGGCAACCGTAAAGACGCACCTGGTGCACATCTACGGCAAACTGGGTGTGGACAACCGCACCGCAGCCATCGCGGCAGCAACCCGGCGCCGAATCATCCGGGCCCCCGGCCAGCAAGGATAGGACACCCTCGGCGCTCTTTCCGGGTCCGTCAGCCTCCGACGAAACGGTTCCGCCCGGCCCGGTAGCCGAACACCGCGGCCAGCGAACCAACCGCGAGGAAAATCACACCGGCCGCCGCGAAGGACCCGGTAGCCTGATGCAGCTGGCCGACCATCAGGGTGCCGGTGGAACCCACCCCGTAGCCCACACCCTGCATCATGCCGGACAGGTGCGCCGCGGTGTGCCCGTCGTTCGCGCAGGATCGGGGCCAGCCAAGCGAAAACGCTGAAGGACATCATGGCTTGGAGGACCATAAAGAGGGTCACCTGCCATGCCACCGCCGAGCGCCACACATTGACGCCGCCGCGCGAAGCGTGGTGGGTGCCGTGGGGCTGCCTGATGGCCAGCGGCACAAACAGCAGAAGAACAACGCCGGCGGGCAGCGCCCAGAACCGCAGCGCCGCGGTCCATTCCCGGTCGCGCTGAAGACCGGGTAGGTGAACCCTGCGCCAAGCGCAGCGGAGGCGCAGATCGCGGTGGTCTAGAGCCCGCCCATCAGGCCGTAGCGGCGGTGGAAAATTCCGGCCATTTCCGGAGCGCGCTCCTCGCGGGATGGCGGGCTGGCAGCGGGGCTCAGGGATGAAGCTTATGCGAACGGCGTCTCCGGCGGGAGCCCGCCGCGGGCAGCAACCTGCCACGGCCCGCAGCCTGGCGCCGCGCCGCGCGGGCGGGACCCCGCCGGTTCAGCCGGCCGCGCCGATCCCCTCGGCAGGAACGACGACGGCGCCGCTCGCCCGGGAATCCGGGTTCAGCATCCAGCCCACGCGCTTCACGGTGCGCAGCATGACCACGCTTTCGACGAGCACGATCCCGGGCACTTTTTGCTGCAGGACCAACTCGATGCTCATAACGTCCGCCAGGGACTGCAGCCACATAATGATCACAAAGTTGGTCGGACCAGTGGTGGACGCGCTGAGCCGCACGTTCCGCATCGTCTTCAACTCAGCGGCCGCTTCCTCATGCCGCCCGGCCGGGACATTGACGAACCACTGGCAGGTCACAGGGAACGCCGAGAAGCGCTGGGCGACCTCGCAGCGGAACGACAGGATCCCGCTGGCGAGCACCCGGTTCAGCTGTCGCTGCACGGTGGCGGGGTGCCTGCCCAGCCCTCGGGCAATGTCCGCCGCCGTCGCCCGCCCGTCCTTGGCCAGGTAAGGCAGCAGCGCCAGGTGGCTGGCCGGCAAATCGTCCCTGGCGGCGGCCCGGACGACACCGGGGGCATCCGGGCCGGCCATCGCCTTAACAGCGGCCTGCTGGGCCCGGCTCAGAACATTCAGCCGCCAGGTGCCGCCGCTGGCGTGCAGCCTGGTGCACAGTGCGGTCTGGTACTTGATCAGACCGTCGATCTCCTTCAAGCGCGAAACCACCTTGGTGCTGAAGTCATCCAGCGAGGAGGTGATCACGGTCAGCATGAGGTCCCGGTTGCTGGCGGCCTCCTCCACCGTGATGATCTCCGGCATCCCGGCGAGTTCGGCGGTGACTTCCCGGCGCCGGTGCATTTCGCAATCCACTGCGACGAACGCCAGGCACATCTGGTGGGGGTCGCCGATCAGGTGGGCCGTGATCCAGGAGACGCCGGCGGTCCGCAGCCGTTCCCAGCGGGCGGCGAGGGTGGTGGCGTGGACCCCCAGCACGTCCGCCGCATCCGCCCAGCTCAGGCGCGGCGCTATCTGCAGGACGTTGATCAGCGCAAGGTCATCCTCGCTGAGTTCCATGATTTCCCTCCGGCGATGCACGAAACCTGCGATAGGCAGTGCATTTTGCATTTTTTCAGGCCTTTATGGCCCTGTGAGGCAGGTCACTCCAGAATAGACCCAAGACCCCGCCGGGCCGAACCCGGCCGAACCGAACCTAAAGGAGACCACGTGCCGATCACCGCAGACGCCCGCGAAATGCAGGCGGATCTTGCCCGCTTCCGCCACGAGCTGCACCGGGAGCCGGAAATCGGGCTGACGCTGCCCCGCACCCAGGAGAAGGTGCTCCAGGCCCTCGACGGGCTCGGCTATGAGATCACGCTCGGCCGGGACACGACGTCCGTCACCGCGGTCCTGCGCGGACAGGCTCCCGGCGCGGACACCCGCCCGGCCGTGCTCCTTCGCGCGGACATGGACGGCCTGCCGGTGCAGGAAAAAACCGGCGTGGACTTCACCTCCAGGATCGACGGCGCCATGCACGCCTGCGGCCACGACCTGCACACCGCCATGCTCACCGGCGCCGCGACCCTCTTGGCCGAACGCCGGCACCGGCTGGCCGGCGACGTCGTGCTGATGTTCCAGCCCGGCGAGGAAGGCTTCGACGGCGCCAGCCACATGATCCGGGAAGGCGTCCTTGACGCCGCGGGCCGACGGGTGGACGCGGCCTACGGCATGCACGTCTTTTCCGCCCTGGAACGGTACGGCACGTTCTGCACCAAGCCCGGCGTGATGCTCAGCTCCTCGGACGGCCTGACGGTCACCGTGCTCGGGGCCGGCGGCCACGGCTCGGCCCCGCACTCGGCCAAGGACCCGGTCACCGCGGCCGCCGAAATGGTCACTGCCCTCCAGGTCATGGTCACCCGCCAGTTCAACATGTTCGATCCCGTGGTCCTGTCGGTGGGCGTGCTGCAGGCCGGCACCAAGCGCAACATCATCCCGGAAACCGCCCGCATCGAGGCCACCATCCGGACCTTCTCCGAGGAATCCCGGCAGAAGATGATGGAGGCCGTGCCGCGCCTGCTCAAGGGCATCGCGGCGGCGCACGGGCTCGACGTGGACGTCGACTACCAGCAGGAGTACCCGCTCACCATCACCGACGAGGACGAGACCCGCACCGCGGAGACCGTCATTGAGGGCTTGTTCGGCGATTCCAGGCTCGCCCGCTGGGCCACCCCGCTGAGCGGCTCCGAGGACTTCTCGAGGGTCCTCGCCGAGGTCCCCGGCACGTTCATCGGGCTGAGCGCCGTTCCCCGCGACGCCGACCACGCCACCGCCGCGTTCAACCACTCCCCGTACGCCACGTTCGACGACGGCGTGCTGGCCGACGGGGCCGCGCTCTACGCGGAACTCGCCGTTAGCCGGCTCGCCGCGCTGGCAGCAGCCGGCCTTCCCGGCGCGGGCGACACCGCCGCCGCCTCCACCCTTTCCTAACCCCACCCCCGAGGGAGAAACCATGACCGCCACCACGTCCGTGCCCACGGCACCCCGGACCTCCACCCGCAAAACGATCATCGGCACCGGCATCGGCAACGCCGTCGAATGGTACGACTGGGCCATCTACGCCACGTTCACGCCGTTCATCGCCAGCCAGCTCTTCAGCAAGGCCGATCCCGCCTCGGCCGTGCTGTCCACGCTGGCGATTTTCGCCGTCGGCTTCGTGGCGCGCCCTTTCGGCGGATTCCTGTTCGGCTGGATCGGTGACCGGATCGGCCGCAAGGCGTCCATGACCCTCGCAGTCGGCCTCGCCTCGGTGGGCAGCTTGATGATCGCCGTCGCGCCGACCTTCGCCACCGTCGGCGCGTGGGCGTCCTTTATGCTCCTGGTCGCGCGCCTCGTGCAGGGCCTGGCGCACGGCGGCGAGCTGCCATCGTCGCAGACCTACCTGTCGGAGATGGCGCCGAAGGAACACCGCGGCTTCTGGGCCACCCTGATTTACACCTCCGGCACAGTCGGGATTCTGCTCGGTACGCTGCTCGGCGCCGTGCTGAACATGGTCATGAGCACGGAAGTGATGAACGCCTGGGGCTGGCGGATTCCGTTCCTGGTCGGCGCGGCCATGGGCCTGTACGCGCTGATCATGCGGTCCCGGCTGCCCGAGACGGACGTCTTCGCCGGTGAAGCCCTGGCGGAGAAGCGCGCGCCGATCTGGCCGCAGATCGTCCGGCACCGCAAGCAGGCGCTGCAGGTCATCGGCCTGACGGTCGGCCTGACCGTGATCTACTACATCTGGGGTGTCGTCGCCCCCAGCTACGCCACCACGGCGCTGAAGATCGACCGCGGCGAAGCGCTCTGGGCCGGCGTGATCGGCAACATCGTCTTCATCGCCGCGCTGCCGTTCTGGGGCAAGCTCTCGGACCGGATCGGCCGGAAAAAGGTGCTGTGGGCCGGCGCGATCGGCGCAGGCATCATGCACTTTCCGATGACCGCCCTCCTCAAGGATTCGGCCTGGCAGCTGGCCGTAAGCATGTCGGTGATGCTGATCTTCATCGCCGCGAGCGCGGCAATCGTCCCCGCCGTCTACGCGGAGCTGTTCCCCACCAGCATCCGCACGGTCGGCGTCGGCGTCCCGTACTCGATCTGTGTGGCCCTGTTCGGCGGCACCGCGCCGTACCTTCAGCAGTGGCTGGGCACGAGCCTGCAGATGCCGCAGCTGTTCAACATCTACGCCCTGGTACTGCTGGCCATCTCCGCCGCCTTCGTCTTCACCATCCCGGAAACCAAGGGCAAGGACCTCACCGCCTGACCCGGTGCGGCGCCGGTTGCTCTATCAGTTATGGCTGTTCTGAAGGCTCAGAACAGCCATAACTGATAGGGCATCGTGTGGTGCGGGGAGGGCAGGGGTTAGGTCAGCCGCCGATGAAGCGGTTCCGCCCGGCCCGGTAGCCGAACACCGCGGCCAGCGAACCAACCGCGAGGAAAATCACACCGGCCGCCGCGAAGGACCCGGTAGCCTGATGCAGCTGGCCGACCATCAGGGTGCCGGTGGAACCCACCCCGTAGCCCACACCCTGCATCATGCCGGACAGGTGCGCCGCGGTGTGCCCGTCGCGGGTGCGGACCATGATCATGGTGAGCGCGACGGCGGTCAGGCTGCCCTGGCCCAGGCCCAGCAGCCCGGTCCACAGCCAGATCAGCTCGAGCGGGCCGAAAATGCTCAGCGCGAAGCCGCAACCGGTCATCAGCGCCACGACGGTGTTGATGGCCCGCTGGTCCCGGAACCTGGTGGCGAGCGCCGGGGCGAACAAGGAACCGAGCATCTGCAGAACGATTGAGACGGAGACGATCACCCCGGCCGTGCCGCCGTCCACCCCTCGTTCGCGCAGGATCGGGGCCAGCCAAGCGAAAACGCTGAAGGACATCATGGCTTGGAGGACCATAAAGAGCGTCACCTGCCAGGCCACCGCCGAGCGCCACACATTGACGCCGCCGCGCGAAGCCTGGTGGGTGCCGTGGCGTTGCCTGATGGCCAGCGGCACAAACAGCAGAAGGACAACGCCGGCGGGCAGCGCCCAGAACCGCAGCGCCGCGGTCCATTCCCCGGTCGCGCTGAAGACCGGGTAGGTGAACCCTGCGCCAAGGGCAGCGGAGGCGCAGATCGCGGTGGTGTAGAGCCCGCCCATCAGGCCGAGCCGGTGCGGGAAGTCACGCTTTACCAAGCCGGGCAGCAGCACGTTACACAGCGAGATCGCGGCACCGCAGGCCGCCGTTCCGGCCAACAAGGCAGGCAGGTGCCCGGCGCCCCCGGCCTCCAGCGGCCGCAGCAGCAGCCCGGCAGTGAGCACCGCCATGGCGCCGAGCAACACCCGCTCGGCCCCGAAGCGGCGGGCCAGGACCGGCGCGAGCGGCGCGAACACACCCAGCAGCGTCACCGGCACGGTGGTGAGGACGACGACGGCCCAGCCCGGCAGTCCGGCGTCGGCCGTCACCTCGGGAAGCACCGCGGAGAAGCTGGAGAATACGGTCCGGAGGTTCAGCCCGATCAGGACCAGGCACACGCCCAGATAGGCCAGGGTGCGGCGGCTGCCGACCCGGGTGGGCTCCGCCGCGGGAACGTCATCGATTTCGGCGTCCACGAGCAGGGCCCGACGGTCGGCGGCATCGTCGCCGCCGGCGGCATCGTCGCCGCCGGCGGCGGAATCCAGGGAGCTTTTCGGTACGGTCACGGACCCCATTCTGGCAGGCCTGCCAACCAACCGCGTCCGGAACACCCGGTCCGGCAATACCGTCAGCCCGGCCGGGCGCCGGAACTCCACTATTCTGGAAGGGATGAGTGAATCCCCAGAATCCCCCGAAGTGCCGCAGCCATCGCGCCCAATAACCCCCGGCAGCCAAGCCTCCTTCGGCACGTATGGCGGGCGCCCGGTCAGTTTTGTGCGCCGCGGCACCCGCCTGCAGGGCCGCCGGCAGGCGGCCTGGGAGGAACATTCCGACCGGTGGGCGATCGATGTCCCCCGGCACATCGCCAACACCTCCGTGCACCCGGACTACGTCTTCGACGCCGAAACCGAATTTGGCCGCACAGCCCCGCTGATCGTGGAGATCGGCTCCGGCCTGGGCGACGCCGTCTGCCATGCCGCCGAGGAGAACCCGGACACGGACTTCCTCGCCGTTGAGGTCTACACCCCGGGCCTGGCCAACACGCTGGTCAAGATCAACAGCCGCGGCCTGCGCAATGTCCGAGTGGTGGAGGCGAATGCCCCCGAGGTACTGGCCACCATGCTGCCGGCCGGTTCCGTGACGGAGCTGTGGGTCTTCTTCCCGGACCCCTGGCACAAGTCCCGGCACCACAAGCGCCGCCTCATCCAGCCGGCCTTCGCTCAGCTGGCAGCACGGTCCCTCAAACCCGGCGGCCTCTGGCGGATTGCGACGGACTGGTCCAACTACGCCGTGCACGTCCGCGAGGTCCTGGCTGACTCCCCCGACTTTGAGAACCTGCACGACGGCGAGCGCAGCGGGGCGCAGAGCCCGCTCACGCAGGTATGGCAGTCCGGTGTCGAAGCCCTTGTGGGCGGGGCGCCGGTCAAGGAGGGCCGGGCACCTGTCAGCACCGAGCACACCGGCCCCAACGAGGGCACCGACGACGCAGGCGGCTGGGCCCCGCGCTTCGAGGGCCGGATCCTGACGAGTTTCGAGAACAAGGCCCATGAAGCGGGCCGGCTCATCTTCGACCTCAGCTACCGGCGCCGCTAGGACAGACACCGCTGTTCCCGGCCGCCTCCGCGTGGCACGATAACGGGAGATGCACGAACCGGTCGGAACCCACGTCCGGCAGAACCACCAAGCAAGTTGAGGGGCCCGCCATCAAGAGAGAACTCAAGGACGCCGCCGACGTGGCGGAGAACATCACCAACTCCCGTGCGCTGGAACTGGTGGCCCGTGCCGGTTTTGCCGTGAGCGGCATCCTGCACCTCCTCATCGGCGTCGTTTCGATCCGGCTCTCCATGGGTGGTGAGGGCGAGGCTGACGTCAGCGGAGCCGTCGAACAGCTCGGCAGCCAGCCGGCCGGCCCGTTGCTGCTGTGGAGCTCCTTCGCCGCCTGCGTGGCCCTGGCAATCTGGCAAACCAGTGATGCCATCTTCGACTTTGAGCACCTGCAGGCGAAGAAAAAGGTGGGGAAGAAGCTCAAAGCAGCCCTCCAGACCGTTGTCTACGCCGGACTCGCCGTCACGCTGTTGTCCTTCGCCAGCGGCGCAGGCAAGGACCACAGCACGTCCACGAGCGATCTCACGGTGACCGTTATCCAAGCCCCCGGAGGCTATCTGCTGCTGATCGCCGTCGGCGCAGGGATCGGAGTCGCCGGAATTGTCTATGCCATCCGCGGCTTCCGGCAGTCCTTCCTCAAGCACCTCCGCCTCCCGGCCCCGCGGCAGGCAAGGACGGCGGTGACCATCCTCGGCGTCGTCGGCTACGCAGCGAAAGGCATCGCCTTGCTGCTGGTGGGCCTGCTGGTAACCATTGCCACCGTGAAGGCCCACCCAGAGGAGTCAACCGGACTCGACGGCGGCCTAAAGGCCCTCCGCGACCAGCCGTTCGGTGTGTACATGCTGGCCGCCGTCGGCGCTGGCCTGATCTGTTATGGCATCTTCATGATGGTGCGGGCCAAACTGGCGAAGATGTAAGGCCGGAGGCGCCCGGACCACCCGCTCATCCCTGCGGCACGGCTATGAAGGCCACCGTTTGTTGCTGCCCGTTGCGCATTTCAATGCTGGCGATGTTGGCCAGCTGCACGGGCGTGGCACCGGTGATCCGGACCCTGCCGCTGGGCGTGGCCGTCCACGCGCAGGCTCGGTCCTCGGTGCCGGCGCTGTCCTTCACCCAAAGCGAGAAGGTGCCCTCCAGCGGCAGGCTGCGGCCGTCGACGGAAAGCTCGGTGCCCCACGTCTTTTTGACCATCCCTACGGTGATCTGCGGTCCGTCGCTGGCCTGCACCGAGTAGCTGGCGTCCGGTTTGGGCGGCGGGTTAATCAGCGGCGCAGCGAGGATTCCCAGGGCGAGGCAGGCCGCTGCCGCCGCCGCGAGCGCCGCGGTCCAGCGGCGTCGTGCCTGCCGGCGCCGGCTGGACAGGTCGTCGAGCATCCGTCGCGGTACGCCGGCCGGGGCGGGAGCCGGCTGCTCCGGTTCCCGCCCCGCCGTGGCCGCGGCGCCGAGGGCGACGGCGTCGGGCACCGGAAGCGCGTCCAGCAGTGCCGGAAGGCTGGCCAAGTCGTCAAGTTCCTGCCGGCACTCCGCACAGCCGCCCAGGTGCTGTTCGAAGGTTAGGGCCTCCGCGGGCGCCAGGCCGCCGAGCAGGTAGGCCCCGAGCAGCTGGTGCACTTCGGAGCCGCTCACCGCTGCACCCCCATCTCATCCAGGATCGTCCGGAGGGCCCGGACGGCGTAGAAGGCCCGGGACTTGACTGTTCCGCTCGGGATATTCAAACTCTTCGATGCCTCCTGGACGGTGAAGCGGCGGTAATGGAGGGCCACGAGTACGTCCCGGTGCTCGGTGCTCAGCCGCATCAGGGCCTCCTCCATCAATACCCGGTTGAGGAGGTCGTCAACACGCTCCTCCCCGCCGGCCAGGTCAGCCAGATCGCGGTCAGTTGTCTCGCGGGGACGGCGCTGGGCCTTGCGGTAGTTGTCGATCATGATGTTCCGGGCCGTCCGGAACAAATAGCTGCGCAGGCTTCCCGTGATGTGCGGAGACTGCTGCCAGACCCGCAGCACGGTCTCCTGCACCACATCCTCCGCCACCTGCGGGTCCCGGCAGGCGCTGAGGACAAAGCGCCTGAGGGCCGGCCCGTGGTCGCGGTAAATCGCTGCCACCACCTCTTCGTCCAGCGGCATGACGGGCCTCCAGGACTCGTAGGGTTCTGCGCTTGTACCCTAGGACGCGCGGATCCCTGGAACGGTTCACTCATCCCGGTTCCGGGCAGCAGCCCAGGGATTACTGTGAACCATTCTGCCCCCGGCGCCGTCGTAACGGGTAGCTCCGGCCTGGCAAGTTGGCCGGTTTGAGTCAAGGAGCAGCAGATGAAAAAGCACTACAGCGTTGGCCTGTCCGCTTTTGCCCTGGCAGCACTACTCTCGGGCTGCGCCGGCAGCACTGCCACGCCCACGTCGCCCTCGGCCGCCACTACGCCGTCCGGCGGCTCCGCAGCGAGCCCGGTACCGGTTTCCGCCCCAGCACCGGCGGCGTCCACCCCGGACCTCAAGGTCACGGATTCCACCGCTGGCAGGATAGTCGTTGACGGCAAGGGCCGCAGCGTCTACTACTACACCAAGGACGCCAAAGACTCTGGGACCAGCACCTGCACGGGCGGCTGCATTGCCGCGTGGCCGCCGGTCCTGGCAACCGCTGACGCCCCCGCGGTTGACGGCGTTGCCGGCACCGTGGGGACCATCGCCACCCCGGAGGGCAAAAAACAACTGACCATCAACGGGATGCCGGTGTATTACTACGCCAAGGATCTGGCCGCCGGGGACATCCGGGGGCAGGGGGTGGGCAGCGTCTGGTACCTCGTGGCGCCTTCCGGTGACATGATCACCGGCACGGCGGGGCAATAACTGCCGGACAGCAGTTAACTGCCGGCCGCGGCGCCGGACTTTCCGGCTTAGTCGTCTGTGGCTTCGAACTCAACGGCAGCCAGAATTTCCTTCGTCTCGGGGTGGATCATAACCGCTTCCTGGTCATCGTCGAGCATCAGGAATTCACCCTGGTCGGTGGTGAAATGCCATGCCAGGGTGGTCTGGCCGTCGTGGTCGTAATTGGGGTCGCCCATGGTGATCTTCAGCAGGGTATGCCCGGCCACCTTGCAGAGCTCGCGGATGATTACCTCGAATTCCGGCGCATCCAGCAGTTCGTCCTCGGCGGCCTCGGCCTGGCGCTCCGCCAGGTTCGGGACCCGGGACACGCGCTCGGCGATGTGCTGGTCCAGTTCTTCATCCGCCAGAAGCAGAAGGTCTGTCTGGCCGCGGAGCCAGGCGGCGTTGAGCGCGATGATGTCTTCGGTCTCCAGCAGGGTTTCGAAGTCGCCGTCGAGCTCTTCCAGGACCCGGACGGCGTCCGGTACAACACCGTCCGGTACAACACCGTCCGTGCCGCCGTCCAGATCCGCATCCCCGTCAAGGTAGGCATCGCTTTCCTCCTCGGTGAGGGAGTCAAAGGCCGCTGCGGTGCGGTTAAAGAGGTCCAGGTGCGCGGCGGCCCCCATGTCTTCCAGCCCGGCCCGGACGTAGTCGTCAATGACCGTGCGTTCGGGCGCGGTAAACACGTACTGGGCGAACCCGCCGCCCAGCGACTGCGTCAGATAGAAGTCGACGTAGTAGCTGCGCAGTGCGTTCGGTGCAATTTCCTCGACATCGAGCAACTCCGCGTACATGGCGTTGACCACCTCGACGTTCGCGTCAACGACGTCCGCGTCGCTGCCGCTGATGATCGCCTTCGGCAGGACCGTCGCGTAACCGGTGGCGGGCATGGTGGTGGAAAGGCCGTTGCTCATGGGAAATCCTCACTGCTGAAGGCGGGTGACGCTCCGTTCCCCTTTACGGTACGTGGCACCACCGGCAGCGCGGTTGAGCCGAAGCTGAACGTCCGGCGAAGTTTGGGTGTCCCGAACGGAGTGCGCGTCCGGCCGGTTATCCACCTGGCCGGACGCCGCAGTCCGGGGAGTCCTGCCAGGCTCGCTAAGATGGAGCAGATGACCAACTGCTGAAAGTAGTACGCACATGCCATCCCATCCGGACGAGAGTGCGGCACTGGCAATACAGACCCCCGCGATCAACGACCGCTCCCTTGCGGCCGGGCTTGCCTACGCCATGGGGAGCCGTGTTTCCGGTATTTCCTTCGATGCCGCCACCGGCCTGATGCTCGGCAAGGTCCGCGGCGGATCCGATGTGCCCTATTCGACGACGGCGAAACTGGTCCGTAAGGCGGGCGGCTGGAGCTGCACCGTGGGCGTGTGCAGCTGCCCGGTCCGTAAGGACTGCAAGCATGTGGCCGCGCTCCTGTTCACGGCCGAGGACAACCCGGCGATCCGGGTCCAGCTGTTGACCCCCGCCGACGGCAGCCGGCTGTCCCGGCAGGCACCGGTGCTCGAGGTCCCGGACTGGGAACAGGCGCTGAGCCCGCTGATCTCGCAGCCGGGAATCACCCAGTCCACCAACGGAATTCCGCTCGCGCTCCAGTTCGAGATCGAGGAACCGGCCCCGCACTTCTCCTACACCGGACGCCGGGATCCGCTGCGCAGCGTGCGCCAGCTCAAAGCCCGCCCCGTGATCATGGGCGCGAAGGGGAAGTGGATCCGCGGCGACGTCTCCTGGAACACCCTGAGCTACTTGAGCTACCGGCGCGAATGCAACGAGGCCCACGTGGAGTGGATGCAGGAGTTCCTTGCCGCCCACACCGCCCAGGCCAACCGCCAGCATGGTGGAACCGGGCTGTGGCTGGGCCTGAACACCTACGCCGGCAAGAACCTGTGGAGCCTGCTCACCCGGGCCCGGAAGATCGGTGTCGCGCTGGTGCACAGCCGCGGCCAGGAGCCGGTGCGGCTCGTGGAGCAGCCCGCCGCCGTCGGGCTCAACCTGACCCGGTTCGGCCCTGGGCCGGTCCCGGCCGAGGCCGACGGCGGCGGCGGCGGACCCGCGGCGCCGGCACCGGCCGGCGACGGCGGTGGGCTCTCGCTCGCCCCCACCATCACCGTGGAGGATGAGGTGGTCGATCCGGCAACCGTCGGGACCATCGGACGCCCGGCGCACGGAATCTTCCTCACCTCCGGGCCGGACGCACTGCCCGGTGCCGCGACCACTGACACCATCATCACGCTCGCACCGCTGGAAGGCGGCCTCAGCGAGGAGCTGCTGACTTTCGTCACGGCCGGCACCACGCTGCACATTCCAGCCCGGGATGAGAGCCGCTTCCTGACCGGTTTTTATCCCAAGCTCAAACAAAGCGCCCGGGTCACGGCTTCCGACGAGTCAGTGGAGCTCCCCCAACTGGCCCTTCCCACCCTGTCGCTGTTGGCCAACTACGGCGCCGACCACCGGGTCCGGCTGCACTGGGAATGGCACTACAAGTCCGGCAAGCTCGTTACGGCCCAGCCGCTGTGGCGTCACCCCGGCGATCACGGCTACCGGGACGACCCCGCCGAGGCCCGCATCCTGGAAGCCGTCGGACAGCCGTGGGATGTGGTGCCGGCCCTCGGCGAGTCGGCCACGGGCGGGTGGGGAACACCCCGGCTGGCGGCTTCGGCGGAACTCAGCGGCCTCGACACCCTGGCCTTCACCGAAGAGCTGCTCCCCTTGCTCCGCGACGTCCCCGGCGTCTCGGTGGACACTGCCGGTGAGATCGCCGACTACCGGGAAGCCGAAGAGGCGCCGGTGGTGGCGATTTCGACCAAGGCCACCGACAGCCGGGACTGGTTCGATCTTGGCATCGTGATCACCCTGGAAGGCCAACCGGTCTCCTTCGCGGCGATGTTCTCCGCCCTCGCCGCGGGCCAGACACGCATGCTGCTGCCCAGCGGCG
Source organism: Arthrobacter sp. AL05 (assembly GCF_029960715.1). Taxonomy (NCBI): domain Bacteria; kingdom Bacillati; phylum Actinomycetota; class Actinomycetes; order Micrococcales; family Micrococcaceae; genus Arthrobacter; species Arthrobacter sp. AL05. Next base: position 406,284 of record NZ_JASBRC010000001.1, read on the forward strand.
CCTACTTCTCACTGGACCTGCCTGAGCTGCACCAGCTCCGGGCCCTCATTGATGAGGCCCGTTCGCTGCAGGACAACAAGGACGCCCCGCTGCAGATCAGCCGCTTCCAGGCCGGGCTCTGGGACGAACTGGCTCAGCTCGGCATCGTGGACGAGCAGGCAGCCGCCTGGCGTGAGGCTGTCGGCGGGCTGCTGGAAGGCGGCGTAAAGGGGCTGCCGCTGCCGGCAACGCTCAACGCCGAGCTGCGCCCCTACCAGCTGGAAGGGTTCAACTGGCTCAGTTTCCTCTACCGGCACGGACTCGGCGGCGTGCTGGCCGATGACATGGGCCTCGGCAAGACGGTGCAGGCGCTGGCACTGATCTGCGCCGCCAAGGTCGCGGCAGGGGTCCCTGCCGAAGCACTCGACGGCGGCGCAGCCGCCGCGCCTGCCGGCGCGCCCCCCGGCGCTGCGCCCTTCCTCGTTGTTGCCCCGACAAGCGTCGTGGGCAACTGGCAGGCCGAGACCGCCCGGTTCGCCCCGGGCCTGACAGTGCGCGCCATCAGCGAAACGTTCGCCAAGAGCGGCTCCGCTCCAGCCGAGGCGATGGCCGGAGCGGATATCATCATCACCTCCTACGCCTTGTTCCGGATCGACTACGAGGCCTATGCCTCCAAGGAGTGGGCCGGGCTGGTCCTGGACGAGGCCCAGTTCGTCAAGAACCACCAGTCCAAGGCCTACCAGTGCGCGCGGAAACTCCCCGCGGTGTTCAAACTCGCCATCACCGGCACACCGCTGGAGAACAACCTGATGGAGTTCTGGGCCCTCACCTCGATCGTCGCACCGGGGCTCTTCTCAAGCCCGAAGCGGTTCGCCGAGTACTACCAGAAGCCGGTCGAAAAGAACGGGGACAAGGCGCAGCTGGACAAGCTCCGGCGTCGGGTCCGTCCGCTGATGATGCGGCGCACCAAGGAACAAGTCATCCACGACCTGCCGCCCAAGCAGGAGCAGATCCTCGAGGTTGTACTGAACCCGCGGCACCAGAAGGTCTACCAGACACACCTGCAGCGCGAACGCCAGAAGATCCTGGGCCTGATCGAGGACGTCAACAAGAACCGCTTCACCATCTTCCAGTCCCTGACCCTGCTGCGGCAGCTCAGCCTGGACCCCTCGCTGATCGATCCCTCGCTCTCCGGGGTCCGGTCCAGCAAGCTCGATGTGCTTTTCGAGCAGCTCGACGACCTTGTGGCGGAAGGGCACCGGGCCCTTATCTTCAGCCAGTTCACCGGGTTCCTCGGCAAGGTCCGGGAGCGGCTTGTCGAGGAGAAGATCGAGTTCTGCTACCTCGACGGCAGCACCCGTAACCGCACCGACGTCGTTAATGAATTCAAGAACGGCGCCGCGCCGGTGTTCCTGATCAGCCTCAAGGCCGGCGGTTTCGGCCTGAACCTGACGGAGGCTGACTACGTGTTCCTGCTGGACCCGTGGTGGAACCCGGCGTCGGAAGCCCAGGCCGTGGACCGGACCCACCGGATCGGGCAGGCCCGCAACGTTATGGTCTACCGGCTGGTGGCGAAAGACACGATCGAGGAGAAGGTTATGGCGCTCAAGGCCAGGAAGTCCCAGCTGTTCGCCGACGTGATGGAGGGCGACGCGCTGACCGGCGGGGCGCTCACGGCCGAAGACCTGGCCGGGCTGTTCACCGACTAAGCCACGGGCGTCGCCGGAGCCGTGCCAGTAGCGTCGCGGCGAGCAGCGCCGTCGTCAGCTCCAGGGCAATGACTGCCAGCAGCGCCCCGGCACCCGACGGCGGCGCTTCGGCCACAGCAGCGGCATGGTGGCTATGGCTGGCGCCCCCGGTCCCGGGCACCGCGCCGAGAAGCAGGACCGCATGCACCCCGGTCATCGCCAGCGCCGAGGCCATCACCTGCCGCAGCGGCCGGGCCGGGCCCTGCCGCCAGATGTGTACGGCGCACGGCAGGCACACCGCCACCATGGCCAGCATCAGCACGTTCAGCGCAGTCCCATGCTGGTTCCCGGCAACAAGCCACAGGTGCGCGAGGCACGACCCCGCCGTCACGGCGGCGCAGATCCTGGCGTGCAGGACCACACCGGCGATGCCGGCCATTCCCCCCGCCACTGCCATGACCACCGTCTAGCTGTGGCAGTGGCCGCCGGCCGGCTGTGCACTTGCGGGCACATCCAGCACGGGGCTGCGGTCGAAGAAGCCCTCCGGCCGCAACCTAAAACCGGCCGTGTCCACGGGCATGATGGGCCAGTCCTCGGGCCGCGGGAAGTGGGTCAGGCCGAAGGTGTGCCAGATGACGATGTCCTGGCCGTCCAGGTCCCGGTCCTGCGCTGTGTACTGCGGCAGCCCCGCTCCCCCGCCGTGCTGGTTCACGAAATCTCCCGTGGGGTAGCGCTCGTCCTCGGCGAACCGGGTAACCCACAGATCCTTCGTGGCGAAAGCGGCGCGCCGGGCAATCGAGGACGCCGGGTCCGCCAGCAGGGTGGGCTGGCCTTCGGCGTGGAGCTTGTACGCCACCGGTTCGCCGAGGCGGTTCCGTGACTGCGGGTTGGAGATGACCCAGGTCCGGCCGTTGCGGGCATCGGCCTCGCGTGCGCCGTCGGATTCACGGGCGATGAGCGTGCGCTTCCGGGAGAAGGCGTTGCCGCGTTCGTTGCCTTCGCCAATCGCCTGCCGGACGATGTCCTCTTCTTCCACCCGGTTGGTGAAGCCATCGATTGCCATGTCCAGGCGGGCGCTGAACAGGTGCTGGTGATAGGGGGCGCCCAGCCCCGGGGCGAGCTGGGAGATGTTGGCCGAGCCGCCTGCCGGGTAGGCGGAGGTGAAGACGACGCCGGTGGCCTTGGCCTCGAACTCGACGGTGCCGTCGAGGTAGAGGTACCAGTAGAAGCCGTAGTCGTAGTTGCCGATGGTCGTGAAGAACGAAATGACCAGGCGGCGGTTGCGGCGGGTGTAGTTGATGCCCGTCCAGAGGTCGGTGTGCTTGGCCAGGATCCCCCAGTCTTCCTCGTGCATGCAGATGCCGTTGCGGATTTCGCGGGGGTTGCCGAAGGCGTCGCTGATGACGGGGCTGAGGTAGGTGATCTCGCCGAGGCAGTCGCACCCCAGTTCCAGGGAGTTGGCGTACTGGCCGACCAGGTATTCGCCGGTGTCGAAGTAGTTCTGCCAGGACCGGATCGGCGACGGGTCCCCGTACGGGACCACCATTTCGGCGATCGACGCCCGGTTGATGACTGGGCGCAGGCGTTCGCCGTCCTGGAACGCAAGGTTATGCAGCACCACGCCTTCACGAACATCGAAGCCGACGTCGAGGCTCCACTTTTCCCACTCGATGTGGTTGCCGCCGGTGACGGTGAAGCTGGGTCCGTCCGGCTGGGTGATGTTGATGGGTTTCTGCGTGCTGCGGAGCGGACCGGTGAGCTCCGGGTCCGTGTAGTTGCCGTGCTCTGCGGGAATCGGGACGATACCGGTGTCCAGGACCTGGGTGACTTCCTTGCTGACCACATCGACGTACGCCACGAGGCCGTCCACGGGGTGCGCCCAGGCGCTGTCCTCGGGGAAATCCTGCACGAAAGCCAGCCCGCGCAGGATGCGGCGGCCCTTTTCCTCCGGATACTCGAAGACACCGGCGGATAGGGGCGCGACCCGCACCTTTCCGACGTCGAGTCCGCGCGCTGCGAGCGCCTCAAGCCACCGCTCATCCGTGGCCAGAAGCTCCTCGACGACCTCGAACTCTTCTTCCAGGACAGGGAGTTCACCGGCCACCGCGGTGTCCAGTTCGACGACGGAAATCACCGCGCCGCTGGAGACCGAGACCGTCACGTCGGCCGGACGTCCTCCCGATACGTCGTGCAGAAAGACCCGGAACCGGCGGTCCCCGGTTTCCGCCGCCGAGCCCCTGGCGGGATCCAGCAGGCCCAGGTACGCGATTCGTTTTGTCTCGCCCAGCAGCCCCGCTGCGCGCAGGACGCCTTGGACTGCCGTGATTTCGGCACTCGCGGCCAGACTGTACGGACTGGATGGACTAAACGAGGTGCGGGTGTCAGTTTGTGCGGTCATGGTGGCGGCCTTTGTCCGGGGACCCTGGCGGGTCAGAACTTTATTTTCTATAGTTGTAGAGAATACGGAAATGTAAGCTGTGCCACAAGAGTCCGTCGTGAAATGTTTTGGGGAGCTGTCCGGTGCCAAAGATTGTCGACCACAACCAGCGGCGGCTTGAACTCGTTGATGCCACGTGGCGGATCATCGCCCGGCTCGGAATCGAAAGTGCCACCATGCGCGAGATCGCGCTCGAAGCCGGCTTTGCGAACGGTGCCCTCAAGCCTTACTTCCCCACCAAGGATGACCTGCTGACCTTCGCGTTCGGGCATGTCTTCAACCGCACCAACGAGCGGATCGCCGGAGTCACGGCAGGGCAGGCGGGACTCGCGGCCCTCAGGGCATTCTGCGTCGAAGTGCTGCCCCTGGATGAGGAGCGGATCAACGAGGCCCGAATTGTTATTCCGTTCTGGCAAAAGGCCATCAACGATCCCGACAAGGCCGCCATCCACCGGGACTCGATGCAGCTGTGGCTTGCCGCGCTGCGGCAGTACCTCGCCGAGGCGCGGCAGGCCGGCACAGTCACCACCGCCGTCACCGACGCGGCCCTCGCCGGACAGCTGCTCAATCTCCTGCTTGGCGCGCAGATCGCGGCGGCGCTCGCCCCGGAGGGCAAGGTGGAGCTTGGGCTGAGCGAGCAGTTGGACGGATTCCTGATCCTGCTGGGCCACTAGTTCCGCGGAACCTTTTTTATTCGCCGGTTGTCGAAAATAGATGACACCGGTCGATTCCGGCGTTACCCTAAAAGGACTGTGTCCCATGACACATTTTCCGCAGTACGACGGCGTCAGGATCCTTTATGAGCGCAGTTGCAGCCCGCCCCTCTTGCAGTCCCGCCGGACAGGACCTGCGCACCAGCACAGCGACCTCCTTCGATCACTGGCGGCACCTCGTCGCGGAGTCCTTCGTTCCGTTGGCCGCCTCAAGCAGGGACGCGGACAACTTCCGCGGCCGCATGCGGGCCCGAAGGCTGGACCGCGTGGCGGTCGTCGAGGTCGCCTCGACGAGCCATGAGGTGCACCGGACGCCGGCGCTGATTGCCCAGTCCCAACAGCGCTATTTTAAACTCAACCTGCAGCTGCAGGGCACCGGGCTCCTTATCCAGGACAACCGCGAGGCTGTCCTGGAGCCGGGCGACCTCTCCATTTACGACACCAGCCGCCCCTACACGCTGGCCTTCGAGGGCGACGCCCGGCTTATGGTGGTGATGTTCCCCTGGGACGCACTGTCCCTCCCGCCGGACTGCATCGCGCAGCTTTCGGCAGTGCGGATGGCCGCCGGCTCAGGCCTCGCCGCAATCGTCGGGCCGTTCATCGCCCACCTTGCCGAGAACCTCGATGCCCTGAGCGGCCCCAGCGGGTCCCGCCTTGCCACGAATGCCCTCGATCTTGTGTCCACGATGCTGCATTCGGAGCTGGATATGTCGGCGGACCGGATGCGGCCGCAGGCCCTCCTGGCGGCATCCGTCCGCGAGTACATCGATGCCCGACTGGCCGATCCGCTGCTCTCGCCGGCTTCCATCGCGGCAGCCCATTTCATCTCCACCCGGCACCTGCACAACGTTTTCCACGAATCCGGAACCACAGTGGCGAGCTGGATCCGGAGCCAGCGGCTGGAAGGGGCGCGCCGCGAACTGCGGGATCCGCTCCTGGCCGGCATGCCCGTCGGAGCCGTGGCCGCGCGCTGGGGATTCCTGGACGCGGCCCATTTCAGCCGCTCGTTCCGTGATGCCTTCGGCGAATCCCCCAGCGACTGGCGGCGCGGCGCCTAGAGCTGCCACCCCCGGCAGGCGGCGGCCCCGGCGCTTGTGCAGCACCCGCACCCGGCACCAGCACTGGCACCCGAAAGGGCGGTCCCGGCGCTGCCCGGAACCGCCCATGCGGCGATCGAAGCCCGCGGCTATGCGGGGGCCTCCTCCCGCGCGGCCCTGCGCTCCACCCCGACCTCCACCAGCACACCGGCAACGAAGACCAAGGGAACGGCGGCAAGCAGGCCCATGGCCGTTTCGGCGCTGCCGCCGATGAGTGCCGTGAAGTTGCTGGCAACAAGGGCCAGAACCCAGCCAAGTAGCAGGGTGGCGAGTGTCGGCGCCACTTTGGTCTGCCAGACCTGGCCGGCCACCCTTTCGCGCCGGAAATACGCGACGACGGCAAGGGAGCAGAGGATATACAGGACCAGGAGCGCCGCCACGGCCAGCCCGCTGAACCAGGAAAAGAGGGTCAGCACAGGGTCCAGGGAAAGTACTGCGAACGGTGCCACCAGCAGGAACGCGATCACGGTCTGGATTCGCGCTGCGGTGGCGGGTGCCCGGTGCCGGTTGGTGCGGGCGACAGTGCCCGGCATCGACCCGCGCAGCGCCAGTGAATGGAGGTAGCGGTTGATGCCGTTATGGAAGGCGATAATGCCGGCCAGCAGGGAAGTCACGAGCAGGATACCGGTGGCGATCCCGGCCCACGGCCCGAAGAGTTCCACCATCGGTGTCAGTACGAAGGAGGTGGAGTCACCCGATTCGAGGGCCGCCCCCGCCGCATCAATGACATGCGAGGGGCCATAGTAGCTGACCAGCATCCACGAGATGAAGGAGAAGAACACCGAGATAACCACTACCGAAAGGTACGTGGCCCGGGCCACCGTGCGCTGGGCGTCCTTGGCTTCGGCTGAGTAGATGGCAGTCGATTCGAAGCCGAACATGGAGGCGACAGCGAACATAATGGCCACGCCCGGGGCGCCCGTCGCGATCGCCGCAGGAGAAAAGGAAGCCGCCAGGCTGATTCCTTCGGGGCCGCCGCCGCGCAACAGCACGGTGAAGCCGAACATGATCAGGATGGCGACCTCCAGGCCCACCAGCACCGCCAGTACCCGCGCCCCCAGTTCGATGTTGAGGGATCCCAGCACCTGTACGCCCGCCATGGTGACCACGGCCAGCAGCCACCAGGGAACCACGAAGCCGGCGGACCCGAGGAGTCCGGCAAACGCGGCGCCGTACAGCCCGTACATCGCGGCCTGGACGGTGCTGTAGGCAAGGAGGGCGAGCCACGCGGCTCCCGCCCCTGTTTTGCGTCCAAAGGCGGCCGTGACATAGGCGTAGAAGGCGCCGTTGGCCTGGATTTTGCGGCTCATCGCAACGAACCCGACGGCGAAGATTACGATGACAATGCCCACCACCAGGTACGCCCCGGGCGCTCCAGGGCCGTTGCCGAGGGCCGCGGCCAGGGGGGACGCCCCGACGATTCCGGTCAGCGGCGCCTGGGCGGATAAGACAAAAAAGAGAATGCCCATCACGCCGACGCTGCCGGCGCGCAGTGCTGTGGAGTGCTCGGCGCGGGGAGCGGCTTCCGCGGTCCGGGACTCGGATTTTGAAATACTCATCGGATCCTTCTTAACGGTCATGAGTCTGGGGATTGGCGGTGCGAGAAAGGCGGTATGGGAAAGGAGGGGTGTCTGGCACCATGCAATCCAGCATTGCAGGTGACGCCCATCACCCTTTTGTCGATCAGCGATCGTTTGTTGTCCCTCAGCGCAACGGCATCCCAGGGCCGCCGCGATCCTTCGCAGTGGGTCAACTGCAGTTCGCGCAAAGACAAGACTGCTCGCCCCGCAACGGAGGACACTCGGAGACGACAGCTCGGCCAACTACTCGATGTGGAGTACACCCCATGGAAACTTACGACGCCCTCCTGGCCTCGATCACCCCGGACACCGGCGACACCCGGACCATCCTTGACCCCGCCACCGGCGCCGTCGTCGGTGAAGCGCCGGTGCACACCTTGGCGGACCTGGAGCGAGCCGTTGCCGCTGCCGGCGCCGCGCAGCCCGCGTGGGCGGCATTGGGCCATGACGCGCGGAGCGCCGCACTGTTGCGGGCCGCCGAGGCCGTCGAACGCTCTGCCGAAGAACTCGCCCATCTGCTCTCCCGCGAGCAGGGCAAACCCCTGAACGGCCCCAACGCGCGGTTCGAGGTCGGCGCCTGCGCCGCGTGGCTCCGCACTGCTGCCGGCACCGCGATGGAGCCGGAGACCGTGGTGGACGACGGCGAAACCCGCGCCGAACTGCACTACCGGCCCATCGGCGTCGTCGGGGCTATCGGGCCCTGGAACTGGCCCATGATGATCACCGTCTGGCAGATCGCACCGGCCCTCAGGATGGGCAACGCCGTGGTGGTCAAACCTTCCGAATACACCCCGCTCTCCGTCCTGGCCCTGGCGAAGGTCCTCAACGAGGAGCTGCCCGAAGGCCTCCTCACCGTGGTCTCCGGCGGCCGCGACGTCGGCGCACGGCTGGCCGAACACCCCGCGATTGGAAAGGTGATGTTTACCGGCTCCACCGCCACGGGCAAGGCCATCATCAGGTCCTCCGCAGACACGGTCAAACGCCTCACCCTCGAGCTCGGCGGCAACGACGCCGGCATCGTCCTGCCCGACGCCGACCCCAAGGCCATCGCCGAAGGCCTCTTTTGGGGCGCCTTCATCAACACCGGCCAGACGTGCGCGGCCCTCAAGCGCCTCTACGCCCACAGCGACATCTACGATGCCGTCTGCGAGGAACTTACCGCCGTCGCGGCCGCCATGCCGATGGGAAACGGCCTCGACGAGGGCAATGTGCTTGGCCCGCTGCAGAACAAGCAGCAGTTCGACATCGTGGCCCGGCTGGTTGATGCCGCCCGCGACTCGGGGGCCAAGCTCCTGCTGGGCGGGGACCCGGACACAGACCAGCCCGGCTACTTCTACCCCGCCACCCTGGTTGCGGACATCGACAACAACAATGCCCTGGTGACCGAGGAACAGTTCGGTCCCGCGCTGCCCATCATCCGCTACAGCACGGTGGACGAGGCCGTCACCATGGCCAACGCCCTCGACGTTGGACTCGGCGCCTCGGTCTGGTCCGCCGATCCGGCGGAAGCCCGCAAGGTCGCGGCCCGGCTCGAGGCCGGCACCGTCTGGATCAACAAGCACGGCGCGGTTGACCCGAGGGTCCCCTTCGGCGGTGCCAAGCAGTCCGGCTACGGCCTGGAATTCGGCGTCGAAGGCCTCAAAGCCCTCGGAGTACCGCAGGTCATCAACGGCTGACCATTTTTCAACAGCCGAAAACCGGTCGGCCGGGGCGGGCCGGGCCGGTCAGAGGCCCATCGCGGTCCGGACCTCCTCGAGAATTCGGTGCATGGCGGACTCGGCCGCGCCTGCGTCCCCCGCTGCGACCGCGGCGGCGACATCCTCGTGCGCCTGCAGCGCTTCTTGCCGCGGGTGGAAGGGCATCAGCCTCTGCCGGGTGCGGCTGGAGAGAACCTCGGCCACCATCCCGTCCAGGGCCTGGAACATCTCGTTGCCGCTGCTGTGCAGGAGCAACTGGTGAAAGGCGATGTCGGCGGTCAGGAATCCTTCCAGATCGCCTGCCTCTCCGAGCCGGCGCAGCTCCGCCGCCAGCGTAACGAGCCGACGGCGTTCGGCGGAGCCCGCCCGGCGGGCCGCACCGGCCGCGGCGATTGGCTCGACGGCGATGCGGAGTTCAGTGAGGCTGGCGTACTGTTCAGTCCGTCGCCCTGAGGCCAACCGCCAACGCACCAGCTTCGGGTCAAAAACGTTCCAGTGCGCGGAATCCTGCACCACGATGCCTACGCGGCGCCGGGAATAGACCAGATTCATCGATTCAAGCACCCGCGTGGTGTCGCGGGCGAGGGTCCGGGAGATGCCGTACTGCTGCTGGATGCCCTCCAGTGTCAGCCGTTGTCCGGGTGCGAAGGTGCCCGAGACAATTCCCTCGCCCAATTCGTCCAGGACCCGCAGGTGCAGGGCACGAACGGGTTCACCCCGGTCAGCGGCGTCGCCGTGTTCGCCGTCGCCGCCGTTCTCCTCGCCGCGCTCCTGGTCTGGTGTCGCCGTCGACATGTCGAGCCTCCCTCTGCCCGCAAGGGCTGCCTCCCAGCATAGTGCCCGCTCAGCCAAAGGTATGACTTTTCTAACGTAAAGATAGTACGATTGCCACATCAAAGGTGCTACCTTTTTGATCGGGCTGTAGCGATGGCCCTTGGTTTGTCCGCGTCTTCGGACATCGTCTACGGAGGTAAACAATGACGTTTTCTGCCATTCACCTGGTGGTGATGGGGGTTGCAGGTGCCGGAAAGTCCACGGTTGCCGAGGCGCTGTCCCGAGATCTGGGCTGGGCCATGGCCGAGGCCGACGAATTCCATCCGCAAGCCAACATCAGCAAGATGAACAGCGGCACCCCGCTGGAAGACAGCGACCGCTGGCCCTGGCTGAACGCCATCCGGGACTGGATGACCTCCCAGGCCCGCGCCGGGCAGTGCACGGTCCTGACGTGCTCTGCCCTCAAAACCGACTATCGCGAGTTGCTCTCCGGAGCGGAAGGCAGGGTTGTCTTCCTGCATTTGGACGGCGAACCCGGGCTGCTGGCGGAACGTATGCAGGGCCGCGCGGGCCACTTTATGCCCGTCACCCTGCTGCCCAGCCAGTTGGCCACACTGGAACCGCTAACCCCCGCCGAGCTCGCCGGGGGAAGCCTGCGCCTGGAAATCACCCGGACCCCCGAACAGCTGATCGCCGAGATCAAGGCGTCGCTGGGGCTCTCCGGCGGACCCGGCACCGGCCTGTCCCCCAGGGCCTGACTCTTCCGCTCATTCCTTCCGGCCTTTTCACCCCTTTTCACCCCTATTGCCCGTTGCTTCAAAGGAGAACCATGACCATCGAAGGATGGACTCAAACCCTCGGCGCAGGTCCCCTGCTGCTGATCGCCGCCGCGGCCATCGCCGTGCTGCTGTTCCTCATCATCAAGCTGCGCGTCCATGCGCTGCTTGCCCTGATCCTGATCAGCCTGGCCACCGCGTTCGCCACCGGAATACCGGCGGACAAGGTCGTGACCGTCCTGGTCAGCGGTTTCGGCACAACACTTGGCGCGGTCGCGCTGCTGGTCGGCCTCGGTGCGATGCTCGGCCGCATTGTGGAGACCAGCGGCGGGGCCAAGGCCCTGGCTGACCACCTCATCAACCTGTTCGGCGAAAAGCGTGCGCCTTTCGCCTTGGGCCTCGCCTCGCTGATCTTCGGTTTCCCAATCTTCTTCGACGCCGGCCTCGTTGTGATGCTCCCGGTGGTCTTCGCTGTCGCGCACCGTCTCGGCGGCGGCGTACTGCGCTACGGGCTTCCCGCAGCCGGCGCCTTCTCGGTGACCCATATCTTCCTGCCCCCGCACCCGGGTCCGGTCGCAGCCGCAACGTTCTTCGATGCCAACATCGGCCTGGTCCTTATTGTCGGCCTGATCGCTGCCATCCCCACCTGGTACGTCACGGCATATCTGTTCGGCCTGTGGACCGGTAAGCGCCTGGTCCTGCCTGTCCCCACCCTGCTGGGCCAGGCCGACGCCGCAGCTGAAGCCAACCCGCCTAAGTTCAGCACCGTCGTCGGGGTCCTGCTGCTACCGCTGGTCCTGATCTTCCTCAACACCGGGCTGAGCACACTCTCCTCCGCCGGCGTGCTGCCGGCCTCGGCCAAGTCCGAGGCTTGGTACCAGGTCCTGCGGACCCTTGGTGAGACCCCGGTAGCCCTGCTGATCTCTGTCCTCGTGGCGGCTTTTGTCCTGGGCCGCAGCCGCGGCCTGCACGGCAGCACCTTGGAAAAGCTGTTCGAGTCGGCGCTGGGCCCGGTCTGCTCCGTTATCCTCATCACCGGCGCCGGCGGTATGTTCGGCGGTGTCCTGCGCACGTCGGGCATCGGCAAGGCTCTCGCTGATGTCCTCGGCGACGTTGGTATTCCGCTGATCCTCGCCGGCTTCCTGATCGCGGCCATCCTGCGCATCGCTCAAGGCTCCGCCACGGTGGCGCTGACCACCACAGCGGGACTGATCGCACCGGCCGTTGCCGCCGCCGGCATGAACGGCATGCAGCTGGCAGCCCTCGTGATCGCGGTCGCCGCCGGCTCCGTGGTTGTATCCCACGTCAACGACTCCGGCTTCTGGCTGGTTGGCCGCTTCTTCGGAATGGACGTCAAGACCACGCTGAAGACCTGGACCGTGATGGAAACACTCATCGGTGTGATGGGCTTCGGGATCGCTGCGGCCGTCTTTGGCCTCGCCGGCCTCGCCAGCTAGCCGCGCGGGCGGCCGGCCGGGCCGGCCCCGGCACACGCAACCAGAACGACGACGGCGGGATATCCCGCCGTCGTCGTTCGTTCAAAGTCCCTGGCGCGAAGGAGGACCCGGCAGCCGAAGGTGCCGGGCGGTCAGCCGGCGGTTTCGCTGCCCTGGCGAACCGCGGGTTCAGGCGCGCTGGTGGACAGGTGCAGCCGGGTGGAGAGCGCTGCGATCGCCGCGAAAACAAAGGCGCCGATGGCGATGGCCAGGGACGTTGCGGCCACAGCTCCATAGCCGCTGATCCGCGGGTCGAGGAACGGATAGGGGTACCACCCGGCGATCGGGCCCCTGATCAGGCTGTAGACGAGATAGAGGAGCGGAAACCCAAGCCAGATCAGGGACGTCCGCAACGGGATTCTGGTCTTGGGCAAGTCAACGAGCCAGTCGATCACCATAATCGTGGGGATCGTAAAGTGCAGGACCACATTGATCCAGGGGATTGGCGTGTTAACGTCCACGTTGCTCAGCAGCAGGTTGTACACAATTCCGGTGATGGTCATGTAGATGGTCGCCGCGCCCCGCAGCAAATCAAGCCACCGCGGGTTTTCTCCCCGCCACGCGAAGGTGCCTGCTACTGCCAGGGTCACAAAAGCGATGACGTTTGATTCGATGGTGAAGTAGCTGAAGTAATTCACCGTCGATGCTCCGGGCACGCTGGTGAGCAGATGCGCGAGCTGAAACGCGACGGCCAGCAGTCCTATGGCAGCGAACCAGTACCTGAAGATCGCAAGCCCGCGGTTGGGGATCGTCATGGTGTCTTCCTTCATGTGGGGTTCAGGGGCCAGGACCGGCTGGCACCTTCGCATTTCATCTTTGCCCTATTGGGATGAATGTACCGTGTCCACACCCGTCGCGGCCCGGACCGCCACCCCGGGTCAGCAGGCGTCAGCCTCCGCGTTGAGATCCCGGCCCCTGGTTTCGGGAGCGATGAACCCGGCCGCCCAGCCGATCGCGGCGTAGCTCATCAGGATAGCGGCGATCGGCACCCAGCCCGGACCCGTCGCCGCGACGACGGCGGCGGCCAGGACGGGCCCCAGGCCGCCGGAAAGCACCGCGCCGATCTCCTTGACCGTCGTCATGAAGGTAAAGCGGTGCTTGGACCCGAACATCTCCACCAACCAGGTTGATTCCACGCCGTACATGTTGGGCAGCGGACCGCCGATGAAAATGACGAAGACGAGGGCCACCAGCAGCGGGTTCCGGGTTTCAATCAGCAGCATCGCAGGGATGGTGAAGGCGAACTGGAAGCCGGAGAGCCACAGCCAGACCCGGCGCCGGCCGAACCGGTCGGTGAGCTTGCCCGTCAGCAGAACTGTGGCGACGCCCAGGATCGAGCCGAGCGTCACGCCGGTCGTGACGAGGTTGGCGTCCATTTTCACCACGGACACGGTCCAGCCGATCAGGAATCCCTTGACGAGGTAGACCGAACCGTTCTCACCGAGCTTGATGCCCAGTGAGACGAGGAATGATTTTTTGGCGTCCGCCGCGTCACGCCAGACGCTTTGCTGCCTGGCCTCGACGCGCGCCGCAGCACGCCGCGCCTTGAGCTCCTCGAAGACCGGAGATTCGCTGACGCTGCGCCGCAGGTACAGCGCCACCAGGGTGGTCACGACGCTCAGCAGGAAGGGAATACGCCACCCCCAGGCGAGGAATTCCTGCTTCGGCATCTGCGATAGCAACAGCCACAGTCCGCTGGCCAGAAGCACACCGGTCGCGGTCCCCAACGCCACCACCGCACCATAGAAACCGCGTTTGCCAGCGGGCGCGGATTCCACCAGCAACAGCGAGGCCCCGGACAGTTCAGCGCCGGCACCGAAGCCCTGGATGAGCCGCAGGAGCACCAGGAGGATGGGCGCGATAACGCCCACCTGGGCGAAGGTCGGCAACAGGCCCATCCCCAGGGTGGCGATCCCCATCATCCCGACAGTGATCACCAAGATCCACTTGCGGCCGTATTTGTCCCCGAGATAGCCGAAGTAGATTCCGCCCAGCGGCCGGACGAGGAACCCGGAGCCGTAGGCGGCGAAGCTGGCCAGCAGCGCCATTGCCGGGTCGACATTGGGAAAGAACAGCGGCCCGAAGACCAGCGCCGCGGCCAGGGTGTAAAGCGTGAAGTCCATGTACTCCAACGCAGAGCCCAGCCAGGATGAGATCGAGGTGCGGCGCAATTCAGCCGGCGTCACCCCAGGATGCAGCGCCGTGCCCTGCGCGCCCGCCTCGGCGTGTGTCAGTTTCAGGTTTTCAGTAACCACGGATTTTCTCCCTCGTGAAGAGCCTGCAGGCAGGCTCGGCCGTAACGTCGTTGTTCGGATGGTGGTGCAGGGTGGTGCCGGAGACCGGTCAGCTCCGGAGCAGGGACACGGTTTCCGCGATGCAGGCAGGCTTTTCGGAACCTTCCAGCTCGATCAGGTGCCGGAACTGCAATTGCCGGCCGTTGGCCGTGTTGGTCACCGAAGCCAGCGTCAGCCGGTCCCTGATTCGCGAGTTCACCAGGGCGGGCGCCGGGAACCTGACCTTGTTCAGGCCGTAGTTGATGATCATCGCCGCGCCCTGGACCCGGTAGACCTGACCGGCAAGGTACGGCAGCATCGAGAGGCTGAGATACCCGTGGGCGAGCGTGGCGCCGAACGGTCCGGCAGCGGCCCGCTCCGGATCGGTGTGGATCCACTGCTGGTCCAGGGTCGCATCGGCAAATGCCTGGATCTGGGACTGCTCCAGGGTGTGCCAGGCGCTCACCCCGATTTCCTGTCCAGTCATGCTTGCCAGCTCGGCGGCGTCCTCGAACAGCCTCATCTAAACCCTTTCCAGCAGCATGGCGACGCCCTGGCCCAGCCCGACGCACATTGTGGCCAGGCCGCGGCCGGCGTTTTCGCGTTCCATCCGGCCCAGCAGCGTGACGACAATTCTTGATCCGGAGGAGCCCAGCGGATGCCCGAGGGCGATTGCGCCGCCGTCGTTGTTGACGGTGCCGGCATCCATGCCGAGCAGCCGCATGCAGGCCAGCGACTGCGCCGCGAAGGCCTCGTTGAGCTCGACGGCGCCGACGTCGTCCAGGCTCCAGCCCGCCTTGGCCAGCGCCTTCCGGGTCGCTGGGACCGGGCCGATCCCCATCACGTCCGGGGCGACGCCGGCGGCCTGGCTGGTGACGATGCGCGCCCGCGGCGTCAGGCCATAGCGCGCCACGGCCTCACCGCTGGCGACCACCACTGCGGAGGCGCCGTCGTTGAGGGAACTGGAGTTGCCCGCGGTGACGATTCCGCCGGGCTTGACGAGTGGCCGGAGCCCGGCCAGGGACTCGGCGGTGGACCCGCGCCGCGGCCCTTCGTCGGTGTCCACAAGCGATACTTCACCGCGCCGGCCGGTGACCGGGACGGGGACGATTTCGTCCCTGAAGCGTCCGGCGTCGATCGCCGCCAACGCCAGTTCGTGCGAGCGCAGCGCGAAGCTGTCCGCGTCGGCGCGGGAGATCCCTTCTCGGCCGGCCACTTCTTCGGCGGTTTCGGGCATCGAGAACCGGGCGTTGGATTCCATCCGCGGGTTGACGAACCGGGCACCGATCGAAGTGTCCGCCAGCTCCCCAGGTTTCGCGTAGGGTTTCTCCGGCTTGGCCAGCACCCAAGGTGCCCGGGTCATGGACTCGACGCCGCCGGCCACCACCAGCTCGGCGTCGCCGTTGCGGACCGCCTGCGCCGCCATGCTGACGGCGGTCAGGCCGGAGGCGCACAGCCGGTTGACCGTTACAGCGGGGACGGCCTCGGGCAAGCCGGCCAGCAGCACTGCCATCCGGGCGACGTTCCGGTTGTCCTCCCCCGCCTGGTTGACGCAGCCCAGGATGACCTCGTCGATGCTGGCCGGGTCGACGCCGGCGCGAGCCACGACGGCCTGCAGCACGAGCGCGGCCAGGTCATCGGGCCGGACCGTCGCGAGTGCGCCGCCGTGGCGGCCCACCGGCGTGCGGACGCCGCCGACCAGGAATGCCTCGGGCATCAGCGGGCCCCGCCGTTGATGTAGAGCGTCTGGCCGGAGACGTAAGAGGAATCGTCGCTGGCGAAGAAGGCAACGGCGGCTGCCACTTCCTCGGGCTGGCCCACCCGGCCCAGCGGCGTGCGGGCCGCCACCGCCTCCTGGTGTTCGGCCGGGCTGCTGCCGACGCGCTCGGCGGTGGCCGCGGTCATCGAGGTGGCGATGTAGCCGGGGGCCACGGCGTTGACCGTGACGTTGAATGGGCCGAGTTCGATGGCGAGCGTCGCCGTCAGGCCCTGAATGCCGGCTTTCGCGGCGGCGTAGTTGGCCTGGCCGCGGTTGCCCAGCGCGCTCCGGCTGCTCAGCGAGACGATTTTCCCGTACTTCGCAGGGACCATGTACCGCTGGGCCGCACGGGAGCACAGATAGGCACTGGTGAGGTTGGTGGCCAGGACCGAGTCCCAATCCGGCCGGTCCATTTTGAAGAACAGGTTGTCGCGGGTGATACCGGCGTTGTTGACCAGGATGTCGAGGCGGCCGAACTCCCGATGGATCTCCGCAAAGACCCGGTCCACGGTGGCTTCGTCGGTGACGTCGCAGGCGGCGGCGATGGCGCGGCCGCCTGCCGCGAGCACCTGCGGGTCGACAGTGATCGCCTGAGCGGTGGCTTTGGCGCCTTCCTCATTGAGGTCCAGGACGACGACGGTGCCGCCCCCCGCGGCCAGCTTCAGCGCCGTGGCGGCGCCGATCCCCTGGGCGCCGCCAGTGACGACGGCCACTCGGTTGGTGAAATTAGTCATGGTGTTTCCTTCGCTTGCGTGGAATGTGGCTGATGCCCGGGTGGCGATTGCCTGGCCGGGGACTAGCTGAAGGCGGAGAAACCGGTAATCTCCCGGCCAACGAGCAGGGACTGGATGGAATCGGTGCCTTCGTAGGTGGAGACGACCTCCATGTCGGTCATATGCCGGGCGACATGGTTCTCCAGCAGCACACCGTTGCCGCCGAGCATGTCCCGGGCTTCGGAACAGATCCAGCGCGCCTTCTGCGCCGTGTGCATCTTGGCCAGCGACGCCATGGGCCCGGTCATGCGTCCGTCCTCGGCCAGGACGGCAAGCCGGAAGCAGATCAACTGCATGGCCGTCAGTTCGGCGAGCATGTTGGCGAGTTTGTTCTGCACCAGCTGGAAGCTGCCGATCGGTTTACCGAACTGGTGCCGGGTCTTCGCGTAGTCCACCGCGATCTCGTAGGCCGCCATTGCGTGGCCGAGGGACTCCCACGAGGCTCCGCTGCGGGTGGACGTCAGAACGCGGGTGACGTCCTTGAAGGAGTGGCAGCCGGTGAGCCTATTGTCCGCCGGTACCCTGAGTCCTTCGAGGGTGATGTCCGGCTGGAGGATCGCCCTTTTGCCGATCTTTCCGGTGATGACCTCGGTGTGATAGCCGTCCGGGTAGCTGCCGTCGTCGTTGCGCTCCATCACAAAGGCCTTGACCTTGGCGTCCTCGTCGTCGCGGGCGAAGATAATTACGACGTCGGCCATACTGGCGTTGCCGATCCACCGCTTGCGGCCGTTGATGATGTAGTTGTCGCCCTCCCGCCGAGCGCTGGTCTCCAGGGCCACCGAATCGGACCCATGGTCCGGTTCGGTCAGGGCGAAGGCACCGATTTTGTCCAGGGTGGCCATCGCGGGGAGCCAGCGCTGCTTTTGTTCCGCGCTGCCGAGCATGTTGATGGTGCCCATGGCCAGGCCGGACTGGACACCCAGGAACGTATTGACGGAGCCGTCGCCGCGGGAGACTTCCGCCGCGACGATTCCGGCGGCGAGCCGGCTCAGCCCGGGGCAGCCGAATCCGGTGATGGTGGTTCCTACGATGCCGAGGGCGGCGAGTTTCGGGATCAGCTCGAACGGGAACTCGGCGCGCTCCCAGTAGCCGTTTATAACTGGCAGCAGGTCCTTGTCGACGAAGCTGCGGACCTTCAGCCGAAGGGCGCGGTCCTCGGCGGTGAGGAAATCATCCAGCAGGTAGAAGTCGGTGCCTTGTGCGGCCGGTTCCGGTGTCATTGGGTCAGCTCCAGGGGTGGGTGATCGGGAATCTGCGGTTCACGGGGTTCCGTGTTTGCCGGTGTGGGCCGGAACTGGGCGAGCCAGTGCCGTTCGCGTTCCGCCAGGGGCCGCGACTTGCCGGTTTCGGGCCAGACTGAAACAAGCACTGTCCGGCCCTCGACGGCTACAGCGCCGTTTTGGGTGCCGGTGAATTCGAGGCCGACGGAGCTGGTGCCGATCCTGCTGACCGCGAGTTCAACGTCGAGGTCTTCGCCGTAGTGGATCGGCCGCCGGTAGTTCAGCTCGAGGGCTGCCACTACGGTGGGGGCCGCGTCGGTTGAGTGGACTCCCTGCATCGTGGCCCGCCATTTGAGTCTCGACTCCTCCAGGAGTGTCACGACGGCGGCGTGGTTGACGTGGCCATTAAGGTCCTGGTCCGACCACCGCGGGGAGATCCGGGTCCGGTATGCCTCAGGCATGGGCCAGCGTTTTCTGGTGCAGCAGCCAGTTCCGGACCAGCTCGGAGCTTTCGTTGAGCTCCGGCGGTGCGAGTGAGTAGTCCACCGGGGTGCGGGAGTACTCGACGGGATGCCGCACGGTGGGAATCTGCCGCGCCCCGCTGCCGGCCAGCACTACCGGCTGCAGCCCGAGCTGCTCGGCGAAATCAACCCCGCCGCGGACATCCTGGATCGGCGCGCACGGCAGCCCCGCCGCGGAGAGCTCAGAAAACCACTGCGCGGCGGACTGGGTGGCCAGCCGGGCGTGGAGGATGTCGCGCAGCTCGTCCCGGTGCGCATTGCGTTCCCGGGTCTTGGCGAACTTCGGGTGCCGGCCGACTTCGGGGATCGCCAGCGCCCCGCAGAGCCGGACGAACTGGGCATCATTGCCCGTGGCGATGATGATCATGCCGTCGCCGGTCTGCATCGGTGCGTACGGATACATACTGGGGTGCTCGTTGCCCATCCGGGCCGGCACCACACCGCCGGTCACGTAGGCCGCGGACTGGTTCACCATGCCGGACAGTGCGGAGGTCAGGAGGTTCAGCTCCACCAACTGGCCTTCGCCGGTCTGGTCCTTGTGGTGCAGGGCCCCGAGGATGCCGATGGCCGCGTGCAGGCCGGTAATAACGTCAAAGAGGGCGATGCCGGCCCGGTACGGCTGCGTGTCCTGGTCACCGGTCAGGCTCATCATTCCCGAGGCGGCCTGCACAAGCAGGTCATAGCCCGGGATGTGCGCGCCTGCCCCGGTGCCGAACCCGGTGATGGAGGCGTAGATGATGTCCGGCTTCAGCTCCGCGGCTGCGGCATAGTCCAGACCCAGCCGCGCCATGTTGCCGGGCTTGAAATTTTCGATCATAACGTCCGCGGAGCGGATCAGCGAGCGCGCCACGTCAAGGTCCTCCGGGTCCTTCAGGTCCAGGGCAATGGAGTGCTTGTTGCGGTTCACCGCCAGGAAGAATGTGGCCTCGCCGTCGCGGACCGGGGGCATGTAGGTGCGGGTGTCGTCACCGTCGGGGCCCTCGACCTTGATGACTGTGGCGCCCATATCAGCCAGCAGCATGGTGGCGTACGGACCAGCCAGCACCCGGCTGAAATCCGCGATGACGACGCCGGCCAGGGGCCCGGTGCCTTCCCGGCCCAGGACGTCAACGCCGGGCCCGGCTCCGCCTGCGGCGGGGCGGTTGCGCCCGCCGGCCGCCGGTTTACTGCTCGGTTGTGTCATTCTGTACCTCCGGTATGTGGTCTGCATCACCTACCCTCGCAAGCGGATTGATCCGCGTCCAATACGCATTTGGTGCTGGATTGATACCCCACCGCCATCAATGCCTATTTCGTTGTGTTGGGTATCTTGGGCATATGAACAATGACGTTTACCTGAGCGGAAGCTGACCTGGCGTGGAAATACAACAGATCCGGGCCTTCCTGGCCGTGGCCGAAGAATTGCACTTCGGCAGGGCCGCGCTCCGGCTCCACATGGCTCAACCGCCGCTGAGCCGGTCCATTCAACGGTTGGAACACGAACTCAAGGCACCGCTCTTTGTCCGGAGTACCCGGACGGTCCAGCTAACGCCGGAGGGCGAGGCACTGCTGGCGCCGGCCCGGGACATCCTGGCGGCCTGCCGTCGCTCAAGCCTCGCGGTCGCCTCGGCAGGCCGCGGCGAAACCGGTCGCGTGCGGGTCGCGTTTGCCGGCGTTTCCTCCCACGTGATGGTGGGCAAGCTCGCCAAGCGCGTCCGGGAGGCGCATCCGGGAATTGATTTTGAACTGTCCAGCTCCAACTTCGCCCTGCCGGCGATGGACAAGGTCCTGAGCGGTGCCATGGAGGTGGGCCTGGGCCGCTGGAACTTCATCCCGGCGCTCCTGGACTCGCGGATCGTGGCCAACGAGCGGCTTGTGGTGGCCTTGTACGAAGCCCATCCCCTCAGCGGCCGCGATTCGCTGAACATGGCCGACCTCGCGGATCAGCCCTTCGTCACCCTGCCCGAGCACCCGGGATCGATCCTCCATGACCACCTCCGCAGGCTGTCCGGCGACGCCGGCTACGCCGCGGAGATCGTCCAGGTGGCCCCGGACTCCCAGACGCTTATGGCGCTCGTCGCCGCGGAAATCGGCGTCGCCCTGACGGTGTCTTCGGTACCGGAGAACTTCAACCACCCCGGGGTCATCTTTCTGCCGCTGGACGGCCCGGCCGAGAACATCCAGTTGCGGCTGGTCTGGCGGAATGACAACACCAGCCCGGCACTGCGGGAGGTCCTTCGGCTCTCGGAAGTAGTCTTGCCGTCGCCGGACGCAGGCGCTCATTGATACGCCCAGGACATCAGCGGCCGCAGGATTTGGTATTGGATCTTCAGCAATCCAGCTGTCACAGTGGTCGGAGCTCGACGGGCCTGAAGTAGACCCGCCGTTAACTAGCCGCATCCGACGCCAGGAGAACAAACCGTGACCGTAACCGCACCCGCCCTGGCCCTCGACGATGTGCTCAACCTGGACAGCCTCCTGAGCGCGGATGAGCTGCAGTTGCGAGGCACTGTCCGCGACTTCGTGAACAAACGCATCCGGCCCTACATTGCCAGCTGGTACGAGGACGCCCACTTCCCCTTGGAGCTGGTCCCCGAACTCGGGAAGCTGGGCGTCCTCGGGATGCACCTAAAGGGCTATGGCTGCCCCGGCCGCAGCGCCGTCGAATACGGCCTGGCGGCCATGGAACTGGAGGCCGGGGATTCCGGGCTCCGGACCTTCGTCAGCGTCCAAGGCTCGCTGGCCATGAGTGCCATCCATAAGTGGGGGTCCGAGGAGCAGAAAAACGAGTATCTGCCGGCCATGGCCCAAGGCAGGACGATCGGCTGCTTCGGGCTGACCGAGCCAACCGCCGGCTCCGATCCGTCCAGCATGGCGACTTTCGCGGAGTCCGACGGCAACGGCGGCTGGGTCATCAATGGCGCAAAACGCTGGATCGGGCTTGCCTCAGTGGCCCAGATCGCGGTCATCTGGGCCAACACCCGCGAGGGAATCCGCGGATTCATCGTGCCCACGGATACACCCGGCTTCACCGCGACGCCCATCGGATCCAAGCTGTCCATGCGGGCATCAATCCAATGCGACATCAGCCTGGCCGACGTCCGGCTGCCGGCCGCGGCGCTCCTCCCCGGCGCCCGCGGGCTCAGCGGCCCGTTCTCCTGCCTCAACGAAGCCCGCTACGGCATTATCTGGGGTGCCATGGGCGCGGCCCGGGACTCCTACGAATCCGCCCTCGCATACGCGCAGGAGCGACTGCAGTTTGGCAAGCCCCTCGCCGGCTACCAGCTGACCCAGGAAAAGCTCGTTAATATGCTGCTGGAAATCCAGAAAGGGACGCTCCTGGCCCTGCATACCGGACGACTGAAAGACGCCGGGACGCTGGAGCCGGTGCAGATTTCGGTGGGAAAGCTCAATAACGTCCGTGAGGCCATCGCCATCTGCCGGGAAGCGCGCACCATCCTGGGCGGGAACGGCATCACGCTGGACTATTCTCCGCTCCGACATGCCAACAACCTCGAATCCGTGCGCACCTATGAGGGCACCGACGAGGTCCACACCCTCATTCTGGGCCAGCGCATCACGGGCATCTCCGCCTTCCGCCAAGGCTGAAGGCGCCTTCCGCAGCCGCTTCAGCGGGCGGGCATTAGTCCCGGATGGCAAGCCGCACCGGCCCGGAGTTGGCCAACCCGGCCGGGGCCGCCCTTGGTGTTAGAGATCCTTCAACCGGTACAGCATCAATGCCACGTGCAGGGAGGTCCGGGATTCCGGCTCATCCAGTTCGAGGCCAAGCTTTCGTTCCAGGCGCGCCAACCGCGAATACAGTGTTGGCCGGCTCAGGAAGCTGGTGCGGGCCAGTTCGGCCTTATTCCCCTGAGCTTCCAGGTATTTTTCAAGCAGCAGCAGTTCCTCGGACTCGTTTCCGCCCAGAATTCCCGCCAATTCGCCTTCCACGAACGTCTGGACCCGCGGATCACTGCGCAGGAGAGCCAGCAGCCCCCGCAGCCGGATGTCGGCAGCGCGATAAAACGGCTTGCCTCGTTTTTGCAGCGTGCTGGCCGCTTCGGCTACGTGATTCGCCTCATCAAGTCCGGCGGCGGCCAGCAGGAGGGAACCCTGCGGATGTCCAATGCCGGCAGCCCACTGCAGGTCTTCGGCGCTGTCTGCTGCCCGGCGGCGAAGCTCGGCGCAGATTCTCGTGACGGCCCCCTCCTCAGCCTGTTTCGGCGGCAGGCCAAGCAACAGGGCCACCGTGCCGGTCTGCAAACTTGCAGCCAGGGCAGAGTACTTCAGCGATTGAAGCGAGCGGTTCACCGATTCCAACAGCGCCCGCTCCCTTCGCTGGAGGGCCAGGGGGCCCTCGCCGCCCCGCGGGTCCAGCCGAAAGACCACGGGCACGTACATCTGATAGCTCCGGAGCCCCAGCGCACCTGCCCGCGCCTGGGCCTCGGCTTCACTGAGGGAGCGCGGTTGGCGGAGCTCGTGCATCAAACCCGCGCGTGCCTGGTATCCGAGTTCGCGCTGATCCCGTTCGGCGAATCGATTGATGGAAAGCGCCTGGCCTGCCCGTTCAAGCACCATCGACGCGTCCGTGTCATTGTCCAGCGTCACCGGCACCACCAGCCTGCCCCAGCGCTGTGAGCGAAGGCCGACGGGCGTCTGCAGCCAGTTTTCCTCACCGGTGCGTGTGGTGGCCTCGTTGAGATGGACAACGCGGGAGCGGTTCTCCCAGTCGTTGAGCAGCTTTCCGGCCGGAACGCCGGCACCGTCGAAGGCGAGGACCAAGTGCGAAATATTCTCGAGAACAACCGGCGCACCGATCAGCTGCGCCGCACGGGCGACGATCTCGTCCGCGCCGGCACTCTCCAGGCTGAGCAGCGTAAACACCTCATGAACATGCCTTGCCTTCTCAACCCGCTCCAGCTGCCCGGCGAGGATTATCTTGTGCACGTTTTCCGTGATTTCCACAAAACGCACCGGCTTGCGCACCAGGATCACCGGAATTCGAGCAGAAGCTGCCGCCTCGCGCAGCGCCCGTGACGCTTCAGCCCTGTCATCGAGGATTTCCACGATCACTCCTGCGGCGCCCAGGGACGCCAGTTCGGCCAAATACCGGGTGGCGGCGCTGCTGGAATCTTCAAAGGCCAGGCCCGTGGTGAGCACCAGCTCCCCGCCTTCAAGAAATCCCGTGAGGTTCCGGAGCTCGGCCACATGGATCCACCGCACCGGAGTCCCAAGCTTACTGGCCCCGGTGAGGATCTCGGGATCCCCTTTCCTGACAGCAGGAAGGGAAAGGATGTGGTCAACGGTCAAGCGCATCTACACAGTGTAACTATTGGGCGGTTCTTTCGATCAGGGTGTTAGGGCGCTACCCGAGGCCTGCCCAGTCAGCCGGAACGGCACGAGTGGCGCGAAGAAGGCGCCGAGCTCCGCCGTTGCCGTCAGCGGCAGGACGTTGGCCACGTACTGGTCAGGGCGGACGATCACAATGACGCCGCCGCGGTCCAGGCCGCGCAGTTCGAAGATGTCCGCCGTCGGGTCGGTGCCGTAAACCTTCTCCAGATAGGTGAGCCGGAACGGGCCAACTTCCGGGGTAAACACCGCCGGAACAGCCGTGATGTCCACACCCGCGTGGTCCTGCTGGTAGATCACTTTCACGTCGAACCAGGCGTCGGCGTCCGCTCCGTCCGGGGTAGCTGCCAGCGGCGATTCCGGCGCGTTGGCCAACCAGGCGGCCAGCTCCGTCGTGGGCGACGGAGCGCCGGCCGCAGCCTGATCCGCGAAGACGTAGATACGCCACCGGCCATCCGCCGCGGCCTGGTGGCCGAGCTGAAGCGGGTTTGTGTCGCAGACGCGCTCCACCGGCGCGGATTTGAAGCGCTTGCCGACAGGAAATCCGGTAGCCAGGCCCTGGTGGGTCGCTTCGCCGACGATCATCGAAGGCGAGTACTCGGTCATAAAGCCCGCAGGAAACTCTGCCGTGCGCACGTAGAAGTCCTCGAGCTCGGAGGGGTTCTCGAACTCTTCGGGCTTCTTCGCCATCAGGGACGACCACAACTTGTCGAAGTCGATGAGGTTCTTCGCAACAACCTGCCGTTCGGCCGAGTAGGTGGAGAGCAGGCTCTCTGGGCTGCGGCCGTCAAGTACGTGACCGAGTTTCCAGCCGATGTTAAAGCCGTCCTGCATGGAGACGTTCATACCCTGGCCGGCCTTGGCACTGTGTGTGTGGCAGGCATCGCCGGTGATGAACACGCGCGGCGTGCTGATGCCGAGCTCCGCCGGAAGGACGTCGTCGAACCGGTCGGTAAGGCGGTGGCCCACCTCGTACACGCTGTGCCAGGCGACATTGCGCACGTCGAGAACGTAGGGGTGGAGGATTGCGCCGGCCTTGGCGATGATCTGCTCGATGGTGGTGTTGCGCACGGCGCCGTTGTCAGCCGGGTCTACCTCGCCGAGGTCGACGTACATTCGGAACAGGTGGCCGCCCTCGCGCGGGATGAGCAGGATGCTGCCACCCGTACCGGACTGGATGGCGCACTTGGTCCGGATGTCGGGGAAGTCCGTGCCGGCAACAACGTCCATAACCCCCCACGCGTGATTGGCTTTGTCGCCGGCGAGCGTGCAGCCGATCGAGTCGCGGACTTTGCTCCGGGCCCCATCCGCCCCCACAACGTACTTGGCACGGACAATCCGCTCGGTGCCTGCGTCGGGACCATCAGTATGGAGCAGCGTCACACTGACGGGGTATTCGCCGTCGCCGTCGACCTCAAGGCCCTGGAATTCCAGGCCAAAATCGGGGGCTATGCGGGTGGGCGCATTGGCCATAAACTCGGCGAAGTAGTCCAGCACCCGGGCCTGGTTGACGATCAGGTGCGGGAACTCGCTGATGCCGGCAGGATCGTCGGCGGCACGGGCCGCCCGGACGATGCGGGACGAATCCTTCGGGTCCGGCTTCCAGAACGCCATCTCGGTAATGCGGTAGGCCTCGGCGATGATCCGTTCGGCGAAACCAAAGGCCTGGAAGGTCTCTACGCTCCGGGCCTGGATACCGTCAGCCTGGCCGATGGCGAGCCTGCCACCGCGGCGCTCCACGATCCTTGTGGTCACTGCCGGGAACTGGGAGAGCTGGGCTGCCGCGAGCATCCCGGCGGGCCCCGTTCCGACGATGAGGACGTCGACGTGCTCGGGAAGCTCGGCGGGGCGTTCGATCCCGACGCCGGCGGCCGGCTGGACTCGCGGGTCACCGGATACGTAACCGTGGTGGTGGAACTGCACGGGCTTTCCTCACTTCGTTGTGTGGCGGACTCTCGCCGAGACGGCGTTCGATAATAGAACAGACTGTTCGATAATAGAACTCGAACACTGGTTCCTCACTCTACGGCACCTATGACGCAGGTTACAAGTGCCCAAAAAGATCCGGACGCAGGGGTTGACGACATGTCCGTCGCGGGGCATTCTTATCGTATACGATTTCGTACTCGATGAGGAGCTACTTTTGGAACAGGTCACCGACCACACCCTGGCCGCGGCCCGCAAAGTCATCGCGGTGCATATTAACTACCCCAGCCGGGCAGCCCAGCGCGGCCGCACCCCCGAGCAGCCGTCCTACTTCCTGAAGCCATCGTCCTCCCTGGCCCTCAGCGGTTCAACGGTGGAGCGTCCGGCCGGGTGCGAACTCCTCGGCTACGAGGGCGAGATTGCGCTGATTATCGGCAAGCCCGCCCGCCGGGTGGGCATCGAGGACGCCTGGAGCCACGTCGAGCGGGTCACGGCCAGCAATGACCTCGGCGTCTATGACCTCCGCTACGCCGACAAGGGCTCCAACCTCCGGTCCAAGGGCGGCGACGGCTTCACCCCCGTCGGGCCCGGACTGCTCGCCGCGGACGCCGTGGACCCGGCCGGCCTGCGGATCCGCACCTGGCACAACGGCCAGCTGGTCCAGGACGACACCACCGGGGACCTGCTGTTCCCGTTCGCCCAGCTGGTCGCGGATCTGTCCCAGCTGCTCACGCTCGAAACGGGCGACATCATCCTGACCGGCACTCCCGCCGGCGCCTCCGTTGCCAAGCCCGGCGACGTCGTCGAAGTAGAAGTCAGCGCCGGCGAACTGACCACCGGCCGGCTCGTGACCACTGTCGTGGACGGCCTGACGCCGTTCGCGGACTTCGGCGCGCAACCGAAGACTGACGATCTCCAGCGCGAGGAGGCCTACGGGTCCCGCGCCGCCGCCGGGCTGCCCGACGTCGGCGGGACGGCGCCGGAACCGGCGTTAACGCCGGAGCTGAAGGCAAAGCTGGCGAGCGTGAGTACCGCTACCCTGTCCTCCCAGCTGCGCAAACGGGGCTTGAATAACGTCAGCATCGACGGCCTGCAGGCCACCCGCCCGGACCAGCGGATCGTGGGCCTGGCCCGGACTCTGCGGTTTGTGCCGAACCGCGAAGATCTTTTCAAGACCCACGGTGGCGGCTTCAACGCGCAGAAGCGCGCCATCGATTCGGTGAACCCGGGCGAAATCCTGGTGATGGAAGCCCGCGGCGAAAAGGGCACCGGAACCATCGGCGATATCCTGGCCCTGCGCGCCCAGGTCCGAGGCGCCGCAGCAATCATCACCGACGGCGGCGTGCGGGACTTCGCCGCCGTCGCCGCGATGGAGATGCCCACCTACTACGCCAACCCGCATCCGGCAGTGCTGGGACGGCGCCACATTCCCTGGGATACTGACGTCACCGTCGCCTGCGGCGGCACCACCGTCCAGCCCGGCGACATCATCGTCGCCGATGCGGACGGCATCCTGGTTATCCCGCCGGCCCTCGCGGCGGAACTCGCAGACGATTCCATTGCACAAGAACGCGAGGAAGTCTTCATTTTCGAGACGGTTCAGCAAGGCCACAGCGTGGACGGGCTTTACCCGCTCAACGCCGCCTGGCGGGCCCGCTACGAAGAATGGGAAGCAGGCAAAGCCCGTGACTGAGACTGCCACCGCCGGAAATGCAGCCGGAACAGGGAACGCGGCCAGCAAGTCAGAAATGGCGTACGCAGTGGTGAAGGCCCGGATCGTGGACGGTACGTACTCCCCCGGCTACCGCCTGGTGCTGGCCAAGATCGCCGAGCATCTCGGCGTCAGTGTGGTCCCGGTCCGCGAGGCTATCCGCCGGCTCGAAGCTGAAGGGCTGGTGACGTTCGAGCGGAACGTCGGGGCCACCGTTTCCGGCATCGACCCCACCGAATACCTCTACACCATGCAGACCCTGAGCATCGTCGAGGGGGCCGCCACAGCCCTGTCAGCTCCGCTGATCGGGGAGGCGGACATTGCCAGGGCACGGGCGGTCAATGCGGAAATGCGGGACTGCCTGGAACACTTCGATCCCGACCGCTTTACCCGGCTTAACCAGGACTTCCACAGCGTCCTGTTCGAGCACTGCCCCAACCCGCACATCCTGGACCTCGTCCACCGCGGCTGGAACCGGCTGGCCTCGCTGCGGTCCTCCACGTTCCGTTTTGTCCCCGGCCGAGCCCGCGAATCCGTGGCCGAACATGAGGCCCTGCTGCGGCTGATCGAGACGCGGGCCGGCGCCGACGCCATTGAAAAGGCGGCCCGCAGCCACCGCAGCGCCACCCTTGACGCGTACCTCGCCCAGGCAGCAGCACCTGCCGACCAGACCCCCCTTAGCAGTTAGGAAAACAACAATGACGTTTACTGCCCCCGCCGCCGCGACCACCGCCCACTACGTTCCGCAGGACCTGCCCACCCACATCCAGCACTACATCAACGGGGAGTTCGTCGACTCCGTCGGCGGGGCGACCTTTGATGTGCTCGACCCGGTATCGAACGAAAATTATGCCACCGCTGCGGCCGGCCAGAAGGAAGACATCGAACTCGCCGTCGCCGCCGCCCGCGCAGCGTTCGTCAACGGCCCGTGGCCGAAAATGAAGCCCCGGGACCGCGCCCGCATCCTGAACAGGATCGCCGACGCCGTCGAGGCCCAGGAGGCACGCCTTGCCGAACTGGAGACGTTCGACACCGGCCTGCCGATCACCCAATCCCGGGGCCAGGCGCTCCGGGCAGCAGAGAACTTCCGCTTCTTCGCGGACCTGATCGTGGCCCAGTTCGATGACGCCATGAAGGTTCCGGGCTCGCAAATCAACTACGTCAACCGGAAGCCGATCGGCGTCGCAGGCCTCATCACGCCCTGGAACACCCCATTTATGCTGGAGTCCTGGAAGCTCGCCCCGGCCCTGGCCACCGGCAACACTGTGGTGCTCAAGCCCGCCGAGTTCACGCCGCTGTCCGCGTCGCTGTGGGCGCAGATCTTCAAGGATGCCGGGCTTCCTGACGGCGTCTTCAACCTGGTCAACGGCCTCGGCGAGGAAGCCGGCGACGCCCTGGTCAAGCATCCGGACGTCCCGCTGATTTCGTTTACCGGCGAAACCACCACCGGGCAGACGATCTTCCGCAACGCCGCGGCGAACCTCAAGGGCCTGTCGATGGAGCTGGGCGGGAAGTCCCCGTGCGTGGTGTTCGCGGACGCCGATCTGGACGCCGCGATCGACTCCGCCTTGTTCGGGGTCTTCTCGCTCAACGGCGAGCGCTGCACCGCAGGTTCCCGTATCCTCGTGGAGCGTTCGGTGTACGCGGAGTTCTGCGAAAAGTACGCCGCCCGGGCGAAAAACATCGTCGTCGGCGATCCGCACGACCCCGCCACCGAAGTCGGCGCGCTCGTGCACCCGGAGCACTTCGCGAAGGTGGCCTCTTACGTGGAGATCGGCAAGTCCGAGGGCCGGCTCCTGGCCGGCGGCGGACGACCGGAGGGACTGCCGCACGGGAACTACATCGCCCCCACCGTCTTCGCCGACGTCGCCCCTGACGCGCGGATCTTCCAGGAGGAGATCTTCGGTCCCGTCGTCGCGATCACCCCGTTCGATGACGACGACGAAGCGCTGGCTTTGGCGAACAACACCAGGTACGGCCTGGCCGCCTATATCTGGACGCAGAACCTGACGCGCGCCCACAACTTCGCGCAGAACGTGGAGGCTGGAATGGTCTGGCTCAACAGCCACAACGTCCGGGACCTCCGCACCCCCTTCGGCGGTGTCAAGGCCTCCGGCCTGGGCCACGAAGGCGGCTACCGCTCCATCGACTTCTACACCGACCAGCAGGCCGTTCACATCACCCTCGGCACCGTCCACACGCCCAAATTCGGCGCCTAACCAGCCTCCTCAACGAAGAGAGAAGACCATGAGCACCTTTGTCCCCACCCCCTCCGTTCCAGCCCCCGACATCGTCCGCTGCGCCTACATGGAGATCGTCGTCACGGACCTCGCCAGGTCCCGCGCCTTCTACGTGGACCTGCTTGGCCTGCACGTGACCGAGGAAGATGAAAACAGCATCTACCTGCGTTCCCTGGAGGAGTTCATCCACCACAACCTGGTGCTGCGCAAAGGCCCCATCGCGGCAGTTGCCGCATTCGCGTACCGGGTGAAGTCCCCGGCCGAGGTGGATGCCGCAGAGGCCTACTACAAGGAACTCGGCTGCCGGACCGAACGCCGCAAGGACGGATTCACCAAAGGCATCGGTGATTCTGTCCGGGTCGAGGATCCGTTGGGCTTCCCCTACGAGTTCTTTTACGAGACCGAGCACGTCGAACGCCTCACCCAGCGCTACGATCTCTACTCGGCCGGGGAACTGGTCCGCCTGGACCACTTCAACCAGGTCACTCCGGACGTCCCGCGCGGCCGGAAGTACCTCGAGGATCTCGGCTTCCGCGTCTCCGAGGACATCCAGGACTCCGACGGCGTCACCTACGCTGCCTGGATGCACCGCAAGCAGACAGTGCATGACACCGCCCTGACCGGCGGCAACGGCCCCCGGATGCACCATGTCGCATTCGCCACGCACGAGAAGCACAACATCATCCAGATCTGCGACAAGATGGGCGCCCTGCGGATCTCGGACCGGATCGAACGCGGTCCGGGCCGGCACGGCGTGTCCAACGCCTTCTACCTCTACATCCTGGACCCCGACGGGCACCGGATCGAGATCTACACGCAGGACTACTACACCGGCGATCCTGACAACCCCACCATCACCTGGGACGTGCACGACAACCAGCGACGCGACTGGTGGGGCAACGCAGTGGTCCCCTCCTGGTACACCGAGGCCTCACTGGTCCTGGACCTGGACGGCAACCCGCAGCCCGTCATCGAACGGACGGACGCCTCCGAGATGGCAGTCACAGTGGGCGCCGACGGATTCTCCTACACCCGCGCAGCAGGCGCCGAAGCGGAGGGCTTTAAGCTCGGGGCGCAGCTGTAGCCATGCTGGATGCCAAGACGATCGAGGCCATCGCCGACGAACTGCTGGAGGCCGGCCGCAGCCGGACCCCGGTACCCCGCCTCACTTCCCGCCACCCGGGCATGACAGTGGAGGACTCCTACGCCGTCCAGCAGCTCTGGCGCCGCCGGAACGAGGACGCCGGCCGGTCCCTGGTGGGCCGTAAGATCGGGCTCACCTCCCGGGCGATGCAGGTGGCCACCGGCATCACGGAACCGGACTACGGGGCGATATTCGATGACATGGTCCTGGAAACCGGCTGCTCGGTGCCGTGGGAGAAGTACACGCACCCCCGGGTGGAGGTGGAACTCGCGTTTGTGCTGAAGAAGGACCTGGCCGGTCCCGGCTGCACAGTCTTCGACGTGCTGAACGCGACCGACTATGTGGTTCCGGCCCTGGAGATCCTGGACTCCAGGATCGAAATGGAGGGCCGGACCATCGTGGACACCATCGCGGACAACGCAGCGATGGGGGCCATGGTGCTGGGCGGCAACCCGGTCCGGCCGGATGCCGTGGACCTGCGCTGGGTCTCCGCGATCCTCTACAAGAACCAGACAGTGGAAGAGACCGGTGTCGCAGCCGGCGTCCTGGACCACCCCGCGAACGGGGTGCACTGGCTTGCCAACAAGATTGCCGCGCACGGGGACAGCCTGAAGGCCGGGGACATCATCCTGGCCGGCTCCTTCACCCGCCCCGTCTGGGTTTACGCTGGCGATACCATCCACGCAGACTACGGACCGCTGGGAGTCGTGACATGCCGCTTCGAGTAGCACCGGAGAGCACTTTCCGCGACGCGCTGGCCGCGGCGGGCCGGCCGCTGGCGGGTATGTGGGTCTGCTCCGGCAGCCCGCTAGTCGCCGAAATCTGCGCCGGCGCGGGCCTGGACTGGCTCCTCATCGACGCCGAACACAGCCCCAACGGACTCGAATCCGTCCTGGCCCAGCTTCAGGCCGTCCACGGTTACCCGGGGCAGGTGCTGGTCCGGCCTCCGGTCAATGACACAGTGCTGATCAAGCAGTACCTGGACCTTGGCGCCCAGAACCTGCTGGTGCCGATGGTGAACTCCGCGGCTGAGGCCCGGGCCGCCGTCGCCGCCACCCGGTACCCTCCGCACGGTGTCCGGGGGGTCGGCTCCGCGCTGGCCCGCTCCGGCCGCTGGAACCGGATCCCGGATTACCTCGCCCGAGCCGGGCAGACCATCAGCCTCACCGTGCAGATTGAATCAACTGCGGCCGTCGCCGCCGTTGAGGACATCCTGGCGGTCGACGGAGTGGACGCCATCTTCCTCGGACCCTCCGACCTCGCCGCCTCCATGGGACTGCTCGGACAGCAGGAACATTCCGAGGTGCGCGCCGCCGTCGAACACTGCCTCACAGCCGCCGCGACGGCCGGCAAACCCGCCGGCGTCAACGCCTTCAACCCGGACACCGCGCGGCGCTACCTGGCCGCCGGGGCATCGTTTATCCTGGTCGGCGCGGACGTCGCCGTGCTGGCCCGGGCCTCGGAGGGCTTTGCCCAGGCATTTATTCCGGCGGTTGATTCCGCCGGCCAGCAACCCGCCAGCTACTAGCCTGCCCGCGAACACAGCTGTGCCCGGGACCGCCAAGGTCCCGGGCACAGCTATTTGCTAATCGGTTCCGCGCGGCCGCCACACCACCAGCGCCTGGGACCTGGCCCGGGGGCGTTTGCCGCGGGCCAGGCTGACGACGTCGCCCGCGGCTCCCGCCGCGAAGATGCGGGCGTCGAGGGGGCGGGAGCGGCGTTCGAGTTCGCCGCTCAGCTCGGCGACGCGCCGCTGCAGGGCCGCCACCTGGTTCTCCAGCTGGAGGATCCGCTTGATGCCCTCGAGGGAGACGCCCTCCTGCGAGAGCCGCTGTACCTCGCGGAGCATGGTGATATCCCGCTGGGAATAGCGCCGTGACTTGCCGGGGGCCCGGCTCGGGGACACTATGCCCAGCCGGTCATACTGTCGCAGGGTCTGCGGGTGCATGTCCGCCAACTCCGCAGCGACGGAGATGACGAAGATCGGCTGCTCGAAGTCGATGGCCATGGCAGGCATCCGTTCCTAGAGCCGGGCCCTGGCTGCCAGTTCGGCGCGGACATCCTCACCGGCGGTGGCCGTAGCGAAGGACTTGACAGCCTCTTCGGCCTCCTTGTTCAGCTTCCGCGGGACGGCGAGGTCGATGACGACCAGCAGGTCACCGGTGGCCTTGGTGTGCTTGACTCCGCGTCCCTTAACACGCAGCGTGCGGCCGGACGGGGTGCCGGCAGGCACGCGCACCTTTACCTTGTCGCCGTCGATGGTCGGAACCTCGATGTCCGCGCCCAGGGTTGCCTCCGGGAAGGTAACCGGTACGTGGATTCGCAGGTTGTCCCCGTCGCGGACGTAGAAATCGTGCGGCTTTACCGAGACGGTCACCATCAGGTCCCCGTACCCGGCCGGCCCGTACTGGCCCTTGCCGCGGACGCGGACTTTCTGGCCGTCCTTGATGCCTGCGGGAATGCGGACGTCGATGACTTCGCCGTCCGGTTCACGCAGCCCGATGGTGGTTCCGCGGATGGAGCCCGCGAAGGAGATCGAAGTGGACGCCGTCCGGTCCGCACCCTTTTGCGGGGCACGCTGGAAGGACTGGCCGCCGCCGAAGCCGCCGCCGGCTCCGCCGCCGAACAGGTCCGCAAACTCAGGAGGAAGCCCGCCGCCGGCGCCGTAGCCGCCGGACTGACGGCCGCCGCCACCGGTGAAGAGTCCGCCGAAAAGGTCTTCAAAACCGGCTCCGCCGGCCCCCGGGCCACCGCCTCCCGGGGCGAAACGCGCGCCGCCGCCCATGGCCCGGATGGCGTCATACTGCTGGCGCTCGTCTGCATCGGAGAGCACGGAGTACGCCTCGGAGATGTCCTTGAACTTCTTCTCCGACGCGACGTTCCCCGAGTTGGTATCCGGGTGGTGCTGGCGCGCGAGCTTCCGGTAGGCCTTTTTGATGTCCGCGTCGGAAGCGTCCTTGGCGACACCAAGGATCTTGTAAAAGTCCTTGTCCACCCAATCCTGGCTAGCCAATGGCGTTTCCTTTCAAATCTGTGTGCCGAAGTGACAGTTCGCGCCAATGTTCCTTATAAACACCGGAGCGAACTGTCACCTCGATGACGTTACTGCTAGGCCGGGACCGCCACGATGACCTGGGCTGCCCGCAGGACCCTGTCGCCGGACTTGTAGCCCGAGCGCAGGACCTGGCTGACGGTGTCAATTTCGACATCCGTGCCGGGCTGCTGGATGAGGGCCTCGTGGATCGTGGGGTCGAACTCCACGCCGGTCTCGTCAATGCGCACCAGGCCGTAGGTCTTCAGCGCATTCTCCAGCTTGGCGGCAATGGCGGCGAACGGGCCGTCCGTAAGGTCACCGTGCTGCCGGGCGGCGTCGACGTCGTCGAGCACCGGGAGCACCGAGTTCAGGACGCCAATGACGGCCATCTCCCCTGCCACGGCGCGGTCACGTTCGACGCGCTTGCGGTAGTTGACATACTCAGCCTGCAGGCGGCGCAGGTCATTTCTGAGCTCCTCCGCCTCAGCACCGTCGGCGCCCTGGGCTACGGAATCCTCGGCCGGTACGTCAACGCCGTTGAGGATGTCCTCCGCCTGGGACAGCGCGTCCCCGGAGTCGGATTCCCGTGCGGCGGCGCGCTCCTGGTCGGGGTGGCGGGCCTGGCCGGTCTTCGGGTCAACCTTGCGGTTGTCGTGGATGATCGGTTTCTGCGGCTCGTTCTCCCGCTGCTGACCGTCGCCACGGCTCCCGGAAGAACCGTGCTCTTCTTCGTTACCGTGATGCGGCATGATTACTTCTTCTCGTCTTCGTCAACGATCTCGGCGTCGACGATGTCCTCGTCGGCTCCCGCTGCGGGCTCGCCGGCAGCGGCACCCTCGGCGCCGTCCGGAGAGCCGGCCTGGGCGTAGATGGCCTCGCCGAGCTTGGTCTGGGAAGCCTGCAGCTTCTCAAACGCCGTTTTGACGGCCGAGTCATCGGTTCCTTCGAGGGCAGCCTTCAGGGCGTCGACGTCGGCCTGGACCTCGGTCTTGACCTCTTCAGGCAGCTTGTCGGCGTTGTCAGCGATCAACTTGTCCACGGAGTAGGCCAGCTGCTCGGAGGTGTTGCGGGTGTCCGCTGCCTCGCGGCGGGCCTTGTCCTCGGCTGCGTGCTCTTCGGCGTCCTTGACCATGCGGTCGATGTCTTCCTTGGAGAGGCTGGAACCGCCGGTGATGGTCATGGACTGTTCCTTGCCGGTGCCCTTGTCCTTCGCCGAGACGTGCACAATGCCGTTGGCGTCGATGTCGAAGGTAACCTCGACCTGCGGCATGCCGCGCGGCGCCGGTGCGATGCCGGTCAGTTCAAAGGTACCCAACGGCTTGTTGTCCCGGGTGAACTCGCGCTCGCCCTGGAAGACCTGGATGGCTACCGAGGGCTGGTTGTCATCGGCAGTGGTGAAGGTTTCCGAGCGCTTGGTCGGGATGGCCGTGTTGCGCTCGATCAGGTGCGTCATGATGCCGCCCTTGGTTTCAATACCGAGGGAGAGCGGGGTGACGTCGATCAGGAGGACGTCTTTACGCTCGCCCTTGAGGACACCGGCCTGCAGTGCGGCGCCGACGGCGACAACCTCGTCCGGGTTGACGCCCTTGTTCGGCTCTTTGCCGCCGGCCAGGTCCTTGACCAGGTCGTAGACGGCAGGCATCCGGGTGGAACCGCCGACCAGCACGATGTGGTCGATCTGGGAAAGCTGGATGCCGGCTTCCTTGATGACGTCATGGAACGGCTTTTTGGTGCGCTCAAGCAGGTCCTTGGTGAGGTCCTGGAACTTGGCGCGGGTCAGCTGCTCATCCAGGTGCACCGGACCGTCGGGGGTGACGGAGAGGTACTGCAGGGAGACATTGGTGCTGGACGAGGAGGAGAGTTCCTTCTTGGCCTGCTCGGCTGCTTCACGCAGGCGCTGCAGGGCGATCTTGTCCTTGGACAGGTCGATGCCCTTGACCTTGAGCTGGTTCAGCAGGTAGTCGACAACGCGCTGGTCCCAGTCGTCGCCGCCGAGGCGGTTGTCGCCTGCGGTGGAGCGGACCTGAATGGTGGAGAAGTTGTCTTCGTCCTTGCCGACCTCAAGGAGGGAAACGTCGAAGGTTCCGCCGCCGAGGTCGAAGACGAGGATGAGCTCGTCTTCCTTGCCCTTGTCGAGGCCGTAGGCCAACGCTGCAGCGGTGGGCTCGTTGACGATGCGCAGGACCTTAAGGCCAGCGATTTCGCCGGCTTCCTTGGTGGCCTGGCGCTCTGCGTCGTTGAAGTACGCGGGAACGGTGATCACAGCGTCAGTGACCTTCTCACCGAGGTAGGACTCGGCGTCGTTCTTGAGCTTCATCAGGATACGGGCGGAGATTTCCTGCGCCGTGTACTTCTTGTCGTCCACCGCGACGTTCCAGTCGGTGCCCATGTGGCGCTTGACCGAAGCAATGGTGCGGTCAATGTTGTTGACGGCCTGGCGCTTGGCGATCTCGCCAACGAGCACTTCGCCGGACTTGGAGAATGCAACAACCGACGGCGTGGTGCGCCCACCCTCGGCGTTGGCAATAACGGTGGGCTCGCCACCTTCGAGAACGGAGACGACGGAGTTGGTTGTTCCGAGGTCAATACCTACTGCACGTGACATGTGTTGCTTCCTTCTTTCCGGGGAATCTAGCTGAAATCGCTGCAGACCACTGGGATCCGACCGATATGAGCGATCTGCACTCAACTTTACTCCGGCTCGGGGCAATGTCAATCCAAAGTTGAGCGTCATCCGCTCAACCTCGGATTAACTTGCACCAGGAACACGCCGCAGACAGCAAAAACTCCCGGAATTCCGGGAGTTTCACTTGGCCGCCTGTCCACCGGCGACGAATTTCGCTGTCCGCGAAGGCCGCCGCCGGGTGCGGACCTGCCGCTTAGCCGTCCCCGCGGTCCGGCTCGCCCGTCGATTCCGTCCGAACGGGCGCCGCGCCGGCGGCGCCGCGGCCCGCACCGGGGGTGCCGGCGGCGCCGTAGTCGCCGTCCGGATACTCGCCCTCGTTCGCTGCGGAGGCCGGCGCGCCGACGCTACCTGCCGCGCCATAGTCGCCCTCGGGATAGTCGCCCTCTTCCACACCAACGGCCGTGGCGCCGCTGACGCCGGCATTGCCGTAGTCGCCGCTGGAGTATTCGCCTTCTTCGGCCTCGAGCGGGTTGTCCCCGGCGGTGCCTGCCGTGCCGTAGTCACCTTCGACATACTGGCCCTCCGCGGCAGGGTCTTCGGGCTCCGGGGCCGTTCGATCAAACTCGCTGTTTTCGGACATGTTTGGATCCTTTCCGGAAGCCTCGGCGCGCCAGTCAGGCGCAGGGGCAGTCTATCGACCACCACCGGGAGGCAACAGGGTGAACTAAACCAGGATCATCGGCTGCTCCCGGGGTCGGCGGCTTGCGTCCCTGCCGGCAGGTCCGGTTGCGGCGCGGCGCCGGCAAGGCCGGCGAGTTCTGCCAGTGCAGCCAGGTGCAAGGCGAACAATTCATCCGGAGCCGCAAACGTTCCCTCGCCGTACTGCCCAAAGACCTCGAAGCTGATGGTGCCGAACAAGGCGCTCCAGACAAGCGCGCCGCGAGCCAGCAGGGCGTCCGGGACCGCCAGCCCCATCTCGCTGCGGATGCGCTGCAGGTCTGCGGCGAGTCCGGACAAAGCGGCGCCCTGACCGCCTGGCGCGACCAGCCCGCCGGCGCGGTAGGCGCCGTCGAGTACCGCCATCAGGGCGTAGACCACCCTGGTGCCCGGGCCCGTTGTTCGCTCGGCCGGCGCCTGGTACCCGGGCACAGGACTGCCGAAAAGGAGGCTGTAGCGCGCCGGCTCGCGCAGCGCCCAGCTGCGGACCGCGGCACCCAGGGCCCCGAACTGCCCGCAAAAGTCGGCCGCAGGTGCTGCAGCCACGGCGGCGTCGACTTCGTCGGCGAGCTCGTTGTAGGCATCGATAAGCAGCAGGGTCAGCAGCTCTTCGCGGTTCTCCACGTACCGGTAGACCGCCGAGGAGACGACGCCAAGGTCCCGGGCAACGGCGCGGAGGGACAGCGCGGCCGCCCCGTGAACTGCCAAATGCTCCCGCCCCAGGCGCACAATATCTTCAACGGTCCGGGCCCGGGCCCGCTCCCGGGGCGTGGTCGGCTTGCCGGATGGTGCGGTGGCGGATTGCGGCATGGCTTCAGCATTCCATAAACCAGAGCAGTGTCAACAAATGAGAGCACTGCTCTTGACTTAGCCAGGGATCGGCCGCATCCTGAGGTGAGAGAGCACTGCTCTCAGTTCCGGAGGTTGCCCCAGGAAAGGCGGCCGCGCCCGGACAGCCGCCGTCCGACCGGAATGAAAGCGAGAAATCGATGTCCCAGCACGCATCCCCGGAGGCAGAAGCCTCTACCTTATTTGTCGTCACCGGCGCCGGGCCGGTCGGCTGGACGGTTGCCGCACAGCTTGCAGCGGAAGGCCATCGGGTTCGGGTGCTTACCCGGTCCGGCAGCGGACCCGACCATCCCCGGATCGAAAAGATGGCCGTGAACGTGGCCAATCCGGCGCAACTTGGCGAACTGTTCCGCGGCGCCCACGCCGTGTTCCACTGCATTCACGGCTCCCAATACAGCGCAAAGGCATGGGCGGAGGAATTGCCGGGCGCAGAGCAGTCGGTTCTTGCCGCGGCGGGCGAGGCTGGCGCGGTCGTCGTTTTTCCGGAAAGCCTGTACTCCTACAGCGCTCCGGAGCGCCCGATGACGGAGGACGGCCCCCGCGCGGCTGAGGGCGGCAAGCGCGGGGTGCGGACCGCACTTCTGGCCGCCCGCGCGGCGTCCGAGACGGACACCGTGAGCGTGGTCGCAAGCGACTTCTTCGGCCCCCGGGTGCGCGGCGCACATGCGGGCGAGCGAATGGTGAAGCCGGTGCTGGCGGGCACACCGCTGGTGGTCATCGGCAAGGCATCCCTACCGCACTCCTTCACCTACGTGCCCGACCTGGCCGCCGCGATGATCCGGGCGGCGCAGGACCCAGCGCTGTGGAACCGGGTGTGGCATGCACCCACCGGCACCGCGGTGAGCCAGCGGCAGATCGCCCGCGCGTTCGCCGCAGCCGCCGGCGGTCGGGCGCCGCGGGTGGCCGCTGTGCCCGGCTGGGCTCTGCGGATCATTGGCCGGTTCTCCCCGGGAACGCAGGAACTGGTCGAAACCCTTTACCAGTTTGAGCAGCCGTTTGTGCTGGACTCACACGCCAGCGAGGCGGCCATGGGACTGCGGCCCACGCCGCTGGAGGAAGCAGCCGCCGCCACAATTGCCTGGTGGGGGGGCCAGGAACGGTAGCGGCGGCTGCGGGCTCTGGCTAGCGGATTCCTGCCTCCGCGGATGCCGTTTCAGGGGCGGCCGGCTCCGCGCGAGCGGCGGAGCGCGTCCCGGCGCGTCCCAGCTTGCCTGGCCACCAGATTCGCGGGCCGATGTCGTAGGCCAGGGCGGGGATCAGGAGTGAGCGGACCAGGATGGTGTCCAGCAGCACTCCGAAGGCCACGATGAAGGCCAACTGCGCCAGGAACATGATCGGGATGATGCCCAAGGCGGCGAAGGTGGCAGCAAGCACCACGCCGGCGGAGGTGATAACGCCGCCCGTGACGGCCAGGCCGCGCAGGATGCCGGCCCGGGTGCCGTGCTTAAGGGATTCCTCGCGGACCCGGCTCATCAGGAAGATGTTGTAGTCAACACCCAGTGCCACGAGGAAAACGAAGCCGAACAGCGGAACGGTGGCGTCTGCTCCCGGGAATCCGAAGATGTTGTTGAACACGAAGGCGGAGACTCCCATCGCGGCACCGTAGGACAGGACCACCGAGGCGACCAGCAGGACCGGCGCCAGCACCGAGCGCAGCAGCAGCATCAGGATCAGGAGGATGACCGCGAGGACCACCGGAATGATGGTGACGAGGTCGCGCTGGGCCGTGGTGTTGGTGTCCAGGGCCGTCGCGGTGACGCCGCCGACGAGTGCACCGGCGTCGGTCTTCTTGAGCTCCCGGCGCAGATCGACAACAACGTTCTCGGCCTCGTTGGAGTCCGCCGCGAAGTTCAGTGTCGCGTTGATCAGGACCTTGCCGTCCCGGACCGAAGGAGTCGACGGTGCCGCGGGCGCACCCGGGGCCGCTGGCGCGCCGGTGATCGGCACTCCGCCGTCGGCCAGCAGGTAGGCATCCCCCACACCGTCAGTGGCTTTGGTCTTGTCCAGTACGTCCTGGGCCTTCGATTCTTCGGCGACGATCACGGCGGGACTGCCGGAACCGGCGTCGAAGTGCCGCGCCAGGGCGTCCTGCCCGTCCACCGCGTTGGAGGCAGTGAGGATGACGTCGGTCTGCGGGACGCCGTTTGCCTTGAGCTGCAGGACGCCGGCGGATGCTGCCAGCAGCAGCAGCACAGAGGTGATCCAGACGGCCCGGGGCCGGCGTGAAACAAGAGAACCGGTCGCGCGCCACAGGCCCTTCTGGCCCTCAAGTCCTGTGACGAGCTCGGGCTCGCGCTCGGTCTCCGGCAGCAGCTTGGGCCGGAAAGGCCAGAA
Source organism: Arthrobacter sp. AL05 (assembly GCF_029960715.1). Classification (NCBI taxonomy): domain Bacteria; kingdom Bacillati; phylum Actinomycetota; class Actinomycetes; order Micrococcales; family Micrococcaceae; genus Arthrobacter; species Arthrobacter sp. AL05. Next base: position 446,976 of record NZ_JASBRC010000001.1, read on the forward strand.
CGCAGTCCGGCCCAGCAGCGCCATCAGCGCGGGGAGCAGGGTCAGGGCCGCCAGGAGCGAGCACAGGATGCCGGCCGCCGCCACCGGGCCGAGGGCCTTGTTCGAGTTAAGGTCCGAGAACAGCAGACACAGGAGGGCGATGATAACCGTGGCGCCGGACGCCAGGATCGGCTCCCAGGCCGCCTTCCACGCGGTGAGGGCGGCGGCAGTGCGGTTTGTAGTGTGCGTCAAGGCCTCACGGAAGCGCGCCACATAGAGCAGCGCGTAGTCCGTCGCTGCACCGATCACCAGGATGGACAGGATGCCCTGGCTCTGCCCGTTGAGCTGGATCCAGCCGAGTTTGGCCATGCCGAAGACGAGCAGGATAGCGGCGGTGAGGGCAAAAACCGAGGTGAACAGCACCGTGATCGGCAGCAGCAGCGAGCGGTAGACAATCAGCAGAATCAGGAACACCGCGCCAAGGGCCACGAGCAGCAGAATGCCGTCAATGCCGGCGAAGGCGCTGACCAGGTCCGCGGTAAGCCCGGCCGGTCCGGTGACGAAGGTCCGCATTCCCGCCGGAGCAGATGCCTGTACTTCGTCGCGGAGTTCCTGGACCACTTGTTTCACCTCGTCGGATGAGCCGATCGGCACCACAAACTGCACCGCTTTGGCATCCTTTGACGGGATGGGCCCCACGACTGTGCTGCCGGCGCCGAGCGCTTCCAGCTTGCCCTTAAGCGCCGCCGCCTCGCCGAGCTGGGCCGGGGTGAAGGCTGCGTCGTTCTCAATGACGATGACTGCAGGTATTTCCTTGGAGTCCCGGAACTTGGCCTGCCAGTCCTGGGCCTCCGTGGCTTCGGCTCCCGCCGGCAGGAAGGAGGCCTGGTCATTCGAGGAAACCTCGCTCAGCCGGCCAAAGGTCGGACCGCCGATCCCGGCGATGGCCAGCCAGGTAATAACAAGGAGGACGGGAACCAGCCAGCGCAGCCAGAAGGGGACGCGGGTACTGCCCTGTGATGTCTTGGTCATGGTTCCTTCTCGAACGGGCCTGGATCAATGCAATTGAGTCTATAATAGACTATCTCCACAATGGAGATAACCCTGAAAGTTAACTTCCCGAGCGTGAGCGCGGAATCAGCAAAGCTACGGTGCCACGGGCTGCTGAAGTAAACTCCGGAAGGCACCTGCTGCGAAGCAGTGGGCAAGGCAGAAGGAGAGAGGAAGGTTCGCGTGAGAGTTGACCCGCCGGAACTCCCCGGACCCCAGGGTCCGCCTCCGCTGGTGCGACTCCTGCAGGAGTTCAGCCTCGAGGCCAACCGCTACGTGGATTCCGCCGGCGGCCGCAACGACATGCACCGGACGGACCTCAATGCCTTGGGTGTGATCATGCAGCACACCGCGAGGAACCAGGTTGTCACGCCCGGAGTGCTCCGCAAGGAACTCCACCTGAGCTCACCCGCCACCACCGCCCTGATTGATCGGCTGCACAGTTCCGGCCACGTGGTCCGCGAACGGCAAGGCCCGGACCGCCGCCAGGTCCAGCTCAGGATGACCCCGAAGGCCTACCGCGACGGCGGAGCCATGTTCCAGCCGCTCGCCCGGCACATGGCGGCCGCGATGGCCGAATTCACCCCGGCGGAACTGGACGTCGCGACACGGTTCATGGCCTCGATGATCGAGGCGACTGTCAGGGCCGGCCAAGAGGCCGCACAACAGCCGGCACCGTCTCCCGCCGAGCCGCGCTAGTTGGCGTTTTCGAGCGCCGCATCGGCAATACCTCCGGGGCGGCTCGCCTGCCGGCCAAGATGGCGGCCACGGCCAGCCCGAGCGGGACCACCAGTGCCCAGCCGCTGAAAAGCAGCACGGCCAGCATCACAGCAGCGGCCACAATAACCCCGCACCAGGCCGGCGTCCGTGCGGGCAGCAAACGAATCCCGGCGAGCAGGCCAAACGCGGTCACGGCGGTGAAACAGGCCGACGCCGCCCCGATCTGGAACTGCATGTCGCCCAGCCCGGCTGCCGCCGCCCCGAAGGACAGCAACGTCATCACGCCCAGCAGTGCAAGGCTGGCCGTGGGCACCTCCCCCGGACCGGCACCCCGCGCAAGGAGCCGCGGCAGAACGCCGTCGGACGCCAGGCTTGCCCCCAGCCGGCTGGCGCCGGCAACAAAGGTGTTGACCGGGCCGAAAGTCAGCACCGCGGCGGCGACGGCGGTCAGCGGCGCCGCGAGTCCGCCGAGTCCCTTCTCAAGCAGTTGCGCGATCGGCACGTCGCTGCCCGGAAGGGCTGGACCCAGCACGGCGAGCGAGGCCGACACGACGCCGAGATAGACCACACCGACCACGATCAGGGTGAGCCAGGTGGCCCGTTTGAGGTCACGGTCCGGGTGGCGGAACTCCCCGGCGATGTGCGTGACCGCCTCCCAGCCGGCGAAGCAGAAGAAGAGCAGGCTGGCCACGCCGCCCACGGCCCAGTAGCCGTGCGGCGCGAACGGCTCGAAGTTCTCCGCCCTGGCAAACGGCGCGGCCAGCGCGATGGCCAGTGCCAGCAGTCCGACGAGCAGCACCATCAGCACCAGCTGGATGCCGCTGGACATCCGGATCCCGACGGCGTTGCTCGCGAAGGCGGCGGCCAGCAGCAAGGCAGCGGCCACCAACGCCGTCCCGCGGCCGCCGCCCAGCGCGTGGGCGATGTAGTTCCCGCCAATCACGGCCGTCGCCGGGGCACCGAACGGAATTGCGAAGTAGAAGAGGTAGCCCGCCACGGCCGAGGCACGGCGCCCGTAGGCACGCGTGACGAAGTGGGCAATTCCGCCGGCGTCGGGCTGCTGGCGGCTCATCTCAGCGAAACTGAAGGCCACGGGGGTGCAGAACACCAGCAGCAGGGTCCAGGCCAGGAGCGACGCCGGCCCGGCCTCCTTGGCGGCGATGGCCGGAAGGACAAGGATGCCCGAGCCCAGGATTGCCCCGACGTAAATGCCGGTGGCCCGGAACAGGCCGAGCCCTGCCTGCTTGCTGCTGTTGGTTTTCACTCCTCTAATCATCCGCTGAACCGACCCTGCCGGAAGCGGCAAAACGGACGGCTGCGCGCGAAATCCTGCCGTCTTCCCGGCCGTTTCCCCCGCATTCGCGGATTTGTCGGTGCGGGGCGGTAGCGTTTTATTATGAGTGCGCAGCAGCCTGAAGATGTGTACAGCCACGGCCACCACGAGTCGGTGGTCCGCGCCCACGCCTCCCGGACGGCGGAGAACTCCGCGGCGTTTGTGATCCCGCACCTGACCCCGGGGGGTTCGGTGCTCGACGTCGGCTGCGGGCCGGGCAGCATCACGTGCGATTTCGCCGGACTCGCCGCCCCCGGGAAAGTCACCGGACTGGACCGCTCGCCCGAGGTGGTCAGCCAGGCGACCGCCCTCGCGGCGGAGCGCGGCGTGCAGAACGTCGAGTTCGTGGCCGGCAACATCTACGACCTCGACTTCGAAGACGAGACGTTCGACGTTGTGCACGCCCACCAGGTCCTGCAGCACCTCACGGACCCGGTGGCCGCCCTGCGGGAAATGCGCCGCGTCGCCAAGCCCGGCGGGATCGTGGCGGTGCGCGATGCCGATTTCCACGGCATGAGCTGGTACCCGGCCGTCCCCGAGCTGGATGAATGGATGGAGCTCTACCAACGGATCGCACGACGCAACGGGGCGGAGCCCGACGCTGGCCGCCGCCTGGTTTCGTGGGCCCAGTCCGCCGGGTTCACCGACGTCGCGCCCTCCAGCAGCAACTGGCTCTACGCCACCGGCCAGCAGCGCCGTTGGCAGGCCCGGGTGTGGGGCGAACGCGTGCTGCACTCGGCATTCGCGGACCAGGCACTCGAATACGGCTTCGCCAACGCCGCCGACCTTGCCCGGATTTCGGCCGGCTGGCACCGCTGGGGTTCCACGGCCGACGGCTGGTTCCTGATCCCCAACGGCGAAGTGATCGCCCGGGCGTGAGTGGCGGTCCGTTATCCACATAACCGGTGCTGGCTCTGGAGCTCGAAGGGCAGATTTTTTAGCATCAAGACATGATCATCCAGGCAGGTTTTGACTTCGAGATACTCGCCCGCCCGCTCATCATCCAACACAACATGCTGATGCCAAGCCTTGTGCTGATCTGCCTGGACTCGGACATGCAGCTAAACGACATTGACGTCGTCCCCGGCGATTTCGCTGGCTGCCTGGTTCCCTTCCAGGATGCCGTGCTGGCGGCACTGGTTCCGGACGACACGAAGTACTTTGCGATCGCCCATCCCGGCAGCTTCGGTGCAAGCTGCGGCTATCCGGATCCGGTTCTGGACGAGGCCCATGACTTGGAATCGAAGGCGGCCGAACGGGGCATGCAGCTGATCGGCCACTTCGCCATCGACGAAACGGGCTATATGTCTGCCCGCGCCCGCTCGTACTTTGACCAGTATCCGCGTCACGCGGACCTGCCAAGGACAATGTTCCACTGGTCGCATTCGAGGCTGGGCACGTGCGGCTGAGCCCTTGCGCATGCCGGATCTTCCGGGTTCACACCAGCCATTCCCCGCCGGCGGATCAGCCGCTAGGGTGCAGGTAAAGACTCAACGGCGAGGAGATCCCATGCGCAAGGTGACGGCCGGACTGTTCAGTTCCGTGGACGGCGTGGTGGAGGACCCGTTCCGTTGGCAATTCGACAGCTTCGATGAGGAGCTGGGCGCGGGGATGAACGAGATGATGGGCCGGATCGATACCGGACTCCTGGGCCGCATCGGGTACCAGCAATGGGCGGAGTACTGGCCGAACGCCGAAGCCGACGCAGACTTCGGCGGGTTCATCAACCCGCTGCCCAAATATGTGGCGTCCCGCACCCTGACCGGCGATCTAATGTGGCAGAACTCGCAACTGATCGGGGGACCGCTGGAGGATTTCGTCGCGGGCCTGAAGGACGGCGACGGCGGCGACATCGGCGTGTTCAGTAGCATCTCGTTGGTCCGGCAGCTGTTCTTCGCTGGGCTCTTGGACAGCCTGATGTTGATCGTCCATCCCGTGATCGCAGGCAGTGGCCGCAGGCTCTTCGCGGATGGCGATCCGCTGAGCCGGCTTGAGCTGCAGGCATCCCAGCAGACCAGCAAGGGCAACATGATCTTAAACTACGGCCTGCGCGGCAGCTGAGGGGGCGATTCAGGCTCCCGGTGACCTCCCGACGGCCGGCAGCACCCGGCGTGGAAGGGGTGTCCGCGGCCGTAAACTGAATCAGTGCAACCCTCCCTTTGGCTGGCCCTGGCGGGCGCCGGTGTCCTGATCAGCTTCACGCCCGGCGCGGGCGCCATCAACACCATGAGCAATTCGCTGAACTCCGGCTTCCGGCGTTCCATCTGGGGGATCCTCGGCCAGCAGGCCGCTTTGGTGGTGCACATCGTGATCGTGGCCCTCGGCGTCGGGGTGCTGGTGGCGAGCTCACCGGTCGCCTTCAACGTGATCCGCTACGCAGGCGCCGCCTACCTTGTCTACCTGGGCATCCAGCAGTTCCGGCACAAACCCGACCTGGACCAGGAAAAGGCCGCCGCGCTGCGCAACGAGCCGGCATTCTCCATGTTCCGCCGCGGCCTGTGGGTCAACCTGTTGAACCCCAAGGCGATCGTGTTCTTCCTGGCTTTTATGCCGCAGTTCATCCGCCCGGAGAACCCGCTCCTGCCGCAGTACCTGACCCTGTCAGCCACGGTGATCGTGATCGACATCCTGGTCATGTGGTTCTTCTTCGCGGCCGCAGCCAAGACCTTCCAGCGTTTCACCCACGACGCCCGCGGCCAGCGCATCCTCAACCGGACGTTCGGCGTGCTGTTCATGGCCGTCGGCGTCATGCTGGCCCTTATCCGCTGACGGGCCCAGGCTACGGCCAGTTATGGCTGGATGGCGCTCAGCTTCCGAAGGTCGGCCTTCCTGATCTTGCCGCTGGCGGTCCGGGGCATCTCATCGACAAACAGCACGGACTTGGGAATCTTGTAACGTGCCAGGCGTCCATCCAGGTACCGCCTGAGCTGCTCTTCCGTGAGGTGGGCACCCTCGCGCAGCAGAACCACAGCCCGGGGCACTTCACCCCATTTCTCATCCGGCACGCCAATCACGGCCACGCTTCCCACCGCCTCGAGTTCCGTGATGGCCTGCTCCACTTCTGCGGGATAAATGTTCTCGCCGCCGGAGATGATCATGTCCTTGATCCGGTCCGAGACGAAGAGGAACCCGTCGTCATCCTTGTATCCCATATCGCCTGACTTGAACCAACCGCCCTCTGCATAGGACTCGGCGGTGGCGTCCGCGCGGTTCCAGTACTCGGGGATCACGTTCGGGCCCTTGATCTGGATCTCGCCGGCCGTCCCCGGCGCAGCGGTGTCCCCGTCGAAGCCGGCGATTCGCACATCGGTGAAGAACTGCGGAAGTCCGGCCGATCCAGCCTTATCCCTGGACCGGGCCGCCGGCAGGGTGCTGGCGCCCGGCGCAGTCTCGGTCATGCCGTAGCCATTGGAGAACCGCATGCCGCGCGCTTCATACGCCTCCAGCACCCGCATCGGCACCGCTGACCCGCCACAGGTGAGCTTGTTCAAGGAGCTGAGGTCCGCAGTGGCCCACGCCGGGTGCTCGGCGAGCATCTGATAGGTGGTCGGCACCCCGCTGATGGTGGTCGCCCGGTGCCGCTCAATGAGTTCCAGTGTCCGGCCGGGGTCGAACTTCGGCTCCAGCACCACAGTTCCTCCCTTGAGGAGGGTGGGCAGGACGCCCATGTCCAGCGACGCCACGTGGAACATCGGCGAAATCATCAGCGCCACGTCCTGCGAGGAGAAGTCGAAATCAACGATCACGTTGATGCAGTTCCACGTGACGTTGCCGTGGGTCAGCAGGGCCCCCTTGGGCCGGCCCGTAGTCCCGGAGGTGTAGAGGATCATGGCACCGTCGTCCAGCGTGACCGGTTCGTCGACCGGCTGGTCCGAACCGGAGGCCACCAGGTCCGCAAAGTCCTCCACCGCCGTCGGGCCCCCGGCGGCTCCACTGCGCACCGCCGGGTTATTGCCGGCGCCGGCATCGTCTACGACGACGAGCCTTGCCACTGCCGTGCCGGCCGACCCGCGGGCTGCCAGGTCGCCGAGGCTGCCTGCATGGACCAGTACCCCGACGCCGCAGTCCTGCAGCTGGAACTGGATTTCCGGGGGTGCCAACCGCGTGTTGAGCGGGACGAAAATGGCGCCCAGGGTGCCGCACGCAAAGAGGGTTTCCAGGAAGGACGGGTGGTTCTCGCCCAGGTAGGCAACCCTGTCGCCCTTGGCCACGCCGCGGTCCCTCAGGGCGTTGGCGAGGCGGACGGTCCGGTCCGCGAACTGTTCATAACTAAGTTCCCGGTCACCGCTGATCAGGGCGGTCTTGTTGCCGGACTTCGGGCGGCGACGTTGCAGCCACGAACCGATGCCAAAATTTTCCACGGCGAATCCTTTCTACTGTGAGGTTAGCCCGTGTGAGGGGACCCGATGAAGGGTCAGGCCCGGACGGTGCGGAGGTCGTTGTTCTTCGGTTCCCGGGTCAGCAGGATGAAGACGATGGAGACGACCGACATGATCGCCAGATACCAGACCACTGATGCCGTGTCCTGGCCTGAGTCCTTGAAGATCTGGGCCACGATGCCCGGAGTGAACCCGGCCCCAAGCAGGGTTGCCAGCTGGTAGCCCAGGGACGCCCCGGTGTAGCGGGAGGTGGTGCCGAACTGCTCGGACACGAAGGCCGCCAATGGACCGAACAGTGTGGAGTGGATCATCAGGCCGATGGCGAACGCCACGAAGATCAGCATGATGTTGTTGGAGGAGAGCAGCTGGAACATCGGCACCAGGTAGATGATGAAGAGAACCAGTCCGCCGATCATCACCGGCCGCCTGCCCACCTTGTCGGAAAGCCGGCCGCCCATGATCACGAACACGATGGAGATCAGGGAGGCAGCAGCAAAGGCGTACAGCACGCCCTGGCGGTCGGCGCCCTTGGAGACGGCGTAGGTCACCGAGAACGTGGCCAGGACCACCTGGAGCGCGAAGCCTGCGGCGCCGGCGAGCATAGTGAAAATCAGGGTCTTGGGCCGCCGCAGGACCTGTACCAGGGGCGCGGCCGGCTTTGCCGTGATCCCGGCGCCGTTTGCCTGCGCCGCGCTCTCCCGCTCAGCTTTTTCCTGTTCAATGGCGGCTTTGAAGATAGGGCTTTCGGAAACCTTGAGCCGGACGAACATGCCCACGCCCAGCAGCACGAAGGAGAGCAGGAACGGCACCCGCCAGCCCCAGGCGAGGAACTGATCGTTCGGGAGCGCTGAGAACGCGCCCATGATCAGGGTGCCCAGGACGGCGCCGGTGGGCGCCCCGGCGTTGACGAACGAGGCGGCAAAACCGCGTTTGCCTGATTCGGAGTGCTCCAGCGCCATGAGGGCGGCCCCGCCCCATTCACCGCCGACGGCGATGCCCTGGAAGACACGAAGAATCACGAGGAGCACCGCACCCCAGGGGCCGGCCACCGAGGCACCCGGGACCAGCCCGATCAGGGTTGAGGCCACGCCCATGACCAGCATCGAGATGATCAGCATGTTCTTGCGGCCCATCCGGTCGCCGAAGTGGCCGAAGATGATGCCGCCAACCGGGCGGGCCACGTAGCCCGCGGCAAACGTGCCGTAGGCGGCCACCACGCCTACCCAGTCGTCCATGCCGCTGAAGAAGACCTTCGGGAAGACGATCGCCGCGGCCGTGGCGTAGAGGAGGAAGTCGTAGTACTCGATGGTGCTGCCCAGGTAGCTGGAGGCAATGACGGTGCGCGCTTCCTTGCGTCGCTCGGCGGTGCCCATCGCTTGAAGCTGAGTGAGTCCTGACATGGTTGTTCCTTTGAACAGAGGGAGGGTTCGTAGAGGGGGCTTTTTACTTGTAGAAGCGGGCGAGGAACTCGGCGACGACGGCGGGCCGCTCCTGGCCTTCGATCTCGATGGTGTTGGCGACCTTGATCTGGGCACCGCCCTTGACCTCGGTCACTTCGCTGATGGTGGACCGCATCCGGATCCGCGCGCCCACCTTGACCGGGGACGTGAAGCGGACTTTGTCCAGTCCGTAGTTGACCTTCGTGGTGACGCCGTCGACGTCGAACAGCTCGCCCCAGAAAGGGATGATGAGCGAGAGGGTGAGGAAGCCGTGGGCGATGGGGGCGCCGAACGGGCCGTCCTTGGCGCGTTCCGGGTCAACGTGGATCCACTGGTCGTCACCGGTGGCGTCGGCGAACTTGTTGATCTGTTCCTGGGTGATTTCGCGGTACTCGGTGACCCCGAGATCGGTGCCGGCGAGCGTGAGCAGTTTGTCGAAATCGACGACGAGATTGGGCATGATGTCCTCCTGGAGGGCTGGGTGGGGCAGGGAACTGTCCGACGGCGGTGCCGGAGCGGGGTGTGTTGGATTTGGTGGGTGCCGGGGTCAGCGGGTGAAGGCGCTTTCGCCGGTCAGGGCCCGGCCGACGATGAGGGCGTTGATTTCGTGGGTGCCTTCGTAGGAGTAGACGGCCTCGGCGTCGGCGTGGAAGCGTGCGACATCGGTTTCAAGGGTGATGCCGTTGCCGCCGACCACTTCGCGGGCCAGGGCCACGGTTTCGCGCATCAGCAGGGATGTCTGCATCTTGGCCAGGGCGGAGTCCTGGTCCCGGTAGATGCCGTTGGACTGCTGCTCGGTGAGCCGCACCACGAGAGACAGCGCCGAGGTGACGTTTCCGAGCATCCGGGCCACTTTTTCCTGGACCAGCTGGAAGGATCCGAGCGTGCGGCCGAACTGCCGGCGTTCCGTGACGTAGCGCAGGGCCGCCTCGAATGCACCGGCCGCGATCCCGGTGGCAATCCAGGCGACGTCCGAGCGCATCGCGCGCAGCATTGCCGCGACGTCCCGGAAGGACTCCACGTTGTGCAGGCGCATCGATTCGGGCACCCGTACGCCCTCGAGGGTGATGTGGGCGTTCTGCATCATCCGTAACGCGGTCTTGCCGTGGATCTTCTCCTGCGTCACGCCGGGGGCTTCCCGCTCGACGAGGAAGGCCTTGACCTGGCCGTCGGCCACGTCGCGGGCAAACACGGCCAGGACGTCCGCGGTGGCGGCGCCGCCGATCCAGCGCTTGGCGCCGTCGAGGATCCAGGTGTCGCCCTCACGGCGGGCGGTGGTGGAGAGCCCGCCGGCGATGTCGGAACCGGACTCCGGCTCGGTCAGCGAGAAGACCCCCTTGAGCGAGAAGTCGATGACCTTCGGCATCCATTCGGCCTGCTGTTCCGCGGAGGCACCGACCCGGATCGCGGTCCGGAACAGTCCGGCCTGGGCTGTGTAGAAGGTGGCGAGCGAGGCGTCGGTGCGGGCGAGCTCGAAGATCCGGAAGCCCTGGTAGATTCCCCGGGCCGGGCTGCCCTCCGGGCCGCGCAGTTCGGCCGGCTCCATCAGGTCCAGGCCGATCAGCGGCTCGGCGAGCTCATCCGGGAACTCGCCGCGTTCCCAATAGTCCGCCAGCAGCGGCCGGGCCTTCTCGTCGAGGAAGGTCCGCAGCCTGCCCAGCACGCGGCGTTCCCCCGCGGTCAACAGGGACTCGGCGTCGTAGTAGTCGCAGACGCCGTACAGCCGGGTTTGTTGTTCGGTATCGACAGTCATCTCAGCCTCCCAGTCCGAGCAGGCGGACGGCGTTGTGCTTGAGGATCTTGGGCCGGACCTCGTCCTTGAGCGGCAGGTCCGCAAAGGCGCGCAGCCACTTCTGCGGGGTGATCAGCGGGAAGTCGGTGCCGAAAAGGACCTTGTCCTGCAGCACGGAGTTGGCCATCTTCACCAGCGATTCCGGGAAGTACTTCGGGGACCAGCCGGAGAGGTCGATGAAGACGTTGGACTTGTGCGTGGCGATGGAGTTCGCCTCGTCCTGCCACGGCACCGAGGGGTGGGCCATGATGATCTGCAGTTCCGGGAAGTCCGCCGCGACGGCGTCCAGCAGCAGCGGGTTGGAGTAGCCCAGCTTGATGCCGTAGCCGCCCGGGAGCCCGGCGCCCATGCCGTTTTGTCCGGTGTGGAAAATCGCCGGGAGGCCGAGTTCCTGCAGGGCGGCCCAGAGCGGGTAGAACTGTTCGTTGGAGGGGTCAAAACCCTGTAGGGACGGGTGGAACTTGAACCCGCGGGCACCCAGGTCGATGGCCTGGTGCTTGGCGCCCTGGATGGCCTCGGCGCCGGTCCGTGGGTCCACGCTGCCAAACGGGATCAGCACGTCGTTGTTCCGCGCGGCGCCGGCGACGAGGTCTTCGATGCTGTTCGGCTCGTGTTTGAGCTGGGTGCGGGCATCGACGGTGAACACGACGGCGGCCATGTTCAGTTCGCGGTAGACCTCGGCGATCCGGTCCAGCGACGGGGTGCGGTCCTCGGACTTGAAGTACTTGGCGGACGCTTCGCTGAGGGCCGACGGCAGGGATTCGTGGCCGTGGCCGTCCACCTCAAGGTGGACGTGCATGTCGATCGCGTCGAGCTTTGCCGCGTCGATGCCGAGTTCATAGCGCTGGGAGGCCATGTCAGCGGACCTCTGCCGGTTCGGGCTTGAGCTCTTCCGGAAGCGGCAGGAATTCCTCGCCGACGCTTTGCAGCTTGTCGCCGAAGAGCTTGCCAAAGTTTTCGATCAGGTCGGCATAGCCCCAGCCACCTTCGCGGTACTCGGTAACGGCAGCCCCCGGGTGGGTCCAGAGCTGCAGACGGTCCCCGCCGGCGCCGATCGCCTGGCCGGTGATGCCGGCAGCTGCGTCGGAGGCGAGGAAGGCAACGAGTCCGGCGACGTCGTCGGCGGTTCCGAACCCCAGATCGTGACGGAAGAAGGCCGGCATGGCCTCGCCGCGTTCGTCCGCTTCGACGGCCTTCTGGAAGTACGGGACGGTCTTGGTCATGGCGGTGGCGGCCACCGGGATGACGGCGTTGGCGGTGACGCCGGCCTTCTTCATTTCCAGCGCCCAGGTGCGGACCATGCCGACGATTCCGGCCTTGGCGGCGGCGTAGTTGGTCTGGCCGAAGTTGCCGCGCTGGCCGGTGGGCGATCCGATGGTGATGATGCGGCCGGCGATACCGTTTTCCTTGAAGTAGGCGAACGCTTCGCGGGCGCAGGTGAAGGTGCCCTTGAGGTGGACGTTGATGACGAGGTCAAAGTCCTCGTCCGTCATCTTCAGCAGGGACTTGTCCCGCAGGATGCCGGCGTTGGTGACCAGGATGTCGAGCCGGCCGAAAGCCTCCACCGCTTTCTGCACGAGCTGCCGGGCGGCTTCGGTGCTGCCCACCGGAGCGACGACGGCGACGACGCGGCCGCCGTCGGCCTCAATGGTCCGGACCGCTTCAGCGGCCACGTCGGCATCCACATCGTTGATCACGACGGCGGCGCCCTGGCGGGCGAGTTCCCGGGCGTACGCCAGACCCAGGCCGCGGCCGCTTCCGGTGACGATTGCTACTTTCCCTGACAGGCTCATGCTGCTCCTTTGCACTGCGCCTTGCGGCGGATATCCCAGGGAGCCTGCGTGTGATGCACATCTCCCTTGACTGCTTCAATTAGAAACTTAATCCTTGAGAATGTCAATGATTTATTTCTGCATCCAATCAGCTTCCCCACCCGCCGCATTCACCGCTCCCGGTGCACGCTTTTCGCAGGCGCGGTGCACGTGGGATCATTGAATAATTCAACGACCCGGCTGGCTACCCGCCCGAAAGGCACCATGACACAACAGGTACACCTCGCCGCCGAAAGCTCCGGCGAGGCTTCCACCCGGCTGGCGGAATCAAGCATCAGCACTGACATAGGCTTCCTGCTGGCCAAGCTGCACGCCGCCGGCAGCGTGCTCAACAACGCGGCCCTTGCAGAGTTCGGGCTGAAGGAGCGGTCCTACTCCGTGCTGGCGCTGGCCTGCGGCAATCTGGGACCCACCCAACGCGAACTGGCCGAGTTCCTCAGCCTGGATCCCAGCCAGATCGTGGCACTCATTGATGAGCTGGAACAGCGCGGCCTCGTGGAAAGAAAGCCGGGACCCTCAGACCGGCGGCAGAAACTGGTGTCCGCCACAAAAGCAGGCCGCACCCTCCACGCTGCCGCCCAGAAGGCAACCCAGGCCGCCGAGGCGCGACAGCTGGTCATGCTTACCGGCGAGGAGGTGGCGTCTCTGCGGTCCATTCTCCGCAAGGCCGTCTGGTCCGGGAGTCCCGCAGGCCAATAGTTCAAACCTTGCAAATATGATGTGACAAAGCCTGTAACATCCACCGCCGGGAACTAGCCAAGCGGACACCGATCATCCATGCTTGCACTATGACCTCAGCGCCGAGCCAGTACCGGATCATCGCGGTCTGCACCGGGAACATCTGCCGGTCGCCGATGGCCGAACTGATGCTGGCGGAGGCCATCGCCGCGGATGGCCTGGCCGGCGCCGTCGTTGACTCGGCGGGGATCACGGCCTACGAAGTGGGCCGCCCGATTGATCCGCGGGCCGCCCGCAAACTCACCGCCAACAGCATTTCCTCGGAACGTCACGTGGCACGCGAATGGGACACCAGATGGTTCCACAACCGCGACCTCATCCTTGCCCTGGACGTGGACCATTTCGGCTGGTTGCAGCAGGCCGCACCGGACCGCGAATCCGGGTCCAAGATCCGGATGCTGCGCAGCTTCGATCCGGCCGTCGCGGGCAAGGATCCCCTCGACCAGGGCATCGACGACCCCTGGTACGGCGGCCACGCGGACTTCGACCTCACCTGGGACCTGATCCACGCCGCACTGCCCGGGATCGTGGCGCATGTCCGGACGGAGCTGTCCCGGCGTCAACGGCCCGGCGGGCAACAACCGGGCAGTGATCAACCGGGCAGTGATCAACCCAATGCAGGGCAGCGGGTACGCTCTAAATCATGAGTCCCGCACCCGTCATCATCGCCATCGACGGACGATCCGGCGCCGGCAAGACCACCTTGGCGATCGAGCTGGCGGCGACGCTCCGCGAGCACCACAAGGTCTCCCTCTTCCATCTGGAAGACATCTATCCCGGCTGGAACGGGCTTGTGGCCGGCGTCGAGCGTTACGTCTCCACGGTCCTGGCCCCGCTGCACCGCAGCGAGCCCGCCGAATGGGTCAGTTGGGACTGGACAGCCCACTACGACGGCGCCACCCGCACCACCCAGCCCGCTGAAATCGTCCTGGTGGAAGGCGTGGGTGCTGCCGCCGCAGCCGCCCTCCCCTTCCTGGCCGCCGTAATCTGGGCCGATTCGCCCGAACAAGACCGGCGCAGCAGGGCCCTGGCCCGCGACGGTGAAACGTACGAACCGTTCTGGGACAAGTGGGCCGCCCAGGAGCAGGAGTGGCTGGCCGGGGATGACGTTCCGGCCCGCGCCGATGTCCGGGTGCTGAACCGTGCCGACGGCGCCGCGCCTGCGGAAGTACTGCAGTCCCTCTTGTACCTGCCGGCTCTGGCTCCGGTGCTGCTGCCCGAACGCAGTGCACGCACCGGGCTGGAGCTGCAGGCCGAACGGATCGACGCCGTCCCGGACCCGGTCCTGGTGTTCGAAGCCCTTTTCGGCGGCTCGGCCAATGCCGTCTGGCTCGACTCATCGCTGACGCCCGTGGCGCCCGACGGCGGTGCGGCGGCGGAACGCAGCCGCTTCAGCATCCTGGCGGACGACGGCGGCCCTTACGGACAGTCGGTCCGGCACAACTCGGGGACGACTTGTGTGAGCGTCGGAAACGCCAGCGTCACCACCGAGGGGCCGTTCTTCCGCTGGCTCGACGGCGTCTGGGGCCAGCCCACACTCCGCGGCCCCAAGGACTACCCGTGCGGGTTCACCTTGGGCTGGCTCGGCTACCTCGGCTACGAACTCAAACGTGAGACCGGCGGCAGCGACGCGCCGGCCGGGACCCCGGATGCCTGCCTGCTTTTCGCCGGTCGCGCAGTGGTCCTGGACCACGTGGAGCGCACGGTCTGGCTGCTGGCGCTGGACGCCGCAGACGCCGGAGACTGGCTGGCTACTGCCCGCTCCGCCATCACCGAGGCAAGCAACCGAAAGCCGGCCGGCGCCGGCCACGTCCTCGACCCCCGCGCACCCGGCCACGGCGCCCCGGACTTTACGGCCCGGGACTCGGAAGCATCCTATAAGTTCAAAATCAGCCGGGCGCAGCACGAGATTACCGAAGGCAACAGCTACGAGGTCTGCCTGACCACCGCACTGACCGCCAATCTTCCCGCCGCGACCCTCGAGCCTTGGCAGGCGTACCTTATGCTGCGGCGGGGCAATCCCGCGCCGTTCGCCAGCTACCTGCGCTTCGGCGACCTCACTGTGGCGAGCACCTCGCCGGAGCGGTTCCTGCGGATCGCGCCCGACGGTGCCATGCGCGCCGAGCCGATCAAAGGCACCCGGCCCCGGGATGCGGATCCGGCACGGGACGCGTTGCTGCGGACCGAGCTCGAGTCCTCCCCGAAGGACCGCGCCGAGAACATCATGATCGTGGACCTGCTCCGCAACGACCTCAGCCACTTCGCCGTGCCGGGCTCGGTATCGGTCAGCAGGCTCTGCGCGATCGAAAGCTACGCCACAGTGCACCAGTTGGTCAGCACCATCGATGCCCGCCTCAAACCGGGGATGCCCCGGGCCGAGGCCGTTGCGGCGTGTTTTCCCGCCGGCTCCATGACGGGCGCCCCCAAGGTCAGCACCATGGCCATCCTCGACCGGCTTGAGGGAGCACCCCGCGGCGTGTACTCCGGCGCGATCGGCTATTTCTCGCTCAACGGCGCGACCGACCTGGCCGTCGCCATCCGGGCCCTCGTTCTCAGGCAGCTGCCCGGCGGCCGCACCGGGCTCAGCCTCGGCGTCGGCGGTGCTATTACGGCAGACTCCTCACCCCAGGCGGAGTACGAAGAGATCCGGACCAAGGCCTTCGGCGTTCTCACTGCGCTGGGCGCGCAGTACCCGGCCGGCTGACTCGTGCGCTGCGGCGCTACTGCAATGTGGCCGTCAGGCGGGCCACATTGTCCACATACTTAACCCCCACGGGCCGCCGCATCCAGTCCTCGAGCGTCAGTTCGCGCGAGAGCCCCCGGTAGGTGTCCGCCACGGCGCTGACGCGTCGCACCACGTCCGCGCCCAGGAGCATCACTGAAACCTCGAGGTTCAGCGAGAAGGAGCGCATGTCCATGTTGCTGGAGCCCAGCACGGCGACCTCGTCATCGATGGTGAAGTGCTTGGCGTGCAGCACAAACGGCGCCTTGTACAGGTAGATGCGCACTCCGGCTTCGAGGAGCGCCTCATAGTAGGACTGCTGGGCGTGGTGGACGAGGAACTGGTCGCCCTTTTCCGAGACGAACAGCTCGACCTCCACGCCGCGCTGAGCTGCCGTCGTCACGGCGTACAGCAGTGAATCGTCCGGGACGAAATAGGGGCTGCAGATCGAAATATTGTGCTGGGCGGAGTAAATCAATGTGGTGAAAAGCCGCAGGTTGTTTTCCGTGATGAAGCCGGGGCCGCTGGGAACCACCTGCGCCGTCACGTCGCCTGCGTGTGTTTCGGGCCGGTGCGCGAGCTGATCCTCGAGGGACTCGTCCGTTTCACTGAGCCAGTCCGTGGCGAAGACGACGTTGAGGGTGGTGACAATCGGCCCGCGCAGGCTCGCCATCAGTTCGACCCATTCGCGGCCGACTTTGCGGTGCCTGGGGTTGTTGTAGGAGGGCTCGATCAGGTTCTGCGACCCGGTGAAGGCAAGCTCGCCGTCGATCACCATAATCTTGCGGTGGTTGCGCAGGTCCGGCCGGCGCCATTGACCGTGCACGGGCCGCAGCGGCAACATCGGCCGCCAACGGATTTTGCTGGCCTTGAGCCGGGCGATCAGCTTGCTGTAACCCTGGATGCGCAGGGTGCCGAGGTGGTCAAACAGAAGCCGGACTTCGACGCCGCGCTCGGCGGCCTCTTCCATCGCGGTCAGCAGATCGTCGGTGACGTGGTCGGAGCTCAGGATATAGAACTCGGCGTTGACAAATGACTCTGCTTGACGGACGGCCGCTGCCATCGCCTTGATCGAGTCCGGGTAGCCGGGCAGGAGCTCCACCTGGTTGCCGTCCACCATCGGCAGTGAACCGAGGGTTTGGTTCAGCTCCGCTGCGGAGGCCACCCATTCCGGGCCGCTGTACCGGCTTTCCTGCATCGCCAGATCGGCGGTGCCGGCCCGTACCCGGGTATTCACGGCGTCCTGCTGCGCACGGCGCCTGCGGGACAGCCTGAAGTTGCCAAAAAGCAGGAACAGGACCAAGCCCAGTGCGGGGACAAAAAAGATGATCAGGAGCCAGGCCATGGCCGTGGTGGGACGTCGGTTTCCGGGGATGATGCCCAGTGCCAGCACCCGGATCCCCAGGTCCACGACGGACAGGATCAGCAGCATCCAGGGCGGGAGTGTCTCCGCCAGCGAAAATGGCCACAGCACAGGTGAACCCCTCAAGTTCCAGACCCGCGGAACCTTTCCGGAACGGGCAACCGTCAAATCCTATCCCGTGGTCCGCGGCGCTAAGCTAAAGTCATGAATTCTCCTGCCGGTGTTCCCGGCCCGGCCCCGGTGCTGGTCTTCCTGGATTCCGCGTTCGACGGCGGCCGGGTGGCCGATGCCACGAAGCCGCAATTGATGGCGACGGACCAGGGGGCCACCCGCGGCGACGGTGTTTTCGAGTCGCTGCTGGCCGTTGGCGGGCAGCCACGGAAGCTTCAGGCGCACCTGAATCGGCTGGCCGGTTCCGCCGGGTTGCTGGAGCTTGACCTCCCGGCGGAGGATCGCTGGCGCCGGGCGATCACGACGGCCATCAGCGAGTACCGGGGCCAGCACGTACCCGGCGCCGGAGACTCAGCGGACGACGAACTCGTTGTTAAACTGCTCGTGACCCGGGGCGTTGAAGGCGCCGCCGGGCCAACCTGCTGGGTCCAGGCCTCCGTCCCCGGCGCCATCGGCCGACGCCAACGCGAGACCGGGATCGACGTCATCCTGCTGGACCGCGGCTATGACAGTGAAGTCGCTGAACGGGCGCCCTGGCTGCTCATGGGCGCCAAGACGCTCTCCTACGCCGTCAACATGGCCGCGCTGCGCTACGCGCATGCCCAGGGTGCCGACGACGTTATCTTCACCTCCGCGGACGGCAAGGTCCTGGAGGGCCCGACGTCGACTGTCCTGCTTGCCCATCTGGAAACCGCCGACGACGGTGCCGGCGGCGTGCGGACCCTCCGGCGGCTCATAACCCCGCAGCTCGACAGCGGGATCCTGCCCGGCACCTCGCAGGGTGCCCTGTTTACCGCGGCGAAGGCCGCCGGCTGGGAGCTGGGCTACGGACCGCTTGAGCCCCGCGACCTCTACGACGCCGACGCCGTGTGGCTCATCTCGAGCATCCGGCTGCTGGCGCCCGTCAACCACATCGACAGCAGGGAAATCGGCACCCCGGAACAGCGCAAGCAACTCACCGCGGAGCTCAACACGCTGTACGCCACCATCGGGTAGGCACAGTGATCGGGGCAGCTTTCAGGCCCTGAGCTGCGCGCGTGGCCGCTGGGCGCCGGCGGTACCGGATCCCGTTCGGACGGGATTGTTCCGGCGGAGTACCCTCTCCCGGACTTCCTGGACCAGTGCGGCGATCACGGCCAGGCTCGTAAACAACGAATAAAACGGCATCAGCGGCAGCGCCCATACATGCCGCAAGTCTTTCCACGCCCGGTTGGCGCCCAGCGCGCACACCGGCAGGACCAAAGACACAAGCAGGCCCAACCAGGCCAGGACCACCCAGTCGACGCCGGCCGGCGGGCGGTAGCCGGCCGCAAGGAGGACGGCCACGCCGAGGAGCAACGGGATCTGAAGCGCAGGAAGGACCACCACGGTAATGGCGTGGAACACCAGCTGCGTTCCGAACGGGCCGTACCGGAGATTGCCGATCAGATCTTTGTGCAAGGCCATGGTCTGCAACAGGCCGAGGTACCTGCGGACCCGTCGGCGCCAGAGGCCGCCAACGGTCAAGGGAGACTCCGCCAGGACAACAGCCCTCGGGGCGAATACCACCCGGTAGCCTGCCTTGTGAACCCGCCAGGCCAGTTCCAGGTCTTCGCTCACCGTGTCCTGCCGGAACAGTCCCACGTGTTCGAGCACACTGCGCGGGAAGGCGCCGATGGCACCCACGTCGGTGGGTATACAGCCGACTACCGCCAGGGCGCGCCGGACCAGGCCGCCGCCGATGTGGCCGGTGAAGGTTAGCACCCGGCCCTGGACCCCTTTGACCTTCACCGGCCGGCCATCACCACAGACCGCGCCGGTTCGCTCGTCGTCAAATCCGCGGAGCATCATCCCGACGGTGTGCCGGGAAAGAATGACGTCCGCATCGATAAACATCAGGATCTCGCCGGCGGCGTTGCGGATCCCGAAGTTCAAGGCCGCCGCCTTGCCGGCGTTGGCCTGCGCCAGAACCTTAATCCGGGGATCCCTGGCAGCGAGAGCCGCCATAATCGTGGCGGTGCAGTCCGTTGAACCGTCATCCACCAGGATCAGCTCGTACCGGTCGTAGCGGGTGCGCTGAATCGATCGGACGCAGTTCTCAATAGCGGCTGCCTCGTTGAATGCCGGGACAATTATCGACACACGGGGCCACGCATCGAACATCGTGGGGACTTCGCGGCGTCGGCGATGGGCGCTCCGAAGTTCGAACCAGACGGCAAGCGGCACAACGAGCAGTTTCACCAGCCCGAACAACAGGACCGGCAGCCCGAGGAGGACGAGCGGGAACTGGGCCGCCGGGAGCGCTGCGGTGACGTTCATTTCAACCCATGGCATCGGCGAACGGCCCCATGCAGTGCCGGAACGACGCCGGGTTGAAGGAGGGCAGGATAAAGGACGCCAGCACCGCATCGAGCAGCTCAGGCGCGAGTCCGCTGTTCGATCCGAAGCGGGCGTTCACCGCCAGAACCACGGGTGTCCCGTCGGCGCGTCGACGAACGTCCACCTCCACAGGCCCCGTGAGGCCCAGCGCGCGGACCGCAGCCATCGCCACGTTGCCCACGTCGATCGCTTCGCCCGCCTCGGCCCGGCGAGTGGTCACGGCGTTGCCAACGATGCGGTCCGCCGGCCCAACCTTCGCCACAACAACCGCAAATGGCGCGGCACCGTTGTGCGCCGGTGTTCCGAAAACCATGGGCCGGTACTCGTTTCCGGGGATGAATTCCTGGACGATGCGGCTGTCCGGCAGTCGCTGCCAGTCCATTTCCGTGCGGCCATCGACGACTGTCACGACCCGGCCGCCTCGGGACGCCCGGGGTGAGACGACGACCGGTCCGCCCAGGGCGGCCATTGCAGCGTCCGCACCGGCGAAGTCGCTGGGCACGCCGAACCGGGGCACGGGAACGCCCGCTGCATGTAGTTGCCAGGCCGTAAAGAGCTTGTCATGGGCCAACGCCACCGGGCCCGGATCGCCGATCATCACACGTACGTCCGCTCCGAACGCCGCCCGGAACGCGGCGAGCTGCGGCAGTTCCTCGCTGACCGTGGGAATGACAAGATTGATGCCTTCCTGGCTAACCAGTCGCCGAAGTGCTGATACCCGTTCCGCGTCCGTCGCGTGCGGGACGGGGAACACCGTGAATCCTGCCCCGTCCGGCAGCTCGAGGATGTCCGTCCCGAGGACAGGAATGTCGCGCGCTTTCAGTTGGGCCGCGATGGCCTGGCCCGCAGGGCCGCAGGCGCCGGTGACCAATACGCGCGGCCTCACCGCTGTGCCGTCCTGGCAGCCCGGACCCGGCCATCGCCGCCGGCGTCCGCACCGGAGGGCCGGTTCGGAATCAACCCTTCCGTTACCTGGCGGCCGGGTGTGCTGATAACAGCGGCCAAGGCCGTGCTCAGGAGAATAATGAGTAGAACATATATCGCGGCCATAGCAGTCCCCTTCCCTTGTTAAAGGCCCGGCAGTCGACGGCGCCGCACCGGCCTAACTGGCTGGATCATCAGAGCCGGCCGCAAAACTGAGCGATCCTCGGATGGCGTTTTAGGGCCTGGCGACTTCCGTGGCGCTGGTCCTTCAGTAAAGTCGCGCCGACTGCCAAAAGTCCCGAGTAGGAACTACCCGAAAGCCTCCCCGGTTCAAATTCGAGGCCCCGGGGGTTTGTACCTGTGTGCAATCCCCCGAGTACGTGGATGGGGACGCTGGCATGACCGCTGGCGAATGGCTTATGAACAAACCTCCGTTTCCACCCCGCTCCTTAACATGACGGCCGCCGCCGTGCGGTCCGGCGTCACAGGTGTTACGTTCTTTGGGAGTAATGAGAACCGGCGCCAAGCCCTGACTGGCCGGTCGGCAACCCTCCCTTCCGCGGCGGGGTGCCTCAGGTGAGTACTCGGCATATCGACCATTCGAGCTGCAAGCGTGAAAGAAGGAGATCCGTCATGCCTGACGCGTCCACCGCTGCTGTCCCCCGGACAGCAGCGAACAAAGCCCCGGCCCCGTCCCCCTCAGTCGCCGGTGCCGCCGAGCAGAAACTGCTGTACCGTCTGTTCACCGGAGCCGATGACCGCGCCTTCTGCGAGCGTGTATCGGCCGCCCTCACCGAGGGCTACGTTCTGCACGGCGGCCCGGCTGTCACGTTCAACGGCAGCAACGTCGTCGTGGCCCAGGCACTTGTGCTGCCGGCGGCGATCGCCAACGCCGATGCGGCCGTCGCCAGCGCCGTGGACGATCTCGACTTCGACGGCGGGGGCCACGCGTGAGCTACGCCGGGGACCTCAGCCCGCAGGAGGCCTGGTCCAAGCTCGGGGACGGCGCCATCCTGGTGGACGTCCGCACCGAGGGTGAATGGGCCAGCGCCGGAATTCCGGACACCAAAGCGACGGAGAATGATCCGCTCTTCATCCAGTGGAGCCTCGCCGGCGGCATCCCCAATTCGCAGTTTCTGGCGCAACTGAGACAACAGGCCCCCGAAGCCGGCGGCACCGAATTGTTGTTCCTGTGCCGCTCGGGCGCGCGCTCCGTCGCGGCCGCAATCGTCGCCACCGAGGACGGTTTTACCTCCTTTAACATCCTTGAGGGCTTTGAGGGCGAACCCGACGGCGAGGGCCAACGCACTGTCAACGGCTGGAAAAACCGCGGCCTCCCCACCAATCTCGGAAGACACTAAGTGACATTCAACCCTGATGCCGCCGACTGGAGCGCGGACACCCAGGCCGTCCGCGGCGGACTCGACCGCACCGGATTTCAGGAGACGTCAGAACCGGTCTTCCTGAACTCCGGCTTCGTCTACGAATCGGCGGCCGCCGCGGAACGCGCCTTCGCCGGCCACGACGAGCGTTTCGTCTACTCCCGCTACGGCAATCCCTCTGTGGCGACGTTCCAGGAGCGGCTCCGGCTGCTCGAAGGCACCGAGGCCTGCTTTGCCACGGCGTCGGGCATGTCCGCTGTCTTTACTGCCCTGGGTGCCCTGTTGGCCGCCGGCGACAGGGTGGTGGCGGCCCGATCGCTGTTCGGCTCATGCTTTGTGATCCTGAACGAGATCCTGCCCCGCTGGGGCGTCGAGACGGTCTTCGTTGACGGCCCGGACCTGGTGCAGTGGCGCGAGGCGCTCGCCAAACCCACCACTGCTGTCTTCTTCGAGTCGCCCTCGAACCCAATGCAGGAAATCGTGGATATCGCGGCAGTGAGCGAAATGGCGCACGCGGCCGGGGCGACGGTCGTCGTCGATAATGTCTTTGCCACTCCCCTGCTGCAGCGCTGCGGGGAGCTCGGCGCGGACGTGATCGTCTACTCCGGCACCAAGCACATCGACGGCCAGGGTCGCGTCCTTGGCGGCGCGATCCTGGGCACCAGGGATTTCATCGAGGGCCCGGTCAAGCAGCTGATGCGCCATACCGGCCCGGCACTCTCGGCCTTCAACGCATGGGTGCTGACCAAGGGCCTGGAGACGATGGCCCTGCGGGTGAACCACTCCTGTGCCTCCGCGCTGCGGCTGGCCGAGTGGCTTGAGGAGCAACCCGCGGTCAGCTGGGTCAAGTACCCGCTGCTGCAGTCCCACCCGCAGCATCAGCTGGCCGCCCGGCAGATGAAAGCCGGCGGCACCGTGCTGACCTTCGAGCTCGCCGCGTCCGCCGGGCATTCGGCGAAGGAGGCTGCGTTCGCGCTGCTGGACGGGCTGCGGATCATCGATATCTCCAACAACCTCGGCGATTCGAAGTCGCTGATCACCCATCCCGCCACCACGACGCACCGCGCTATGGGGCCGGAGGGCCGTGCGTCGATCGGGCTCAGTGACGGCGTGGTGCGCCTCTCGGTGGGACTCGAGGATATTGCGGACCTGATCCGCGACCTCGGGCAGGCGCTCAAATCTTGCTAGCGCCGTTTGCGGTGCTTGAGTTGGCAGATAGCGGCGATGCCTTGGCGGAGAACTGCCGTGAACTGCACACTCAGCGCCGCCGGACCGGGCCCAGCGTTGTGCTCCCGTCGGCGGGTTCCCCGGTGTCCGGTCCCGGCACGGTCGCCGCGACGGCGCGTTCAACGACGGCGGACAGGCCGCCGGCGTCGAACGGTTCCCTTTGCAGCTGCGACCCGGTGCCCTCGGCGAGCATCCGGCTAACACCATGGCGCACCAAGTCCAGCTCGCCCTGATCCACCAGCACGGGCGCTACGAAGTCCACCAGGGCGTGGACCACTTCGGCAGCCGGGGCTGGGACGAAGGTCCCGAAGTCCAGCAGCTGCCCGCGCAGTCCGCAGTTGCTGGCCTGCCAGGCGGCCATCCGCAGCAGCAGCGTCGGCACCGGGGCGGGATCAACGCCGTCGTGCCATTCCCGGGACGCGGACTCCACAAGCGCACGCACCAGCACGGCGATCAGCGCGGCGTCCTCGGCCCGCAGGCAAACGTCTGCGACCCGGACCTCCAATGTGGGATAGTGCCGGCACAGCCTCGAGTCGAAGTAGACCATTCCTTCATCCATCAGGACGCCGCTTTCCACCAGACGGTTTACGACGCGGCGGTAGACCGGAAGGCTGCCGAAGATCATGGTGGGGCCCGATCCCGGCCAGCGGTTCCAAGCCTGGGTGCGGTAGCTTTCGAATCCTGTCTCAGCACCGTTCCAGTAGGGCGAATTTGCGCTCAGGGCAATCAGCACAGCAAGTTTGTCGCGGATCCGGTCCATCACTGCCACACCCTCTTCCGGAGACTCCACAAGGGTGTGGACGTGCAGGCCGCAGGTGAGCTGGTTCCGGACGGTGCGCCCAAAACGCTGCTGCATGGTCAGGTACCGCTGCTTCGGCGTCAGGTGGGTTGCCGAGCCGAGCGGCGACGTGCCGAGGGCGGCGATCCGGCCGCCATGCACCCTGGCGGCGCGGTCCGCGAGGGCACGGCCCTGCCTGAGCTGCCGGAGCAACTCGGCGTACTCCAGGCACGGCCGGGTCCGGGATTCAAGCTGTTCCAGCTTGAGCTCATAGCTGAAGTTCGGTTCCTCATAGACCGGCGGCTGCGCGGAACCGGCCCGGCCGGAGGCCCGCTTCGGGGGTTCCAGCCGGGGCAAAATGGCGTCGGCGAGGGGAAGCGGCATCCCGGTTTCGGGGTCCACGATGAGCAGTTCCTCCTCCACACCGAAGGTGCGCATGATTCCATTGTGCGCCAGGTCTCCGTGAAGCGCGCCGCCTCGCTACGGGGTCGCTCAGTCCTGGAAGTACTCGATTTTTGCGCCGAGGGTGTTGAGCCGCTCGGCCAAGTCCTCGTAGCCTCGTTCGATCACATAGATATTGCGCAGTTCCGATACGCCGCGGGCGGCGAGCATCGCCAACAGCAGGCAGGCAGCGGGTCGGAGGGCCGGCGGGCAGCCCACCTCTGCCGCACGCCATTTGGTGGGGCCGTTGACGTAGATCCGGTGCGGGTCCAGCAGCTGCACCTGCGCGCCGAGTTTGTTCAGCTCCGTCAGGTAGATCGCCCGGTTGTCATAAACCCAGTCGTGGATCATCGTCTGGCCCTGGGCATTCGCGGCGATGACCGCGAAGAAGGGCAGGTTGTCGATGTTCAGCCCGGGGAACGGCATGGGGTGGATCTTGTCCTCGGGTGCCCGCAGTACCGAGGGCCGGGTGGTGACATCCACCAGCCGGGTGCGCGCGTTGCGGGCCAGATACTCCCCGGACACTTCCAGCTGCTGACCCATCTGTTCCAGCGTCGCGAGCTCGATTTCCATAAATTCGATCGGGACGCGCCGGACGGTCACTTCCGAGTTTGTGACAATGCCGGCGGTGATCAGGCTCATCGCCTCGATCGGATCTTCGGACGGGAAATATTCAACATCGACGTCGACGGAGGGGCGGCCGGTGATCTTCAGCGTGGTGGTTCCTACGCCGTCGATCCGGACCCCGAGCATCTCCAGGTAGAAGCAAAGGTCCTGCACCATGTAGTTGGGGCTGGCGTTGCGGATGACTGTGGTCCCGCCGCGGTGGGCGGCTGCCATGATGGCGTTTTCGGTAACGGTGTCGCCGCGTTCGCTGAGCACAAAGGACCGGTCCGCCGCGTCCGCGGGCGGCGCCTGCACGGCGTAGTAGCCGGACTTGGCGTCCACGCTGAGGCCGAACTGGCGCAGCGCCTGCATATGCGGCTGCACCGTGCGGGTGCCAAGGTCGCAGCCGCCGGCATAGGGCAGCCGGTATTCGGCGGATTCGTCCAGGAGCGGGCCCAGCAACATAATGACGCTGCGGGTCCGGCGGGCCGCCTCGATGTCCATCGCGTCAAGGTCCAGGGCCGCGGGGCGCCGGATCTGAAGATCACTGGCGTTGAGCCAAACGCATTCGACGCCGATACTCGTCAGCACCTCGACGATCCTGTTCACTTCTTCGATGCGTGCGAGCCGGCGCAGGGTGGTGGTGCCGCGGTTGATCAGGCTGGCGCACAGCAGGGCGACACCTGCGTTTTTGCTGCTGTTGACGTCCACCGAACCGGACAGGGTCCGGCCGCCTTCCACCCGCAGATGCGTCATGGCGGGCCGCCCCACCTTAACGATGCTCCGGTCAAAAATAACCTCAAGACGCTGGATCATTTTCAGGCTCAGATTCTGCTTGCCTTGTTCCATTCGGGCGATGGCGCTCTGGCTGGTTCCCAGCTCGGCGGCCAGCTGGCCCTGGGTCCAGCCTTTTTGCCCGCGGGCATCGCGGAGTAACGCACCAACGTGTTCAGCAGTCTGTTGAGTCATCCCGCAAAAATATCATGGGTGACGTATTTCTCCGGTCATTTCAGATAAGACGCCGGAAAAATCGCTGCGATACCCGTTCCGTGCGATAATTATCGCTATTGCCGGGCAAGGAAGACCATGTTCCAGGTGCCTGCCGCCAACGACGCCGCGACGGCGGAACCGGCGATCAGGAGTCCGCCGAGAACCACCCAGACGTCCAGGGCGCTGAAGGTGGATTTCCGTGCCCAGGTCCGCGGCGCATCGCCGAAGCCGCGGGCCTCCATAGTGACAGCGAGGCGGGAGGCGCGCCGGACGGCCTGCACCAGCAGCCCGAAGCTCTGCCCCAAGGTGGCGCGGAGCCGCTGCAGGGGGTTCCCGTGGGAACCCACACCGCGGGCACGGCGGGCCATCCCAATGGTGTGCCACTCTTCGGCCATCAATCCCACAAGACGCATCGCGGCAAGCGTTCCGAGGACAAAGCGGTGCGGGAGTTTCGCGTTCTGCGCGAGGGCGTCCGCCAGGTCCGTGGGATCCGTACAACTCATCAGCAGCACCGCCGGCAGCGCGATGGCCAGCCCGCGGACCATAAAGCCGACCCCTAGCTCCAGGGAACCGTCGCTGATGGACCAAATCCTGGCATCAAGCAGAATACGGCCGCTGTCCGGCGCCAGGATGGTGGTACTCCAGCCGCCTAGCGCCGCGGCCAGGATCAAGGGCCAGCCACGGAGCCAGAGTAACCCGGGTCGCAGCCCGGCCAGCGGAAGAAGTGCCAGAACCAGGGCCAATGCCACCGAGGCCGACACCCAGTCGATCGACAGCGCCAGGGCAAGGGTAATGAACACAACGGCGGCGAACTTCGAGAGCGGGTTGGCCCGGGTCAGCAGGGCATGATTGCCGCGCAGCGTCAGTTCCTGTCTCATGGTGTGCTCAACGTCCCGGCCCGCGGCGCACGGGGGCCAGCTCATCGGGCTCCGCTTGATCGGGGACCTGGAGGCTGAGTTCGGTCCCTCCGAGGACGTGGCTGAATTCGGCGTCGTGCGTCACCGAGACGACGGCGGTGCCGGCGTCGAGGAGTTCGGAAAGGAACGAGGCCAGTTCGGCCCAGGTGTTGGCATCCTGGCCGAAGGTTGGTTCGTCGAGGATGAGGACGTCCGGATGGGCTGCCAGGACGGTGGCCACCGACAGGCGACGTTTCTCGCCCCCGGAGAGTGTGTACGGGTTCGCGTCCACGAGCTCCGCCAGCCGGAGCCGCTCGAGCAGTTCGTCGACGCGTTCCTCGCCGCGGCCCAGGTGCCGGGGGCCGAACATCAGCTCATCAAGTACCCGCCCCGTGACGAACTGGTGCTCAGGTTCCTGGAACACTGTGCCGATCCTTGAGATCAGCTGCCGGGCCTTCCACTTGTACGGATCGCTCCCGGCACCGGAGCTGAGTTCCGGGGTGGCCGAGACCGTGCCGGAGACCGGCGCGAGCAGGCCCGCGAGCGTCAGGGCGAAGGTGGACTTTCCCGATCCGTTGGGGCCGGTAATGGTCAAGGCCTCCCCGGCGCGGACCCGGGCAACAATGCCGGACTGGACGGGCGCCGGCGGAATGGGTCGAAAACCGCCCCGGAGGCCCGCCCGGCGCGGCCGTTCGCGGGACACGGCCAGGTCCTCAGCGGCAAGCAGCAGTCCCGCTGTCGGGGTGCGGGCAATCTGGCCACCGGGCGCCCCGGCGGCGGCCCTGCCGACGGCCGAGGCGGCGGCCGATGCCGGGCCGGCGGGCCGCGGCCGGTGACGCGTCCGGGTCTGCGGCACGTAACCGGGCACCCAAACACCCGCCGCGGTGAGCATGTCCCGCGCCTGGTCCAGGACCTGGTCCGGCGGTCCGTCGATCAGCACCGCGGTGTCCGTCGCCGAGCCCGGCTGCAGCACCACAATCCGGTTCACGAGGTCTTTCCAGACGGCAACCCTGTGCTCCACGACCACCAGGGTAGCGCCGGTCTTGTCCAGGCAACGGCCGACGGCATCACGAAGCTCCAGCACTCCGGCCGGGTCCAGGTTGGCGGTGGGCTCGTCGAGGAGAATCAGTCCGGGGCGCATCGCCAGGATGCCGGCGAGGGCCAGGCGCTGCTTCTGGCCGCCGGACAGCGCCGACGTCGGGTGGTCCAGCGGCAGGCGGCCGAGTCCGACGTCGTCGAGCGCTTCCGCTGCCCGGGTCCAGATGTCGGCCGGGGGCACTGAAAGGTTTTCCGCCCCGAAGGCGACGTCGTCGCCCAGGCGCGAGAGCACCACCTGCGTCTCCGGGTCCTGCTGCATCAGCCCGGCCCGGCCGCGCCGCTCCCGGGGTGATGCCCCGTCGATCAGCAAGCTGCCGGTCTCCTCGGCATCCCCGTCGTCCGCCGGCCCGCGGCCAGCGGCTCGCCCGGCGTCCCCGCCGGGCGAGTCGCCGAGTACACCGGCCAGGGCGTGGAGGAGCGTGGATTTGCCGGCACCGGATGGTCCCAGCAGCAGCACACGTTCCCCTGCCTGAATGTCCAGGTCAAGGCCGCGGACTGCGGGCCGGGTCCGGCCCGCGTGCCACCAGCCCCAGCCACGCGCGGTGATCGCAGCCGGGCGGACCCGGTCGGAGGATGTCATCAGCCGTGTGCGCGGGTCAGGAAAAGACCGGCTCCGCGGCCGCCTTGCGGGAGGCGAAAGAGCCCAGCACCCCAGTCCTGGCCAGGGCCCGGGTGGCGAGCCAGGACAGGCCGCCGGCGATCACGGCGCCGGAGATCACAGTGAAAACGATGTAGGCCAGCTTGTCACCGGAGGCATAAGCGATGTTCCAGCCCCAGGGCAGGAACGAGTCATTCAAGCCGCAGAACAGGCCCGCCCCGGCGCCGGCCAGCAGTGCCACCGGCAGGTTGAATTTCCCGTGAAAGGACGGCACATTGAACTTCTTGTAGAGCACCGCGGCAAAAACCAGCTCGGCGCCGAGGCCCTGCAGGATGCCTGAGATCAGCACTGTGGTGCCGTACTGCGAGCCCATGATCAGCTCGCCGGTGGCGGCCACCGATTCGCAGAACAGTGCAGCACCCGGCTTGCGGATGATCAGCATGCCCAGCACGGCCGGGAGCATCCAGCCTCCGGCGTAGAGCCCGGTGAGCGGCGGATAGAACGCATTAACGGGGGCAGAAACCAGGTTGGCACCCTGGGACCAGGCCCAGAAGATCACGCCGCCGGCAACCGCAATGAGCGCCGCCACCACAATGTCCACCACACGCCAGTTGTGGCTGTACCGGACGGGCGCGCCGGCTGATCCGGGTTGTACGGATCCGGGCTTGGCAGATGTATCAGTCATATCGTCCTCCTGAGGAACAGGAGGGGAGAGTGGCCCGGGCCTGCAGCTTCCGCTGCCGCTCCGGCCACTCTGAGAACTCGACTCCCTTGCGCCGGTACTAACCGGATCAGGTTCGAGGGTCTGCGGCTGTCCGCACTCTCAGCGCCCACCTGTGGTCTCCCCGGATTTCCCCGGTGATGCCCGACGGCGGCGCTCCCCTGTCGTATCTAAAAATCGCCCTTGTGGGCGTGACCCACTTTACACCCGTGGAGGTTTGTTTTTCCGGAGTCGGCCGTCACAATCCGCCGGCGCCCGGGACGGCCGGCCTAGTAGAGGCAGCAAGCACGGGAACGCCGGATGCCGCGCCCTGCCGGCCACCAACGGCGGCGAACTAGAACGGGAACCCTAACAAGTGACCAACTCACCAGCGCGGTCCCCCCCGGCTACGACCCGGACTCCGGGGACGAGCAGCCGGGCGGCGGGTTGAGGAGGGATGGTCGCCACCGTCACAGTGTCGGGGTTGCCGCAAAAGCCGACCATAAACTGGTGGACAAAGCCCGCGCGGAAATACTCGGCCGCCCCGGGACGTCAGGCTGAGCTGCCGCCGTTGTTAGCGCCTCGAGCCGTCCGGCCGGCAAGGCGGATCAGCGCAACCCCCACGCCCACGAACCAGGCCCACATCAACACTCCGTATCCGCCGTAGAACTCCGGAACAGTATGCCGTAGCGCCTCCGCAACGACGCCGAGGCCGCCGATCGCGATCCCCAGCCAGGCCAGGGTCTGCGGCAGCACGCCCTTCAGCATGACGAAGGAGATCAGCAGGATGCCAAGCGCGGAGAGGACTCCGACGACGGCCGCCGTGTTGTTCTCGGCGACGATCGCCTCGGCGGCGGTCGAGTAGCGGAGCCGGGACGCGTCGTCGTCCGCGGCCGCGTAACGGTCGCTGAGATATACCAGCACCATGGATCCCCGGCTGGTGACAGGGACGGCCATGATCAAGGCCCACGGCACGGCCCCGACCACGGCGGCCAGCAGGGCACGGCTCTTGTCGAGCGGGGCGAGCGCCACGAACAACGCCACGAATACCACCACCGGCAGGATGTTCGGCACGATCCACAGCAGTTGTTCGGCAATGTAGATCCCCTTGTTCCGCGCGATGAATGCCAGCGTCTCGGCGCCGCCGTGGACCGGAGGCGGGGCGAGGAAGTCCAGGACCAGCGCGAGAATCAGCAGCGCCACGAAAAGAATCGAGGAGATGCCGGCCCAGAGATAGAGCGTCCGCCATGTCTGGCCGTCAGCCGACGGGAGGTCCGGCCGGGTGTGGGCAAGCGAATGGGTTTGGGGCTGTTCCATACTTGAAGTTACGTCTGCCCCGCCCCACCGGACAGGGGCGTTGGTCCCAAGCTGGCCCGGGTCCGCCCGCAGGTCCCCAACTGGACCGTCGGGCGAGGAACGCTAGGCTAGGGGAAGCCCTGTTTCCCTCCCGCAAGGAGTTGCGAAGAATGAATATTTTCATCAAACTGCTCGGCGCCGGCGTCAGCCTGCTTGCCGGCTACGTCGGCACCAAGCTCGTGGACACCGTCTGGGAGAAGTCCACCGGCAATAAGCCACCCAAGGGCCACGAGGACGATGTCCCCACCACCCTGCGCTCGGCCCTGACTTTTGCGCTGATCTCCGCGTCCGTCAGCGCCATCATCCAAGTACTCGCAAATCGCGGCACCCAGCGGGCGGTTGCACGCTTCGCCAAAACCCAGGACCTGGTCTAGGGCGCATCCTCTAGCTTCACCGCCCGCCGGTGTCCCCGGCGTCGTCGTCAGTGAATCCCCGGGTGCCGGCTGCCTGCTGCACCACGGCCTCCAGGTCGTCGGTGCTGAGCAGCTCCGGGTGGAGGTGCTTGGTCCGGTACCCGGCGCGGCCGACCATATGCGCGGAAACCGGAACCGTGAGCAGCTGGAAGATCCATGCCACCACCAGCACCGGCCAGACCCACCAGGTGCGCATTTGAAGGCCCAGCGCGAACAGCAACAGGAACAGTCCCAGCACCTGGGGCTTGGTGGCTGCGTGCATCCGGGTCATCAGGTCGGGAAAGCGGAGCAATCCCACCGCCGCAGCGAGGGACATCAGGGCACCGACCACCATAAAGACAGCCGAGACGGCGTCGATCACGGTGTCGGCGGAAAATGTCTCAGGAGGCACTGCTTTTCTCCCTCCGGTCGGCAACGAAGCGGGCTACCGTGACGGAGCCGACGAACCCGATAAGGGATACCGCCACCAGCAGCATAAGGTTGTTCAGGTGCCGGTTCACTGCCATGTCGATGCACATGGCCGCCCCCACGATGGCCAGGAGCACGTCCGCGGCAAGCACCCGGTCCAGCAGCGACGGACCCCGCGCGATCCGGATGATCGCCCCGCCGGCGGCCAACGAGAGCACCACCGCGGTCACGGTCAGGACTAGCGCCATCACGGCCCCACCTCCTGGTTGAGTGCGGACACTTCGGCTTTGGTCCCCATGATCCGGATCAGCCCGGCCTCCGTGTCGCGGACGTCCTTGCGCAGTTGCGCG
Source organism: Arthrobacter sp. AL05 (assembly GCF_029960715.1). Lineage (NCBI taxonomy): Bacteria > Bacillati > Actinomycetota > Actinomycetes > Micrococcales > Micrococcaceae > Arthrobacter > Arthrobacter sp. AL05. Next base: position 479,019 of record NZ_JASBRC010000001.1, read on the forward strand.
GCGCCTGCTGCGTTGCGGACGTTGATCCCGTGCACATAGAGCGTGGATGTGGAGCGATCCACTTCCACCACCATGGAACCGGGGATCAGCGCGGTGACGTGACCGGTCGCCGTGACCAGCAGGTCAGAGTGGCTCCGGAGCGGGACGGCCACAACGGCACTGACCACCTTGGGTCCCTTGGCCGCTGCCAGGTACAGGACCTGGCAGCTCGCTGCCACCACTTTGGCCAGGAACACGAGTACAAACGGCACTGCACGGAGCAGGTTGAAGCGCCCGCCCAGTTCCACCGGCGGCAGGTAGAACAGCCGGGCGACAACGACCGAAATCAGGGCTCCGAAGAGCAGGTTACCGGGGCTGAAGTCCCGCCAGAGGGCGCCCCAAACCACTACGAGCCATACGAGCAGCGGCAGTTCCTGCCGCAGCGAGATCCGTTTCCGGCTCATTTGGAGGCCTCCTGCGGCTGTGGCCCGGGCCTCGGCGGAACCGGCGCATCTTCGCCCAGGACCGCCTGGATGTAAGAGGTCCGGTCCAGCATGTCGAAGGCAGACTGGTCCGCGACCTTGAACAGCGGGCCGGCGAAGATGGTCAGCCCGACGCCGAAAAGCACCAGGCCTAGCGTGGAACCCACCATGGTCCGCGGCAGCAGCGTGACGTTGGTCTTGCCCGCCCGGTCCCCCGTTGCCGAATCTTCCGGGGCAGCCAGCAGCACCGGATCCGGGTGTTCCGCGTCCTCCGGTTTGCGCCAGAACGCACGGTTCCAGACCCTGGCGATGGCAAGCAGCGTCAGCAGGCTGGTCAGCACTCCGCCGGCCATCAGTGCGAAAGCCAGCGGTGTTCCCAGCTGAACCCCGGCCTGAAGCAGACCCAGCTTGCCCAGGAAGCCGGAGAACGGCGGGATCCCGGCCAGGTTCATTGCCGGGACAAAAAACAGCACCGCCAGCAGGGGCGACAACTTGGCCAACCCGGCCAGGCGGTCCACCGAGGAACTTCCGCCACGGCGCTCAATCAAGCCCGTCACCAGGAACAGGCTGGTCTGGATGGTGATGTGGTGGACGACGTAAAATACGGCGGCGCCCAGCCCTGCCACCGAGGACATCGCCAGCCCGAACACCATGTAGCCGATGTGGCTGACCAGGGTGAAGGACAACAGCCGCTTAATGTCATTCTGGGCCAGTGCGCCCAGGATTCCGACAATCATTGTCAGCAAGGCGGCCACCATCAGCGGCGCATTAAAAGTGTCGCCCGGGAAGAGCAACGTTTCGGTGCGGACAATGGCGTAGACACCCACCTTGGTGAGCAGCCCTGCGAACACCGCGGTGACTGGAGCCGGGGCCGTGGGGTAGGAGTCCGGGAGCCAAAAGGACAGCGGGAACACCGCCGCTTTGATGCCAAACGCCACCAGGAGCATTACGTGCAGCAGGTTTTGGGTGCCCTGGTCCAATTGCGCCAGCTTGATGGCGAGATCAGCCATGTTGATGGTGCCGGTAGCGCCATAGATCATCGCGATCGCCATCAGGAAGAGCACTGAGGACACCACCGAGACCACCAGGTAGGTCACGCCTGCCCGGATCCGCGGGCCCGTTCCGCCGAGGGTCATCAGCACGTAGCTGGCGGTCAGGAGGATCTCGAAGCCCACATACAGGTTGAACAGGTCGCCGGAGAGGAACGCATTGGACACCCCCGCTACCAGGATCAGGTAGGTGGGGTGGAAGATCGAGACCGGCGCATCCCGATCGCCGTCGGCCATGCCCTGACCGGTGGCGTAAATCAGCACGGCGAGGCTCACCGAGGAGGAGACCACCAGCATCAGCGAAGAAAACTGGTCCACCACCATCACGATGCCCCATGGCGGGAGCCAGCCGCCGAGGTTGACCGCCGACGTTCCGCCTTCCCAGACGGAGGCCAGCAGCAGACACTCCAGCAGCAGCGTCACGGACAGCAGCGCGATGCTCACCGTCCGTTGCGCACGCGAATGTCGGATCAGCAGGAAGGTGAGGGCCGCCCCGAGGATGGGAAGGAGGACGGCGAGCGGGGCGAAACTGGCAATGTTCACTGTCCGTCTCCTTCCGGATTGGGTAGTTGGACGTTCAAGGAACCCGGTTGCTCCTCCGCCGCCGCCCGCTCGGCGTTCAGCGTACGGTCTGCCACTTGGACCGTGGCTTCGGCGCCGGCTGGGACGTTGGAGACCCCCTGGCCGTCCGAACCGATCATGGTCAACGGAAACTCGGAGGTTTCCACCGGGATCACGGAGTCGTCCTCGACGTCGAAGCTGGGGGTCCGCGCCACGCGGCGGTCCTCGGCGTCGTCCTGGATTTCATCCTCGCGGGCCAGCACCCAGGTCCGGTAGATGATGCCGAGCATAAAGGCCGTGACGGCAAAAGAGATCACGATCGAGGTGAGGATGAGGGCCTGAGGCAGCGGATCGTTGTAGTCCCCGGCCGCGGTGTCCTTGCTGAACATCGGCGCCAGGCCGGCGTACCCGCCGGTGGTCAGAATCAGCAGGTTTGTGGCGTTTGTGAGCAACATCAGGCCCAGCAGGACCCGGGTAAGGCTGCGTTCGAGAATCAGGTAGATGCCGCAGGCGTACAAGGCTCCCATGACCGTCAGCAGTGTCAGGTTGACGCTCATGCTTTTCCCTTGGCTGTGGTTTCGGCCGGTACTCCGCCGGGCTCCTGGTCGCTGGCCGGTTCGTGTGACTGTTCCTCGAAATGTTCGTCGATTTCGGCGCCCAGGCTGCGCAGCACGTCCAGGGCCAGGCCGACGACGACCGTGTAGACGCCGATATCGAAGATCGTGGGGGTGACGAACTTGACGTCGCCGAAAACCGGCAGCCAGAACTCGATGATGGCGCTTTGGAACACCTGGCCGCCCAGCAGCAGCGGTACCAGGCCGGATGCCGCCGCGGTGGCCAGGCCAATACCGAGCAGGGTGCCGGCGCTGACGGGCGACGCCTCGCGCAGCTCGAAACGACCGCCGGCGAGGTACCGGACTGTGAGGGCCAGCCCGGCGGTGAGGCCACCGGCGAAGCCGCCGCCGGGAAAGTTGTGGCCCGCGAGCAGCAGGTAGATCGAGAAGACGATTATTGAGTGGAAGACCAGCCGCGTGACGACTTCGAAGATGATCGAGCGGCGTTCCGGGGCCAGGGTCCGGCCGGCCACAAGCCATGCATCACGGCTCGAGGCGGCGAAACGTCGGCTGATCGCCAAAGCCGCCTCGTCACGGGTATTGCCGCGTTCGCCTCCGGAATTGCGGCGGCCGACGGACCCTTCGGCCACTGTGGCGGATGCCCGGATCCCCTCGCCGCGGTTGTGGACGAAGATCAGGCTGGCAACGCCTGTGGCCGCCAGCGCCAGCACGGAGATTTCCCCGAAGGTGTCCCAGGCCCGGATGTCCACGAGGGTCACGTTGACTATGTTCAGCCCGCCGCCACCCTCGTAGGCCAGTTTGGGGAAATCGAGCGAGACGGGTGCAGCCACCCGGGCGCCGAGGGCGTAGATGGCGACAAAGACCATGGTGATGCCAAACGCCGCTCCGATAATCACCCGGACCACCCGGTATTTGCCGCCGGTCCTGTCGCGTAGTTCCGCCGGGAGGCTGCGCATGGCCAGAACAAAGGCCACGAGGATGATCGATTCCACCAGCATCTGGGTCAGCGCCAGGTCAGGAGCGCCCTGCAGCGCGAACAGCAGGGCGATTCCGTAGCCGGTAACGGACACCATCAGGACGGCCAGGAAGCGTTTGTTGGCCCGCACCGCGGCCAACGCCCCGATCACAATTCCTGCGCCCGCCACAATCTGCAGCGGGGAATTGGGGTCAATGAAGTAGAGGTTCGGGGGCACGGGCTTGTTCGCCAGCACAAGGGCCGTCAGCGGAAGGACGAATGCCACGGTCAGGATGACGGAGAGGTAGAAGAACAGCGAGCCGCGCTGGGTCCGGCCGGTAATCCACACTGCGGCGTCGTCGAGCGCGCCGATAGCCAGCTGATAGCTGCGGTCACCGTCAATCCAGCCGGGGACCAGTGCCTGGAGCCGGGAGACGGTGTTCCGGCCGTAAAACATGGCCAGGCCCAGGGCGAAGGTGATGGCGGTCAGGCCCAGGCTGGGGGTAAGTCCGTGCCACAGCGCCAGATGGCCGGCAGCGGCCGCTGCATCCTCGCCGTCGGGCACAAACAGTGCAGCGTACGGCTGGATCCAGCCGTCTACCGGCGCAGGCCACAACCCGTAGGCGACGGTCAAAAGGCTCAGGATGGCGGGGGCGGCCAGGAAAGCGGGCCTGATCGGTTTGAAAGGCGTTGTCCTGACGCCGGACTTGACGGCGAACGCGCCCCACATAAACCGTGCGCTGTAGGCGAAGGTCAGGATGGAACCCAGCACCAGGCCGGCCAGGAGCACCAGACCCCACGGACCGGCCGACGCGTCGGCGCTGAAGTGGACGAAGGCTTCAAAGACTGATTCTTTCGCGACAAAACCCGCCAGCGGCGGGATTCCGGCCATTGAGGCGGCCCCGACGGCGGCCATAATGGCCAGCGCCCGGGAGGAACGGTAAACGCCCGAGAGCTTGCGCATATCGCGGGTTCCGGCCTGGTGGTCAATGATGCCCACCACCAGGAAGAGCGTGGCCTTGAACAATCCGTGGGCGAGGAGAAGTGCGAGCCCGGCAAGGGCCGCCTCGGGGGTGCCGAGTCCCACGACCATGGTCAGGAAGCCGAGTTGGCTGACCGTACCGTAAGCGAGGATGAGCTTTATGTCCGTTTGCCGCAGCGCCCGGTAGCCGCCGACCAGCATGGTGGCCAGACCGAGGCCAAGCACTACCGGCAGCCAGAACGGGGTTTCCGTGAACCCGGGCGCCAGCCGCGCCACGAGGTAGATGCCGGCCTTCACCATGGCCGCGGCATGCAAATAGGCGCTCACCGGGGTGGGAGCAGCCATCGCGCCGGGAAGCCAGAAGTGGAACGGAACCAGCGCCGATTTGGTGATCGCACCCACCAGGATGAGGAGGACGGCGGCAGCAACGGCGCCCGCGGCGGGACCGGTGACGAGCTCAGGCGCCAAGCCCAGAATGGTAGAGATCCGGTAGGTCCCGGCGTTGTAACCGAGGATGATCAGCCCCACGAGCATGGCCAAGCCGCCGGCGGTGGTGACAATCAAGGCCTGCAGGGCGGAGCGCCGAGCGGACAGCCGGGCCCGGGCGTAGCCGATCAGCAGGTAGGACAGGACCGTGGTCAGTTCCCAGAAGATGAACATCAAGAGCAGGTCATCTGCCGTCACGAGTCCGAACATCACCCCGGCGAAGGCCACCAACTGGGCGCCAAATCCACCGAGGTACTCGTCTTTGTCCTTGAAGTACCGGGCACAGTAGACGAGGACCAGCGCGCCGACCCCGAGGACCAGCAGGGACATCACCCAGGCCAGGGCATCCATCCGGAAGGCGAGCTCCAGCTTTAGCTCGGGGGTCCATGGCAGGACCTCGGCGGTTCCGTTTCCTGCAGCTCCGCCCTGGGCCGCACCTGCGTTGGCATAAACGGCGCCGTGCTGCAGGACCAGCCAGAGGAACGAACCGGCAGGCACTGCCGCGAGGGCGTAGAAGGAGTTCCGGCCGAATTTTCGGAAGAGCCATGGCGCCACAGCAGCCGCCGCAAAGTGTGCGGCAAGGACTGTGATCACTGGTATCTCCGCAACGTCAGGATTTCATTTATCAACAAGTTGGAGCAGGCGGCGTATTCGTTCGGTTCAGTCCGGACAGTTTACCAAGCGTTGACAAATTCTTTTCCCACGGTAGGCCGGGTCCTGGGCGGACTGCGGATATTATTCACGCTATGAACTCCGCTGCCGTCCCTGAGGCCGTGCGCCCAGAATCGGAACTTGAATCCGGGCACCAGGCGTCCCACAAGGGGCGCATCCTCGCGTGGGCGGCCTGGGACTGGGGCTCGGCCGCCTTCAATGCTGTGATGACCACCTTTGTCTTCACCGTGTACCTGACATCCAAGGCCTTCGGCGGCGAGGACCATGCCTCCGCGGTCCTGGGCGGCGCGTTGGCGATCGCCGGTGCCGCAATCGCGTTGCTGGCACCAGTCACCGGGCAGCGCTCGGACAACGGTGGGCGGCGCCGGCTGTGGCTTGGGGTCAACACGGCCGCTGTCGCGGTCCTGACCGCCCTGTGCTTTTTTGTTTTCCCGCGCCCTGAGTTCCTGCTGCTAGGGGTGGCACTTATTGCGCTGGCCAACGTGTTCTTTGAGTTTGCCGGCGTGAACTACAACGCCATGCTCGCCCAGATCTCCACCCCAAAGAACATCGGCAAAGTCAGCGGCTTCGGCTGGGGCATGGGATACCTCGGCGGCATCGTGGCACTGCTGATTGTGCTCCAGCTTTTTGTCCAGCCCAGCTTCGAGTGGTTCGGCGGCTCGACGGCGGACGGCCTGAACATCCGGCTGGTCGCGGTGTTCTCCGCCTTGTGGTTCTTCATTTTCGCGTTGCCTGTACTGTTCGCCGTTCCGGAACTGCCCAAAACAAGGCAGGGCGCCGCGCTGGGATTCCTGGCCTCCTACGGCCTGTTGCTGCGGCGGATCAAGGCGATCTACCGAACCAGCCCGCACACCATCTATTTCCTTCTTGCCAGTGCCGTGTTCAGGGACGGGCTGGCAGCGGTGTTTACCTTCGGCGGCATCATCGCCGCGGGTACGTTCGGGTTCGAACTCACGGAGGTCATCTTTTTCGCGATTTTCGGAAACGTTGTTGCCGCGGCGGGTGCCATCGTGGGCGGCTTCCTCGATGACCGGATCGGTCCTAAATCGGTCATCACCGGTTCGCTGGCAGGGCTTCTGGTCGCCGGCTCGATGATCCTGGTCCTCGGCAACGGAAACTATTCCCTCTTCGGCATACAGTGGGCCGGCACCACCACGTTCTGGATCTTCGGACTGTTCCTGTGCCTCTTTGTGGGACCGGCACAATCCTCCTCCCGGGCCTACCTGGCCCGGCTTGCCCCGCACGGGGAATCCGGTGAGCTGTTTGGCCTCTACGCCACGACGGGCCGGGCCGTCAGCTTTCTCGCGCCCGCACTGTTTACGCTGTGCATCGCCGTCGCGGCCCCGCTGGTGGAACCCGGCGGGGCGCAGCGCTGGGGCATTCTTGGCATCATGGCAGTGCTCCTGGCAGGGCTGTTGCTCCTTCTTCCGGTCAAGGCACCGGACCGGACCGAGATCGCCGTCGTCCCGGCAGCCTGAACCTCCCCGGAATCCCCTGCGGCGCACTAGGCTGGAGGGATGAATGTGGATGAAACAGACCTTCCGGGACTGGGCCGGCGCAAGGACTTTATGACCGCCTCCGGGCGGCGGATCGGCGTCGTGGAACACCGCGAAGGCCAGACTGAACTCATCGTCTCGACCTGGGACGATCCGGACACCTGCCAGGCGTCCGTTCCGCTGACAGTCGACGAAGCCGCCGCCCTCGGAAACCTGCTGGGCGGCCAGCGGCTGGCAATGCAGCTCTCCGAGGCGCACCGCGAGGTTCCGGGAATCGTCACCCGGCAGTTCTCCATCGCAGCCGACTCCCCTTTCCACAACCAGCCGATGGGCAAAGCCTGCATCCGGACCCGAAGCGGCGCCTCGATCGTCGCGATCATGCGCGAAGGCGAAGTTCTTCCCTCCCCCGGGCCCGACGTCGTCCTGCACCCCGGAGACCTCCTCGTAGCAGTCGGAACGCAAGAAGGCCTGGACACAGCGGCCAGCATCCTGCGCAACGGCTGACAGCATGGACCCGCTCGCACTGACCCTGATCGAACTCGGGGCCGTCGTCTTTTGCCTCGGCCTGCTGGCGAGGCTGGCCGGGCGGATCGGGATGTCCCCTATTCCGCTGTACTTGGTCGGGGGCCTGTTCTTCGGTGCAGGCGGGCTGGTCAAACTCGAGGGTATGCACGAATTCGCGCACCTCTCCAGCGAGATCGGCGTTATCCTGCTCCTGCTTATGCTCGGATTGGAATATACGGCGGCGGAGCTGGTCACCGGGCTGCGGCGTTCCTGGCAGGCCGGTGTCCTGGACCTCGTGCTGAACTTCCTGCCGGGCGCCGTGCTGGCGGCGCTGTTGGGCTGGGGCGTCGTAGGGGCGATGGTGATGGGCGGCGTCACCTACATTTCGTCCTCCGGGATCGCTGCCAAGGTGATCACCGACCTGGGTCGAATCGGTAACCGCGAGACTCCGGTGGTGCTCTCGATCCTGGTCTTCGAAGACCTGGCCATGGCGGTGTACCTGCCGGTGCTGACGGCAACCCTGGCCGGCGTGAGTTTCGTGGCCGGACTGCAGACGGTCGGGATCTCGCTCGCCGTCGTGACCATCGTCCTGATTGTGGCGTTGCGACACGGGCACCACGTGTCCAAAGCCGTGCACAGCGAAAACTCCGAGGTGTTCCTGCTGAACCTGCTCGGCGCCGCCCTGCTGGTGGCCGGACTGGCAGCGGCCATGCAGGTCTCGGCCGCGGTGGGTGCCTTTATGCTCGGGATCGCCATTTCCGGGGCCACCGCGCACAGCGCCACCCGGATCCTTGAGCCGCTGCGGGATCTCTTCGCAGCCATATTCTTTGTGGTCTTCGGGCTCAACACGGACCCAACGAGCATCCCGCCCGTCCTTGGCTGGGCGTTGCTCCTGGCCATCGTCACCGCGGCCACCAAGATGCTCACCGGGATCTGGGCGGCGAAGCGTGCTGGGATCGGCGTGCCGGGGCGCTTCCGCGCCGGAGCCGCGCTAATCGCGCGCGGCGAATTCTCAATCGTTATTGCCGGCCTCGCCGTCGCCTCCGGCGTCGTACCCCAGGAACTCGCTGCCTTGGCCACCGCCTACGTGCTGATCATGGCAGTCACTGGCCCGCTGATAGCAAAGTTTGTGGAACCGGTTGTGGCGATGCTGCGCCGCCCGGCCAAGCCGTCCAGGGTTCGGACTGCGGACGGCATCTAGGCTGGACGCCGCTGCCGCACGGGCGTCCGCGCAGCGGGCCGGGTCAAATGACGGTGCGGTGGAAATTCAAATGGCTCCGGCTCGCCGTCGGGCCGCGCTGGCCCTGATAGCGGTTACCGTACTCGCCGGAGCCGTAGGGGTGCTCGGCGGCAGAGGTCAGCCGGAAGAAGCACAGCTGCCCAATCTTCATACCCGGCCAGAGCTTGATGGGCAGCGTCGCCATATTCGACAGCTCAAGGGTCACGTGTCCGGAAAAGCCCGGGTCGATGAATCCTGCCGTGGAGTGGGTGAGCAGGCCGAGCCGGCCCAGCGAGGACTTGCCTTCCAGCCGGGCGGCGATGTCGTCCGGGAGCGTCACTGTCTCGTAGGTGGAGCCCAGCACGAATTCCCCGGGATGCAGAATAAAGGGTTCGCCGGAATCGACCTCCACCAGTCGGGTCAGCTCGGGTTGTTCCTCCGCCGGATCGATGTGGGCGTACTTGTGGTTGTCGAAGAGTCGGAAGAACTTATCGATCCGCACGTCAACCGAGGACGGCTGAACCATGGCAGGGTCGAACGGCTCAAGAACAATCCGGTGGGAAGCTATTTCGGCACGAATGTCGCGGTCAGAGATCAGCACAGTGTCAAAATTACAGTACTCACCGGGAACAGTGGTGTGCCGTCCCGGTATTACAGTTCCGGTTCCTGCTCCAGCACTGCCTTGAGCTGGTCCAGTTGGCCGACTTCAGCCCTCATCCGACGCCGGAACCGGGAACTCAACCGGGCCAGGAGCCCCCGCGCTTCGCCCTCCAAGGCAAACCGGACGCGGGTACTGGTGCCTTCGGTGCTCAGGTAGTAGCCGCCGCGGGTCCGCTCCGGCCCGGCAAGGACAGTGAACCGGATCTCTGCCCCCGGCCGCGCCTCGGTGATCTCGACGTCGCAGCATTCCGTCCGTCCGGCGGGTGCAGCGAGGCTCTGGCGGTAAACGGCACCCTTGGCCCCGGCCACGCCCGATACGAGTTCAACGCCGCGGACTCCGTCACGCCAGCTCGGCAGATTGCGGGCATCGAGCAGGAAGTCGTACACGGACATTGCGTCCCGGTGGATCACGACGTCGTACTCTGCAATTGCCACTGAAATCCTCGCTGCGCTGACGGCTGATGGGCGTAGCCCGCTTCCCCGGAACTGCAGCTAACCCCTTCAGGATAATCAGCAAGGCCCCGCCCGCACGGTTCCGGGAACGAGCCTTTATCGAACAGTTATGGGAATCCCCAGGCTGTTTAGTGCTCAGTGGAGCCTCAGGCCTTCCCTGCCATCTGACGCGAACGCCGTTCTGCCGCCGGTGTAGCGACCGGGTGTGGCCAGCCGGGGAGCGCCGGGCCACGATGTCGCAGGGGCGACGTGTTCGGCGAACGCGCGTGGCTGGGGTAAGGTAAATCTCGTTGTTCCCCGGGACCGGCTTCAGCATTTCGGCCGTTCCCACTGCGGCTGTAGCTCAATGGTAGAGCGCTAGCTTCCCAAGCTTGATACGCGGGTTCGATTCCCGTCAGCCGCTCCACTTCGCCAGGGTTTCTGCGCCTTGGACCCCTCCGGGCCGTTAGGTCCGTGCCTGTATGGTTCGAAGTCAGGAACCTCTTCGGTTCCGCTACAGGAGCGATCATGGCTGACAAGTCCCCCCGTCAAGCAGCATCCAAGAAATCCGGGAAATCCCTGAAGGAAAAGCGTGCCGAGAAAAGGACCGCCGCTTTGCCGCCAAGCTCCCTGGACAAGGCGACCGGCTCGAAGCCGGCCAGTCCGAAGAAAAAGTGAGCGGTCCGACGAACCGTCTTACCCTCGGAGTGCTTGCCAGCACCCGGAAACCTGACGAGCAGCGCCTCCCGATCCACCCTCTCCACCTGGACCGCATAGCCCCGGAACTCCAGCGGCAGCTCATTCTGGAGGAGGGCTACGGCGAGCGCTTCGGCGTCTCGGATGCCCATCTGGCACCGCTGGTGGGGCGCATCGTCCCACGCGCCCAGCTTCTCGCCGAGGCCGACGTCGTCCTGTTGCCCAAACCGCAGCCCGAAGACCTTGCCGAACTCCGGGACGGTCAGGTCCTCTGGGGCTGGCCGCACTGCGTCCAGGACCGGGCCATCACCCAACTGGCGATCGACAAAAAGCTCACGCTGATAGCGTTCGAGGCGATGAACCACTGGGCCAGCGACGGCGGCTTCGGCTTGCACGTGTTCCACAAGAACAACGAACTGGCCGGTTACTGTTCGGTGCTGCACGCCCTGGGCCTAACTGGTTCCACCGGAGACTACGGCCGCCGGCTGAGCGCAGTGGTGATCGGCTTCGGGGCCACGGCGCGCGGTGCGGTCACGGCGCTGAACGCCCATGGCGTACACGACGTCCAGGTCCTGACCAACCGCGGGGTTGCCGCGGTTGGCTCCCCCATCCATTCGGTGCGGATCGCGCAGTTCGACCACAGCGACAAGGCGCCGTTCCTGAGCGAAGTCATCACCGAGCGCGGCCGCGTGCCGCTCGCACCGTTCCTCGCCGGGACGGACATCGTCGTCAACTGCACACTCCAGGATCCGAACGCACCACTGACGTATCTGCGCACGGAGGATCTCGACAAGTTCCGGCCCGGGAGCCTGATCGTGGACGTGTCCTGCGATGAGGGTATGGGCTTCAGCTGGGCGAAAAGCACCACGTTTGCCGAGCCGATGTTCACCGTCGGGGACCATATCGCCTACTACGGCGTGGACCACAGCCCGTCCTACCTGTGGAATTCCGCCAGTTGGGAAATCAGCGAGGCGCTGCTGCCCTTCCTGGAAACCGTGATCAGCGGACCCGAGGAGTGGGCCGCGAACGAGACCATCCGGCGCGCCATCGAGGTCCGCGACGGAGTCGTCCTCAACCCGGACGTACTTCAGTTCCAGCAACGGCATCCGGCGTACCCGCACGGCCCGCTGGCAGGCTGACCGGCCGGGGTTTCCGCTACAAAAACCGAGGGCCGCTGCGCGGATCCAAGCAGCGGCCCTCGATCTGCCGTGCGCAACGTTAGGGTGTGGCGGCAGCCGGCCGCCCGCCCGGGTACTGCCCTGTCGCCGGACCGGCAGCCCTGCGGACGATCTTGACGAGTCTGCGCCGGTCCCGCAGGTCCACCCGGAGCATCAGCTGGTCGCGGCGGGCCAGCACAACGGCGACCGTCGCGGCTGCCAGGGCCGGTACCGCGCCGGAAACCAGGATGGCCGTGTGCGGATCCACGTGCTCTGCCAGCCAGCCGAGCATGGGCCCGCCAATGGCCTGCCCGCCGATCAGGACCATAATGTACAGGCTCATCACGCGTCCGCGGATTGCCATGTTTGAGCTGATTTGGACCAACTGGTTGGCGGCGGTCAGGAACATCAGGCACCAGAACCCGGCCAGCACCATCGCCGCCGCGAACCATTCGATGGAAGGCGCCAGCGCCGCCAAGCAGAGCATAAGCCCGTACATTCCGGCGGCGAGCATCACCGAACGCAGCCGCAGCTCACGCCGGCGGGCGGAGGTGATAGCCCCGGCCAGCGCCCCGAGGGCCACCGTCCCGTTGAGCACCCCGTAGCCGCCGGCGCCGACGTCGTACACACGGTCCGCGAAAGCGGCAAGCAACACCGGCAGGCTCATCGCGAACACAGCGACGAAGGCCGCCATCAGCCACGGCCAGTAGATGGTTGGTTTGCTCAGCGCATAGTTCAGCCCTTCACGCAGCATTCCCTTGCGCTTGGGCACGGGTGCGCTGGTGTGCAGCTGGTCCTTCCGCAACGTGAGCAGCATGGCAACTGTCGAGCAGCACGCGACGGCGTTCGCGGCGAATGCCCAGCCGGCACCCACCGCGGTGATCAGCAGGCCGGCGAGCGCGGGTCCGATCAGCCCGCCGAGCTGGAACGTTGTGGAATTCACGCTGATGGCGTTCCGGAGATAGGCCGGGCCCACGAGTTCGTTGACAAAGACCTGCCGCGCGGGCTGGTCCAGCACGGTCACCAGGCCCAACGCCAGGGCGATGACGTAGACGTGCCACACCTCAATCCGCTGGCTGAGCGCCAGCACGGCGAGAACGGCCGCCAGCGCCGCCGCCACTGACTGGCACAGCATCAGGATCCTGCGCTTCGCGAACCGATCCGCCATCATCCCTGCCCACGGCCCCAGAAAGAGCGATGGCAGGAACTGCAGGGCGACGGTGATCCCGACGGCGGTGACGGAACCGGAGAGTTGGAGGACCAGCCAGTCCTGCGCAATCCGCTGCATCCAGAGGGCGATGACGGCGATGAAATGGCCGATCGCGAAGATGCGGAAATTGCGGACCTTCAACGATATGAAGGTGTGGCGCCACGGCAGCCTTTGGCTTACGACGGCGACAGGCTGGGTAACGGCGTCTGGCAGTGCGGTGACGGTGGCCTCTAACGGCGGTGGGGGTGCCACGGAATGTCCTCAAGGGAGCGGGGTGAATGGGGATGCCTTAACGCTAAGCTGGCCGCAATAGATTGTGGAAGCTTATTCACCGCATAACTCGCATTACGTAACGCAATGGGATGCGGGAACGCGCGCACGGCCCGGGAGGCCTCATGTTTGAACCTGCCCAGCTGCGGTCCTTCCTGGCCGTGGCTGAGACTCTGAGCTTTACCAAGGCCGCGGAACGGCTGGGCCTGGCACAGCCGACGGTCAGCCAGCATGTCCGCAAGCTGGAGACCGCCGCAAAACGGGTCCTCGTGGCGCGGGACACCCGGGACGTGCGCCTCACCGACAACGGGGACGCGATGGCAGGTTTCGCCCGGAGCATCCTCTCCGCCCATGATGCGGCGGCACGCTATTTCTCCGGATCGGCCATGCGCGGGCGGCTGCGCTTCGGTACCGCCGACGACCTGGCCATCACCGGGCTCCCGCGGATCCTGCGGGAGTTTCGGCAGGTCTACCCGCAGATCAACCTGGAACTGACAGTGGGCCAAAGCGACCAGCTCTACAAGCGGCTCAATGCCGGCCAACTGGACCTGGTCTTCGTCAAATGGGTTGCCGGGGCCAAGGACGGCACGGTAGTGCAGCAGGACTCGTTCGCCTGGGTCGGCTTGGAGCAGACCTCGCTGGATCCGACCGAGCCGGTGCCGCTGATTGCCTACCCCGCCCCCAGCCTCAGCCGGAAGCTGGCCATCGACGCGTTGGAGTCCGCTGGCAGGACTTGGCGGATCACCTGCGCAACCCGGCAGATCAGCGGGGTGCTGGCCGCGGTCCGGGCCGGGATCGGGGTGGCGGTCATGCCGTCCTCGCTGGTGCCGGAGGACCTCAAGATCATCACCCGGCGCTTTGACCTGCCCCCGGTGGGCGACGTGGACTTCACCCTGATCCGAAATCCGCTGGCCAACACCGAGGTGATTGAGGCCTTGACCCAGACGATCGCCGGCCGGCCGCTGAAGCGCTCCGCTTGAACGGACCCGCCGGCGTCGGGGCCGGAAGCAGCGGCGCAGCCGGGGATACCTGCCCAGCGCCTGCGCCGATCCGTTGCGGCCTACGCGACCCGGCGCTGTACCTACTTGGATTGCATACTTACGCATACCATTGATCCACCCGGATTCGTGGCATATCCTGAGTACGTTAACGGTCAAGCAGCGGCCAACTACACCGATTCAACAAACGGATGCTGTACCTGGGTCTGCCGCACGGCGACTTCCGGAGGCGTTCGGGATAGGCCGACAATGACGCCAGCCAATAACCCCCACCACAGTCCGCTCACCGCAGTATCGTCAGGCGGTGGCCTGAAGACTGCGAGCCCGCTCTCCCAAGCCGTGCACCGCGGCTCATCCGCCCACCACCCCCGCGGGGGCCAGCTGAACCCTCACTTGCCCACCCTTGTTGAGGCCGATTACGTGGGCAGCCCGTTCTGCGAACGCTGCGGGAACGACGAGTTCATCTACCTTGAGACATTTGTTCCTGCCACGCACCGGAGGGACGGCTCCATCAACAAGCTGGGCGAAGTCACCTACTTCTGCTCCGGATGCGACGACTTCTCCGCCCATGCGGTGCCTGCCTCGTGGGTTCCGCCAGGCTGGTACTTCGGCTGAGTCCGGTCCGGGGCACGCCGCGCCCCAAAATCAATGAGCCGGGCGACCACTATTGGAGGGTGGTCGCCCGGCTCGTTTAATCCGCCTCCCGGGGGCAATGCCCTAGATCAGTGTGTCGGTGATGTGGTTGGGGGTGCCGAACCGGTGGGCGGTGATGCTGATGGCTTGCTCGTGCAGGAAGGGCAACAGGTCAACATGTCCGGATTCGGTAGCCGGCTGGTGGTAGATGGCGAGATCGGGGCGTCCGCCGGTGGCCTGGGCCAGGACTGTGTGGTTGCCGCCAAGGAGCCTGATCCGTGTGGTTGTTGTTGTCTTCGCGGCGGCGAGCCAGTCGGCGTCGTTCTGCACTGTGGTGTCGATGCCGAGGCCGGAGAAGACCGTGTGCAGCTTGGCGGGCAGCGCCTCGCCGCTGGACACCGTCAGGGTTGAGCCGGCGAGGACTCCGGCCGCGACGGTCCGGACAAGGTGGGTGAGGGGTTCAGCGTCGGAGCGGCGGATGGTCACGGGCAGGGGCCGGTAGCGGAAGATGTTCCGCTCGGCGGCCAGCCCGGTGGCGTCCCTGGCGGTGCCAAACTCGTCCGCCCAGGCGCGGGCGTCCGAGCCCAGTGCACGCTGCAATGATTCGAATTCGACGGCGGCCATCTCGCTCCGGGCAGCCTGCAGGATCCGCTGGACGCCAGGGTGCCCTGGTTCGGTGCTTCGGGCCGCGGAGCTGGGCTTGCTGGTCCAGGTGCCGAGTCCGGTCAGGTAGTTTGGACCGCCGGCCTTGGTGCCGGCGCCGACGGCGGATTTCTTCCAGCCGCCGAAGGGCTGGCGCTGCACAATGGCGCCGGTGATACCGCGGTTGACGTACAGGTTGCCCGCCTGGACGGTGTCAAGCCACAAGCCGACTTCCTCCGGATCCAGGGAGTGCAGACCGGACGTGAGGCCGTAGTCGATCTGGTTCTGGATCGCGATTGCCTCGTCCAGGGTGTCCGCGGTCATAACCCCGAGCACGGGGCCGAAGAATTCGGTGAGGTGGAAATATGAGCCGCGGCGCACGCCGTTGCGCACGCCCGGGCTCCAGAGCCTGCCGGTGTCATCAAGTTTCCGGGGCTCCACTGCCCAGGACTCGCCTTCGCCGAGTGTGGTGAGGGCGCTGAGCAGCTTGCCGTTGGCGGGTTCGATGATCGGGCCCATCTGGCTGGCCGGATCCTCCGGGTACCCCACCTTCAAGGACGTCACGGCGTCGACCAACTGGTGGTGGAAGCGCCTGGATTTCGCCACCGAGCCGACGAGGATCACCAGCGAGGCCGCAGAGCACTTCTGCCCGGCGTGGCCAAACGCGGAGTACGCGACGTCTTTGGCGGCGAGGTCGAGGTCCGCGCTCGGGGTCACAATAATGGCATTCTTACCGCTGGTCTCGGCGAGCAGGGGCAGGTCCGGGCGGAACGAACGGAACAATTCGGCCGTTTCGTAGCCGCCGGTGAGGATCACCCGGTCCACCGCGGGGTGGCCGATCAGCTGCCGGCCCAGCTCCCGCTCGCCGAGCTGAACCATGGTCAGGACGTCTCTCGGGACGCCGGCTTCCCACAGGGCCTCGACCATCACGGCGCCGCTGCGGCAAGCCTGCCTGGCGGGTTTGATGACAACGGCGGAGCCTGCGGCCAGGGCCGCGAGGGTAGAGCCGGCCGGGATGGCTACCGGGAAGTTCCACGGCGGCGTCACGACCGTGAGTGTGGCCGGCACGAAGGTGGCGCCGTCGACGTCGTCGAGTTTGCGGGCCGATTCGGCGTAGTAGTGCGCGAAGTCAACCGCCTCGCTGACCTCGGGGTCACCCTGGTCGATGGTCTTGCCGGTCTCGCTCGCCATGACCTCAAGCAGCTCAGCGCGGCGGGATTCCAGGACGTCGCCGGCGCGGTGCAGGATTTCGGCCCGCTCGGCTCCGGACAGTGCGCCCCAGGCCCTGCCCTTCGCCACGGCGGTCGCGATGACGGTCTCAAGGCTAGCCTCGTCATGGATGGTGGCCGCTTCCACGGCCGCGTTGCCCAGAGTCGAGTGCGGAACCCGCTCCAGGATGGCCCGGCCCCAATCGCGGTTCGCCGGCAGCGACGGATCGGTGTCCGGGGTGTTCGCAAAGGCGTCGCGCGGCATCGGCATGGCCGGGAGTGCGCGGTTCTGCCGCCTGTTCGGGCCGGGCACCGTGCCGTCCAAGTCGGCGAGGGAGGCGAGGAAGCGCTCCTTCTCTCGCTCGAAGAGGGAGCGGCTTTCTGGGGAGTTCCCCCCGAGTTCGAACACGGCGGACATGAAGTTTTCCTGGCTGGCGCCTTCCTCGAGGCGGCGGATCAGGTACGCGATCGCGACGTCGAACTCGGCCGGGTGCACCACTGGTGTGTAGAGCAGCAGCGAACCGACGTCCTTCCTGACCGCTTCCGCCTGGCCCTGGGCCATCCCCAACAGCATCTCGAACTCGATCCCGGACTCCACACCGCGCTGTTTGGCCAGCAACCAGGCGAACGCAATATCGAAGAGATTATGACCGGCCACACCGATCCGGATGTTCCCGATCCGGTCCGGGTGCAGCGCGTAATTGATGACGCGCTTGTAGTTGGTATCCGAATCCTGCTTCGTTCCCCAGGTGGCGAGCGGCCAGTCATGCAATGACGCTTCGACCTGCTCCATCGGCAGGTTCGCGCCCTTCACCACACGGACCTTGACCGCGGCACCCCCGCCGGCGCGGCGCGCGGCAGCCCAGTCCTGCAGCCTGACCATCGCAGACAGCGCGTCCGGGAGGTAGGCCTGGAGCACAATGCCGGCCGCCAGGTTCTTGAACTCGGGCTTATCAAGGATCCGGGTGAAGACCGCGATGGTCAGATCCAGATCCTTGTATTCCTCCATGTCCAGATTGATGAACTTCGCCACCGGGAAGGACGCCGCCCGGGCGAACAGCGGGGTCAGCTTCTCCACCACATGCTCCACGGCCTCATCAAACGCCCACGGCGAGTGCGGGGCGACCGTCGAGGAAACCTTGATCGAGACGTAGTCAACGTCCGGACGGGCAAGGAGCGTATGGGTGCCCTCAAGCCGGCGGGAGGCCTCGTGCTCACCGAGCACTGCCTCGCCCAGGAGATTGACGTTGAGCTTGATGCCGTCCTTGCGGATCTTCGCGATGGCGGGACCGAGCTTGGCGTGGGTCGCGTCAACGATCAGGTGCCCCACCATCTCACGCAGCACCCGGCGTGCGATCGGGATAACCAAGCGCGGCAGCAACGGGGCCATGGTGCCGCCGAGCCGGACGGCGCCGCGCATGTACCAGGGCAGGAAAGCGGGCACCTTGGGTGCCAGCGCCGCGAGGTTCCGCGCTGCAACTCCCAGGTCCTCGGGACGGACGACGCCGTCGACGAATCCGACGGTGAAGTCGAGGCCGTTCGGGTCCTTCAACACCCCGGCGAGCTGGGCGGCCGAGGCATCAACCGGAACGCTTGCCGCCGCGGACAGCCAGCGACGCACCAACCCGATCGTCTCTTCCGACAGGGCGGTGGCCTCAAGGACCGCAGAGTCGTCCGAAAAGGTTGCCTGCTCGGCCGCGTTGCCGGCCTTCACACCGGACTCCGTTGAAACGTTGGTCATGGCTGCACTCGTTCTTTCTCAAAAATGTGGACCGTTCTTGTTTCAGTATGCGACCGGATTTTCATAAGATAAAGCGATGTTTTTCGAGCAATACTGGTCAGAAAATCGAACGTTTTGCCCGCCCCGCCAAACGACCCTCCCTCACCTCCGGCGCTGATTCGCACGGCCCTCCCTCACTTCCGTCGGGAAACCACGAAACCCTCTCCCACAAGATGAGAGAGGGTTCGCCGATCGTGGACCGGAGTTGAGGGAGCGTCGGGGGAAACACGACCGGAGCTGAGGGAGCGTCGGGGCTAGCCGATGTGGCGGTGCATCTCCACGGCTTCTTCGTGCCGGGGGCTGTCGGGATTCATCAGTGAGTGCTTTCGGCCGTAGCCGAAGTAGATGACAAGACCAACGACGAGCCAGACGCCGAATCGCAGCCAGGTCTCCCAGTGCAGTTGAAACATCAGGAACCCGGAAGCCAGTACACCGAAGGCCGGAACGAGGGGCATCAGCGGCAGCCGGAACGTGCGCGGGGCGTCGGGTTTTTTGTAGCGGAACACGATCACCGAGAAGCAGACGACGACGAACGCGGCCAGGATGCCGATGTTGGTCAGGTCGGCGACTGCCTTGATCGGGAATACCCCGGCCAGCAGTGCCGAAGCGACGCCGGCAATCCAGGTCACGCGCTGCGGGGTGCCGTGGCGGTCGGTCTTGGCGAACCAGCCGGGGAGCAGGCCGTCGCGGCTCATCGAGAACCAGACGCGGGTGACGCCGAGCAGGAAGGTGAGCATCACGGTCAGGATCGACAGCACGGCAAAGACCGAGATAATCGTGGCGATGACCGGCAGGCCGACACCGTTGAACGCGGAGGCGAAGCCGGCCTTGGGGTCGATGTCCTTGAAATTCTGCATGCCGGTGAGCACCAGGGTGGCGGCAACGTACAGGAGCATCGCGATGATCAGGGACATAATGATGGCCTTCGGCATGTGCTTTTTGCCGTCGGTCGCCTCTTCCGCTGCGGTACTCATGGCGTCGTATCCGAACACTGCGAAGAACACGGTGGCCGCGCCTGCCACCACCGGACCGAAGCCGCTGGGCATAAACGGGTTGTAGTTCCCCGTGTCGATGTAGAAGATGCCCAGGCCGATGATGAACAGGATCAGGACGACCTTGATCCCTACGGCTACAAGTTCGAAGCGGCCAAAAGTCTTGGTGCCGCGGGACAGGATCCAGGTCACGAGCAGGCAGACGGCGATCGCCGGGAGGTTGATGATTCCCCCGGTGCCCTCGTCCGGCGTCGCGGTCATCCAGGCGGGCATGTGCACGCCGATGCCGGTCAGGAACGCATCGAAATACCCGGAAATGCCGATGGCCACAACAGCCACGATCGCAATGTACTCCAGCAGCAGGTCCCAGCCGATGAACCAGCCGATGATTTCCCCGAGGGCCACGTAGCCGTACGTGTATGCCGAGCCGGCCCGGGGGATCATTCCGGCGAATTCCGCGTAGGACAGCGCGGCAGCCGCGGAGGCGAGGCCCGCGATCAGGAAGGAAAACAGTACGGCCGGTCCGACGCCGGGTTCGGACTCGCTGCCATGGGCCACCAGGCCCGCCAGGGAAAAGATGCCGACGCCGATGATACCGCCGACGCCGATGGCCGTCAGCTGCCATAGCCCAAGGCTCTTGAAGAGCCCGCTATGAAGGCTTTCTTCCTCGATGTCGTCGATTGGCTTGCGCCGCAAGATCGACCTGGTCATGTCTTGTGCGTTCATTTTCAGGGTCTCCCGTTTGGTGTGGCACCCATCAACCCACCCTGTGATGGGGGTAACTCAACGACAACAGTATGCAAGCCGGATTGCATTAGATAAAGTGAATTCTCCTAATCAATAACCATTAGATTTCACAAAGGAATAGCGATGCTGGATGTCCGGCGATTGCGCCTGTTGCGCGAACTGAAAATCCGCGGCACCCTGGTCGCGGTAGCGGAAGCGCTGCAGTACAGCCCGTCGTCGGTGTCGCAGCAGCTGGCACTGCTGGAAAAGGAGGCCGGCGTCGAACTGCTTCGCAAAACCGGTCGCCGGGTTCAGCTCACCCCGCAGGCCGAAGTCCTGGTAGCCCACACGGCCCATTTGCTGGAAACGCTGGAACAGGCCGAGGCGGACCTGGCAGCCTCCCTCACGACAGTGACCGGCACCGTTCGGATGGCCGTTTTCCAGTCCGCGGCGCTGGCACTGATGCCTGACGCGCTCACCCGTATGTCCTCACGCTATCCCGAGGTGAGGGTTGAAATGACCCAGCAGGAACCCGAAACGGCACTCCACGAAACGTGGGCCCGCGATTTCGACCTGGTGATTGCCGAGCAGTACCCCGGACACGCAGCACCCCGGTATGCCGAGCTCGACCGCGTCCGGCTCACAGGCGATGCGATCCGCCTCGCGGTTCCGCCCGCCGCCGCCGACCGCGCGGCAATAACGTCCCTCGCGGAGACCGCCGGGATGGCGTGGGTGATGGAACCCCGCGGGGCCGCGTCGCGGCATTGGGCAGAGCAGGCTTGCCGCAGCGCCGGCTTTGAGCCCGACGTCCGGTTCGAAACGGCTGACCTGCAGGCGCAGATCCGGCTGATCGAATCCGGCAACGCCGTGGCCCTTATGCCTGACCTCGTCTGGACCGGAAGAGGCACGACGGCGGATCTGATCACCCTGCCGGGTGATCCGCACCGGACCATCTTCACTTCGGTGCGGCGTTCCAGCGTCAAGCGCCCGGCAATCCTGGCCGCGCGAGAGATCCTGGCCGAGACCGCCGCGTCCATCCCGCCCGCGGGCCCGTAATATGGCGGGTCGGCGCCCCCTGGCGCACAGCGCCGCCGGCGGACCGGCGCTAGACTGGTGGCGTTATGAACCGCACAATATTCAAGTCCAAAATCCACCGCGCCACGGTCACGCACGCGGACCTCCACTACGTCGGATCGGTCACCGTGGACCTGGATCTGCTGGACGCCGCCGACATCCTTCCCGGCGAGCTGGTATCCATCGTCGACGTCACCAACGGTGCCCGGCTTGAGACGTACACAATCGCCGGCGAGCGCGGTTCCGGGGTCATTGGCATCAACGGTGCCGCCGCACACCTGATGCACGAGAACGACATCATCATTCTGATCACCTACGCCCAAATGACCACGGACGAGGCCAAGGCCTATCGTCCCAGGGTGGTCCATGTGGATAAGGACAACAACATCGTCCAGATCGGCTCCGACCCCGCGGAGGCTCATACGCCGGGGACCATGCGTCCGCCGTTCGCGCTGGATAACGCAACACTTAGCTGACGCCGAGCCGCCGCGCCGGCGGAGTGTCCACGCCGTAACGGGCACCAGGAGTAAATAAAGCTGATTACTCTTGGCAGGTGACTGCCACCCTATGCCTGACGCCGACGGCCACCACATGCTAGGCGTTCTCGCCGGATTCTTTGTGGTGTGGTGCATCATCCTGGTGGGCATGTTCGTCGGCCGGCGCGGGATCCTGGGTACGAACGCCCGCTCCGTGCTCAGTGCGTTGACCTTCTTTGTTGCCAGCCCCGCACTGCTTTTCGAAACGCTCGGCAAGGCTCGTCTGGACGACGTCTTCGCGGCGCCCCTGCTGGTCACAGCAGCCGGTGCCATCACCACTGCGGCGCTTTTCTTCGTCATTGTCCGCGTCCTCCTGAAGCGTTCCGTGCCGGAATCGCTGATGTCCTCGATGGGCGCCTCGCTGGCCAATTCCGCCAACCTAGGCATCCCGATCGCCGCCTTCGTCCTTGGCGACGCCAGCTACGTGGCTCCCCTGCTGATCTTCCAGCTGGCCTTCTTCACGCCGCTGTTCCTGATGGCCCTCGACGCCACGACAAGCAACCACCGGACCACACCGCTGGGTTTCGGGCTGATGATCCTGCGAAATCCGATGATCGTGGGCTCCGGACTCGGCCTGCTCGTGGCGGGGACCGGCTGGCGGGTCCCCGATCTCGTGATGCAGCCAATCCACCTGATCGGCGGCGCCGCGATTCCGGCCATGCTGATCGCCTTTGGCATGAGCCTCAATGGGTCCCGGCCCCTGCAGGCCTCTGCGGGCCGGCGTCTCGACACCCTGCTGGCAAGCGGGTTCAAGCTCGTTGTGCATCCCGCGCTGGCTTACGTTTTCGCGCGCTTCCTCCTTGGCATGGAAGAGCAAGAGCTATTTGCGGTGGTGGTCACGTCGGCGTTGCCCACGGCGCAGAACGTGTTCGTTGCCGCAAGCCGCTACCAGACCGGGCTCACGGTCGCGAAGGACACCGTGCTCGTCACCACAGTCGTCGCAGTGCCCGCCATGATCTGCGTGGCACTGCTCCTCGCCTGATACCGGCCAGGCCGTGCCCGGGTTGTTTCCCGCGCCGGTAGGCTGGGACCGGCTTTAGCCGGCCCGCGGAGATCCGGGGCACCAGCACAATATGGGGACAAAATGCACACACTCAGAACGCGCAGCAGCGGCGCATCCGGCGCCGTCGACTGGATCGTTTCCGGCCTGGCGGGACTGCTGCTGGTCTCAGCCACGGCCTGCGCCGCACCCGGGACAGGTCCGGCCGCCGCCCCGGCGGCCACCGCAGGCGCTACAGCACCGGCGGAGCCAGGGACGCCGGCGCCGGCCACCTCGCCCGCGGACATCACCGCCGGCCCGCGCGCCGGCAACGCCCTGGACGAATTGGCCACGATTCCGGTCAAGGGCCGGGCACCCAAGACGGGTTACTCACGCGAAGAGTTTGGCCAGGCCTGGGCCGACGTCGACCGCAACGGGTGCGACACCCGCAACGATGTGCTGCGCCGGGACCTGACAGCCCTCGCCCTCAAGCCCGGCACCGGGGAGTGTGTGGTCCTCTCCGGCGTCCTGAACGACCCGTACACGGGGACCCTGATCAATTTCCTCCGCGGCAGCACCACCAGCGCCGCCGTACAGATTGACCATGTGGTGGCCCTCAGCGACGCCTGGCAAAAGGGCGCCCAGCAACTCACCGCGGCCCAGCGGCTGTCCCTGGCCAACGACCCGCTGAACCTGCTCGCGGTGGACGGCCCCAACAACCAGCAAAAGAGCGACGGCGACGCCGCCACCTGGCTGCCGCCAAACAAAGCCTTCCGCTGCGACTATGTTGCCCGGCAGATCTCCGTCAAGTCCGGCTACGGCCTCTGGATCACCCAAGCCGAGCATGATGCGATGGCACGGATCCTCGGCGGCTGCCCGGACGCAACAATCCCTGCCGGCACAGGTACGGCCACCCCCAACACGCCGTCCCCGGCGGCGCCAGTTCCCGCAGCCCCGGGCCCCGCAGCGCCGGCCCCTGCGGCCGTGTTCTACGCGAACTGCGCCGCTGCCCGGGCGGCCGGGGCCGCGCCGCTGCGATCCGGCCAGCCAGGCTACCGCGAGCAGATGGACGGCGACCGCGACGGGGTCGCCTGCGAATAGGGATGTCGGGGTCCGGAACCTAGTTCTTCGGCAGCGCGTCCAGCAGACGGGCGCACCGGATGAAACCCAGGTGCGAGTACGCCTGCGGATGGTTTCCCAAGTGCGTTTCGGTGCCCGGGTCGTACTCCTCCGGCAGCAGCCCGGTCGGCCCAAACAGATTGACCAGCTGGTCGAACAGGTCCCATGCCTCCTCGATGCGCCCAACCGCCACGTACGCCTCAATGAGCCAGGTGGTGCAGATGTGGAAGCCGCCCTCCAGTCCGGGCAGCCCGTCGTCGTAGCGGTAGCGGAACACCGTGGGGCCCACCCGCAGCTCCCGTTCCACCGCTGTGACGGTGTCCAGAAAGCGCTGGTCGGCGACGTCCAGGAGGCCGGAGAGCCCAATGTGCAGCACCGCAGCGTCCAGATCCGGGCTGTCATAGGCCACCGTGTAGGACGCGGCGCTCTCATCCCAGCCCTCGCGCAGGACTTCGTCCCGAATGAGAGCCGCAGTGGGGGCCCACTGCGGCAGCGGCGTCCGTCCGTGCCGCGCGGCGGTGCGCAGCGCCCGGTCCAGAGCCACCCAGCACATCACCTTGGTATATATGTGGTGCCGGGGCGCCCGCCGGGCTTCCCAGATTCCGTGGTCCGCCTCCTGCCAGCGGGTTAGGACGGCAGCCGCCATCTGGACCATCAGCTCCCAATGGGCCTCGGCCAGTTCCCCCTGCCGCGCGCTCAGGGCATCGATGAGCTCGGCGATCGGCCCGAAGACGTCAAGCTGCACCTGATGGTCGGCGGCATTGCCGATCCGCACCGGCCGGGAGCCCGCGTAACCGGGCAGGCTCTCGATAATAGCCTCGGTTGACAGCGGAGCCCCGGTAACCGAATACAGCGGGTGCAGCCACTCCGGGCCCGGAGAGTGGGCAAGGATCCGGCCCAGCCAGGCGAGGAACCCCTCAGCCTCCGACGTCGAGCCGAGGTCCACCAGCGCATTAACAGTCATCGAGCCGTCCCGCAGCCAGCAGTACCGGTAGTCCCAGTTCCGCGTGCCGCCGATCCCCTCCGGCAGGGAGGTGGTGGGCGCCGCCAGCACCGCACCGGTGGGCTCGTGCACCAGGGCCCGGAGCACCAGGGCGGACCTGCGGACCAGGGACGGTTTCACCGCGGGCAACTGCAGCGCCTGCACCCAACGCCGGGAATGATGCGCGACGGCGGCACGGCGGGAGTTTTCCTCGGGCGGCGCCGCGCGGTGGAGTTCCGTGTCGCCGCAGCGCAGGTTCAGCACCACCGGACCGTGCCGCAACTCAACCTCTGCAGTCGCGGTGGCGTGGCGGCCGTCGGAGGTGATCCTGAAGCTGGCACCTGGGGCAAGCAGGATCATCGGGTCGGCGGTCCCCACCACGTGCAGCTCTGATCCACGGGCCTCCATGCTGAAGTGCGCGTTGGCGTAGTCCGGACGGGGCGCAAAGACAATCCGCGCAGTCCCCGTTCCGGAAAGCACCCGGACCAGGCTGGTGACACCCTCCGGCGCCGGTTCCAGGTAGTCGGTGACTGTCACGTCGGCCCAGCGGGTTTCCACGATCATCGTGCTGTCCACATAGCGCTGCCCCAGGACCTGCGAGGCCTTGACCGGTTCGACCGAAAAGTGGCCGGCAGCGTCACCGCCGAGCAGATGCGCAAAGAGCGATCCGGAATCCGGCAGCGGGTGGGTCATCCAGCAGATCTTGGCATCCGGGGTGATAAGGGCAGTGGACGAGCCGTTGCCGATCATGGAGTGCCGCTCCAGTCCGACGGCGTCCTCTCCGAAGAGCCAGGCCCGCCGCAGTTCAAAGAGGATGGCCAGCACCCGGGCGAAGGACTCGGGGTCCGGAAGCCGATGCGGCGCCAGGGTGGGTCCCGCCCCCACCCGCAGCGCCATGTCCGGCCCGCGCAACGTCGCCATTGCCAGCTCATCGCTCGCAGCGTCTCCCGCGTAGAGGGCTGCGCTGACGCCGAGCATGGAGCGCAACTGTTCCAGGGCGCCTGCCTTGGCCGGTTCCACCACGGAAAGGTCCAGCACCGAACCGTCCACAATCAGGGCCAGCCCATGCGCGCGGGCTATCACCTGCGCTTGCGCGGTGGCGAGTGCAACGACGTCGGCAGCGGCCGGGCGGGTGTGCACCGACACTGCGACGGGTTTCCGTTCGATGGTGATTCCCCGGTAGGCGCCCACAGTTTCGGCAAGGGCCTGGCTGGCTTGCTGCAACACGGATTCGGTGGCCAGGGACAGGCCGTGGGCATAACCCATGTCGAACTCGGCACCGTGCGAGCCGACCAGGTGGACCTCGGCCGGGAGCCGGGAGACTGCGGCCAGGTCGCGCAGGGAACGCCCCGAGATGACGGCGGCATGGGTGTTGGGGAGCGCCGCCAGCGCACGGAGGGCAATCGCCGCGCTGCCCAGCGGCAGGGTCTCGGTGGAAATGCCTTCCGCCGCGCACAGGGTCCCGCCGTAGTTGCACGCCACCAGCAGCGCCGGGGTGCGGGCCAGGATCTTAAGTTCCGCCAGGAGTTGTGGCGTCAGCCCGTCGTCGGCGGCGTTGGTCTGGACGAAGGCCCGGAGCAGGCCCAGCGGCAGGGACTTCGTCAGGAGGGCAGAGTCCGCCAGGGACTGGTTGAGCGGAGTGGGCATGTGCGGAGTCCTTTGGTTAGTCCCCCATGCCTGCCTTGAGTGCGCCCGCTGCCGGGCGTACTCCCAGTATTCGCTGCACCCCGTTTCCCTCGGGTGTCCCGGCGGTTGCAGTTATGTAAATTCCGCAACCGCCGGGACCCGCATCGGACGCCGACGGTGGCTGGACGCCGGAGCCTAGACCCGCACGAGTCCTGCGACGTCGGCCAGAAGCTGTACCGAACGCAGCCGGGAATCGGTGGCATTGCTCTGGTGCGCGACGATCAGCTCGTCGGCGTCGGCATGCGCGGCGAATCCGTCCAGGTATTCCAACACGGCGTCGGGGGTGCCCACGGCCGAGTACTTCATCATCTGGGCGATGTGCTGGCCCTGCGGCGACTCCAGGACCATGTCCGCCTCGTCGTCGCTGAATTCGCGGCCGTTGCCGAAGAACAGTGAGACCCTGGCGCGTTTGGTCGCTTGGAAGTTCTGCTGCGCCTCGGCTGCGGAATCCGCCGCGATCACGTTGACGCCGGCAATCACGTGCGGGGCGTCCAGCTGCGCGGAGGGCTGGAAGTCGCGGCGGTAGATGGCTACGGCGTCCCGCAGCGCGTTCGGCGCAAAATGCGAGGCGAAGGCGTAGGGCAGGCCCAGCTGCGCAGCGAGCTTGGCGCCGAACAGGGAGGATCCCAGGATGTACAGGGGGACGTTGGTGCCCTTGCCCGGGGTGGCTTCCACGCCCTGGATGCGGGTGGGGCCGGTCAGGTAGCCCTGGAGTTCCAGCACGTCCTGGGGGAAGCTGTCCGAAGACATCGGGTCGCGGCGCAGGGCACGAAGCGTATTCTGGTCGCTGCCGGGCGCACGGCCCAAGCCAAGGTCGATCCGTCCAGGGTGCAGGGTCTCGAGGGTGCCGAACTGCTCGGCGATAGTCAGCGGTGAGTGGTTTGGCAACATCACCCCGCCGGCGCCGAGGCGGATACTTTCGGTGTGCGCGGCAACGTGGGCGATCAGCACACTGGTGGCCGACGAGGCGATGGCCGACATGTTGTGGTGCTCGGCGTACCAGACGCGCCGGTACCCCAGCTTCTCGGCGAGTTGCGCCATGGCCACGCTGCCCGCCAGGCTCTCGGCCGCCGTCTGGCCCTTACCGATGGTTGCCAGGTCAAGGATGGAAAGCGGAACAGTCACGGAAAAGCCGGCCTTTCGTAGCGGGGAATTCTCAGTAGCCGCACCGGATCCCGGTGCGGGCACACTGTGGACAACGACGCCGGGCCCCGGGATATTTCTGTGCCAGCTGTGGCGTCCCCCATGCTCTTTCCGGGCTGAGGCTCAAGGAGGGGGATAGTTGCAGTCCCGTCCGCCGGAGCCGAACTCCGGCACTGCGACGCGTCCGGAATACTCAGCTGGCTCAGGGAGTTGCCGCCCCTATGAGCCATAACAACTCACAGCATCCGCAAACATCCGCCACGATCGCGCTCAAGGACCTGGGCACCGTCCATCGGCTGGGATTCGGCGCCATGAGGATTGTTGGGGACGGCGTCTGGGGCGAGCCAGCCGACCGCAACGCCGCCATCGCCGTCGTCCGCCGTGCGGTTGAGCTCGGTGTCGACTTCATTGACACCGCTGATTCGTACGGGCCCAATATCAGCGAGGAAATCCTGGCCGAGGCACTGCACCCGTACAAGGCGGGGTTGAGGATCGCCACCAAGGTCGGGTTCACCCGTACCGGCCCGCACGAGTGGGTGCCGCTGGGCCGGGCCGAATACCTGCGCCAGCAGACCGAACTGAGCCTGAGAAAACTGAAGGTCGACGCCCTGGATCTGCTCCAGCTGCACCGGATCGACCCCAAGGTAGACCCGGAGGAGCAGTTCGCTGTGCTTCGTGACCTGCAAAACGAGGGCAAGGTGAAGGCCTTGGGCCTGTCCCAGGTCAGCGTCGCAGAGCTCGAAGCAGCCGGTAAGTACTTCACCGTTTCCACCGTGCAGAACCGCTACAACCTGACCGACCGCAGCTCCGAGGACGTGCTGAACTACGCCGAGGAGAACGGGATCGGATTCATCCCCTGGGCGCCGATCTCCGCGGGCGAACTTGCTCAGCCCGGCGGCCCGCTGGATGAGGCTGCCAAGCGGCTGGGCGCCACCACTTCGCAGGTGGCCCTCGCCTGGCTGCTGCGCCGCTCCCCAGTGATGATGCCGATCCCCGGAACCGGTTCGGTCAAACACCTCGAAGAGAACCTGGCCGCTGCCGGGGTTGTCCTGGACGACGCCACCTACGCCGAGCTCCAAGCCGCCCACTAAGTCCCCAATATCAACGCCGGCCCCGTGGCCGGCAGAACAGGAGCCTGACATGGCTAACATCCTGATGGTCGTATCCGCCGCCGATTCCCTCACCATGCGCGACGGGAGCGAACACCCCACCGGCTATTGGGCTGAGGAACTGGTCGTTTCGCATCAGACCCTGCTCGACGCCGGGCACACCGTCCACCTCGCCACCCCGGGCGGCGCCAAGCCCACTGTTGACCAGGTCAGCCTCGCACCCGAGGCCGCCGGCGGCGAGGAACGGGCGAACGGATTCCGCGACTACATCGCCACGATCGACGCTGAGCTGTCCGCGCCGCTGGTGCTTGCCGACGTCAGCATCGCCGGCTACGACGCGGTCATTATGCCCGGCGGCCATGGCCCGATGACCGACCTTTACGAGGACAAGGACCTTGGCAAGCTCCTGGTTGCGGCGAACGCCGCCGGCAAAGTCATCGCACCGTTCTGCCACGGCCCGGCCGGCCTGTTGAGCGCCACGGACGACGCCGGGGCGTTTGCTTTCGCCGGCCGCCGCCTCACCGTGTTCACGAACGAAGAGGAACTCAACGGCGGCACCGGCCCCAACACGCCGTGGTTCGTGGAGGACGAGCTGAAGGACAAAGGCGCCATCGTCGAAACGGCGGCTGCCTGGAGCTCCCACGTTGTGCGCGACGGCAACCTGATCAGCGGCCAGAACCCGCAGTCCAGCGAGGCTGTGGCGAAGGAAGTTCTCAAGGCCCTCGCCGAATAGCAGCATAAAAACAACATCCGCTGAAGCCGGGTCCGGGCCGCCGGACCCGGCTAAGCTGTCCGCATGGCCATCAAATCCACCGCAGACAAAGTCGCCACC
This sequence comes from Arthrobacter sp. AL05, assembly GCF_029960715.1. Taxonomy (NCBI): domain Bacteria; kingdom Bacillati; phylum Actinomycetota; class Actinomycetes; order Micrococcales; family Micrococcaceae; genus Arthrobacter; species Arthrobacter sp. AL05. Next base: position 508,843 of record NZ_JASBRC010000001.1, read on the forward strand.
ATCCAGCAGGGCTACACCCTTCAGGGGCCCACAATTGAGCTGGGTGCCGCGATCGTCGACGGCGAGGTCCACAAGGACGCTCCTGTCCGGCTCCCGTTGTCCATGATGAACCGCCACGGACTGGTGGCCGGGGCAACGGGCACGGGTAAGACCGTGACCTTGCACATGATGGCGGAACAGCTTTCCACCGCCGGGGTCCCGGTGTTCCTGGCGGACATCAAGGGGGATCTCTCCGGGCTGGCTACAGCCGCCACCGGCAGTGAGAAACTCATCACGCGCACGGCGGGGATCGGGCAGCCCTGGTCCGGCAAAACGTTCCCGGTGGAGTTCCTGGCCCTGGGCGGGGACGGCACCGGGATCCCGGTCCGCGCCACTATCACCTCCTTTGGGCCCGTCCTGCTTTCCCGCGTTATGGAGCTCAACGAAACGCAGGAATCGAGCCTGCAGCTGGTCTTTCACTTCGCGGACAAGAACCAGCTCGAACTGATCGACCTCAAGGACCTTCGCGCGGTCATCCAGTTCCTCACGTCCGCGGAGGGCAAGGACGAACTTGAGGAACTCGGCGGGCTTTCGAAGTCGACCGCCGGCGTTATCCTGCGCGAGCTGATCACCCTTGAGGCGCAGGGTATGGAGAAGTTCTTCGGCGAACCCGAGTTCGACACCGCAGAACTTTTGCGCACCGCCCCGGACGGGCGCGGCGTGATCACCTGTCTGGAGCTGCCCACCCTGCAGACCAAACCGATGCTGTTCTCGACGTTCCTGATGTGGCTGCTGGCCGATCTGTTTGAGGACCTGCCCGAGGCCGGCGACCTGGACAAGCCCAAGCTTGTGTTCTTCCTGGACGAAGCCCACCTGCTCTTCAACGGCGCCTCGAAGGCGTTCCTGGCTGCGATCACCACCACCGTACGACTGATCCGGTCCAAGGGTGTTGGCATCTTCTTCGTGACCCAGACTCCCAAGGATGTTCCCGCCGACGTCCTGGGGCAGCTCGCGAACCGGGTGCAGCATGCCCTCCGGGCCTATACGCCCGAGGACGCGAAGGCGCTCAAAGCCACCGTCTCCACCTTCCCGGTGAGCGATTACGATCTGGCGGAAACCCTTACTTCCGCCGGGATCGGCGAGGCGGTCGTTACCGTGATGAACGAGAATGGTGCCCCGACGCCGGTCGCACTCACCCGGCTGCGCGCGCCGGAATCGGTGATGGGTCCCAGCGCCGACGCGTTGATCGCCAGCACCGTGGCCGGCTCCGCATTGCTGGCCAAGTACGGCACCGCCGTCGACAATGTCTCCGCCTATGAAAAGATCTCCGGGAAAGCCTCGCCGGATACGGGACCCGCCGCCCCGGCTCCCGCCGGTGCCGCCACCACCGACGTCGACGCCGAAGCCCGGCGGATCGAGGAGGAAATCCTGGGCCGTCCCAGCAGCCGGCCCGCCGCGGCGCCCGAACCACGCGAGTCGCCCCGGCAGTCCCAGCGCAGCCCGGCGGCGGACGGCGGCAGAGCCGGCGACCTTTCCGGTGTCCTGGGTGGCGCCCTTGGCGGCGGGCTGAAAAGCATGGCACGCTCGCTGGGAACCCAGCTCGGCCGCGAACTGCTGCGCGGCGTCTTCGGTACCGCCCCGAAGCGCCGCCGCTAAGGTCCGGCGGGACGGCGTCCCCAGCTCACGCGATCCGTGCGGGCCGGGCGCGTCCCTAACGACAAGGGAATTCCTGCAGGGTGCAGGTAACGTATGGTAAGTGCAAATGAGTCAGGCGTTGGTCAGGATCGCAGCCGGGTGGCTGCTGGGCCTGATGCTTGCCGTGGCCGGGGGCATCGTGACGGTCAATCTGGTCAACGGATCCCTGGCAAGCCCGCAGCAACCTGTCCGGGAGTATCTGGCTGCCCTGCAGAACGGCGAGGGCGGGAAGGCCCTCGGCTTACTGCATGCTTCCGTTCCGCAGAGCAACGCGGCCATGCTGGACGGCACCGCGCTCCAAACGGCCGCGGCCCGGATCAGCGGCGTGAAGTACGGCGCGGCCGAGGACCGCGGCGGCAACCAGGTGATGGTCCCGATTGACTACACGATTGACGGCAGCCAACTGCGGACCGAATTCCTGCTGGAACGCTCGGGAACCGAGTGGTTGTTCTTCCACAAGTGGGCTATTGTTCCCGCTGCGCTGCCGGTCTTGAACGTCACAGTGGTCAACTCCAGCGAGGCGATCCTCAACGGGGTTCCGGTGAACATGCCCAGCGGCAGGAATTCCTTCGCGGCTTTTTACCCGGGCGAGTACGAGGCGTCCCTCTCCGGTGAGTACTTCTCCGCCGCACCGACCAAAGCCACACTCTCCGGCCGCGATGTCCCCGCCGCTCCGCTGAATCTGCTGACCGAAGCCACCGACGGGCTGAAGCAGGCGGTGGACGCCAAGGTAAAGGAGTTCCTGGACACGTGCGCCGACACTGCGGACAAAGAGCAGAAGCTCCAGCCGGACTGTCCGTTCTACCACACCACCTTCAACCAGGTGGTTCCCGGCACGATCGACTGGAGTATCACCGAATACCCCACCATCAGCATCGAACCGTTCGGCGGACGCTGGGTGGTTGCCCCACTGAACGGCACGGCGCGGATCACGGCCCGGCAGGTGGACCTGTTTAGCGGGGCAACCACCGAACTGAACGCCGTCCACGACTTCAGCTTCACCACCCGCCTGGACGTGGACGCCGACTCGGTCAAGGTCACACCGCTGCTGAGCTACTAGCACGGGTCAGACCGCGAAGACCGCCGCATCCTGGTCCCGGACGCCCGCACCCTGCACGGAGGGCCGGGCACATTCCGTCCGGCGGCACCAGCCAGGACTTCAGTCCATCCCGCGCAGGTCCAGCACCAGTTCGGTGTCGCCGTCGGCCCGCAGCAGCACCGGGATGCCCCAGTCCTGCTGGTAAAGGTGGCAGGCGGCGTGGTCCGGGATCTCCCCGTCAGCTTCCTCGGGTCCGTCGCAGGCAGCGGCGCGGGCGGTAATATGCAGGACACCTTCCGGAACGTCGGAGGCTAGTTCCAGGGTGCGCATCAGGCCCACCGAAGTCCCCCCGCCGGCCACCAGCAGTTCCGGCGGGGTGGAGGAGATCTTCAACTGGGTGGGGTCGCCCCAGCGGTGGTCCAGTTTCTGGCCGGTGGGGGCTGTGAAGCGGACGGTGAGCTCAAGCTGCCCGGGCGCCACCGGGCTCTTGGGCCGCTGGGTCTGGGCTGCGCCCTCGTCCACCTGTTGCGCTTCCTTGGGGATGGGAACATAAACCAGTTGGTGCTTGTTCGCTTCCACCACTACCAGGAGCGGCTCGGCGCCGGCCACCTGGGTGTGGTCCACAATCACGTCAGAGGGTTCCGAGAGCCCACGCGCCAGGGTGGAGACGGTGCCCGCGACCGGGTCATAGCGGCGGACCGCACCGTTGTAGGTGTCTGCGATGGCTACCGAGCCGTCCGGCAGTACCGTCACACCCAGCGGGTGCTGCAGCCGGGCCTCGGCGGCCTGCCCGTCGCGGAAGCCGAAGTCGAACAGGCCCTTGCCGATGGCCGACTCGACGGTGATGGCGCCGCCGTCGCCGACTATGAGCTTACGCAGCGCTGAGGTTTCCGAGTCCGCCACCCAGATGTTGCCCTCGGTGTCCTCGGCGAGGCCTGAGGACTGGGCGAACCATGCTTCCGCCGCCGGGCCGTCAAGGAGTCCCTCGAGGCCATTTCCGGCGATGATGGACACGGCGCCGGAGCGCGGGTCGAAGCTGAAGATCTGGTGCACCCCGGCCATGGCGACCACCACGGCGTTGAGTTTGCTGGACCAGACAACGTCCCAGGGCGAGCTGAGCGAAACGCGCAGCGGATCCGCCTCGAGCCGGGCGCCATAGGCGGCGCCTTCCTCATCCACCCGGGCCGGTCCGGTCTCCAGCAGCCGCTGCACGCCGTTGCCGGCCAAGGTGCTGACGGCTCCGTCGGCCAGGGACAGCCCGCGCAGGCGGTGGTTCACGGAATCGGCGATAACGACGTCGTACCCTGCCGCCGCCGCGGCATCCGCCGGGAGCAGCACCAGACCCTGCGGTTCGTTGAAGCGGGCTGCAGCGGCGTTACCGTCGGCATGGCCCTTCTCGCCGGACCCGTAGGTGGCAAGCACAGTCTGGAAGTCAGTGGAGAGTTCTACCAGGCGGTGGTGCCCGGTGTCGGTGACGAGCCAGGAACCTGCTTCCGTAGCATCTCCGGCGCCACGGCCAGCGGGAAGGTACAGGGCCTTGCCCGGAAACCTCAGGGTGTCCGACGTCGGCTCCGGCGCCACATAGGGCCCGTCGCCCCGGTGCAGCGTGCCCTTGGCTTCGTGCTCGGCAATCAGCTCCGGAATCAGAACGGCGAGACCATCCGCGTGGCCTTCACCGGAGAGGTGCGCCACGATGTAACCCTCTGGGTCAATGACCACCAGGGTGGGCCAGGCCCGGGCCGTGTAGGCCTTCCAAGTGTCCAACTCTGGATCATCGAGGACCGGGTGGCTGATCTCATAACGTTCGACGGCAGCCGCCAAGGCCACCGGATCCGCCTCGTGCTCGAACTTGGGAGAATGCACCCCGACGGTGACGAGGACATCGGAGTACCGCTGTTCCAGCGGGCGGAGTTCGTCAAGTACGTGCAGGCAGTTGATGCAGCAGAAGGTCCAGAAGTCCAGCAGCACGATTTTGCCGCGCAGGGATTCCAGGTCCAGTGACTTGCCGCCGGTGTTGAGCCAGTTGCGGCCCACCAGTTCGGAGGCCCGGACCCGGAGGTGGGTGCGTACAGTTTCGGTCATGAGCGTCCTTCCAGCTTTGAGCTGCGTTCGTCCAGCCGGGCATCGCGCTCGGCCAACTTGGCAAACATATCGTTGTAAGCAGTGAGATCGGCGTTGTTATTCCGGTCCGCCGCCCGGTCGGTGCGCTTCGACTCGCGCGCGTCGGAACGGGACCACATCACGGCAACGCCAATCGCCACCAGCAAGGTGGGCACCTCGCCGATGCCCCAGGCCACCGCGCCGCCCATCTGCTGGTCCAGCAGCGCTGAAGGGCCCCAGGCCCGGCCCAGGTTGCCGAAGTAGTCCGCGGCCAGCAGCCCGGTACCGCCCATGATCGCTACACCGAAGAAAGCGTGAAAACCCATCGTGGCCAGCAGCAGCAGCAGCCGCATCGGGTAGGGCGCACGCCGGGGCAACGGGTCGGTTCCGAGCATGGTCAGCACAAAGATGTAGCCGGTGAGGGCGAAATGCAGGTTCATCAGCTCGTGACCCACGTGGTCGCGCATCGCGTAACCAAACGCATCCGAGTAGTAGAACAACACGATCGAACCGGCAAAGTTGGCGGCGGCGAACAGCGGATGCGTCACGAGCTGGGAGAACTTCGAATGGATGAAGATAAGCAGCCACTCGCGCGGGCCGCGGGAGCTGTCCCGTCGCGGCGTCAGCGCACGCAGTGCCAACGTTATGGGGGCCCCGAGGACCAGGAAGATGGGAACCACCATGGTCAGTGCCATGTGGTCCACCATGTGCGCGGAGAACATTACCCGGCCGTAGACGGCTGGCGGGCCGGAAGTCACATAGCTCAAGAGCACAAGCCCGATCACCCAATTGACTGCCCGGAACCAGGACCAGGAATCCCCACGCCGGCGGATTTTCCGCAGGCCCAGGATGTAGGCGGCGAGGCCAAAGGCCGCCGCAGTGAGCCAAAGCCAGTCAGGACGCCACTCTGTCAGCCAGCGCTCCGGGGTGAGCTCCGGTGGCAGTTCGTAGCCGGACAGAATGAAGGCCGGCGAGGCGGCCGGCAACAGGGCCGGATCTTGCGGCGGTGCCGATCGGCCAAGCGCGACGGCGATGCCCGATGTCGCGCCCATGATCAGCAGCTCAGCCACCACAAGCTGCCAGAGCACACGACGGGCGGACAGGCCGCCGGCGTGGCTACCGAGCTGCGGGATCACCCACCGCCGGTGCATTAGTCCGATGCCGCCAAGGACCAGGGTGGCCGCTGCCTTGGCCAGGATCAACTGCCCATAGGAAGAACCGAGGAGATTGTTCCAGGACGTGAGGCGGATGCTGGCGTTGATCACCCCGGAGGCGAAGACCATGATGAAGGCGAAGCCCGCCAGTGCGGAGAAGCGCCTGAGCGTCGGCTCGGTGATGTCCCGGCGGCCACCGGCCGCCCGCTCCGCCGTTGTGCCGCCCAGCACGCCGGAGAGCAAGGCCAGGGTGATGATGCCCCCCACCCAGGCCGAGACCCCAACCAGATGCAGCCCGAGCGAGTTAATAGCACCTTCATGATCAGCCGAACTGGCGGAGTGGCCGATCAGCGCCGATGGGACGAGCCCGACCAGCGAGAGAACCAGGGTTGCCGCCAGTCCTCCCATCGAGCGGACGCCGAAGAGCGCAGTGGTGACCACGGCTGCGATGATGACAACGGCCAGCCAGGCGCGGCCGGTTTCGATGTCCGTCATAAAGTAGACCAAAGAGCGGGTGAATTCCGGATCACCGGAGATCGGTTGGCCGGCGATGTCCGAGTAGCTCATTACGAGCACGGCAACCGCTGACAATGTCCAGAGGGCCCCCGCGGCGGCGGCGACAGCCAGCGCGCGGCTGAAGGCCGGATGCTCCGGGGCGTCCGGTGCCTTGGAACGGGACCCGGCGAAGGACCGCGGCAGGACGCCGACGGCGAACAGCAATCCGCCGATCACGGTGGCAAGCGAGACGTTATGCACTGCCTTGCTGACCGGCAGGCCCCAGCGCACCATGGCGCCCGGGTCGGAGACCGACCGCGCTGCAGCGGCGCCGGAGAACAGCAGGGCCGCCACAAGGCCGAGGAACAACGCGGCGAGTCCGGCGTACAGCCAACCCCTGGAGACAGCTGCAGGGCCCGCAACAGCACTTCGCGCTCCCCCCGTAGGGGCAGGAGCGGCGGCGGCGGGGCGGGGTTTTGCTGCGGAAGGCACAGCTCCATTGTCCGCTACGCCCCGCCTGCTCACCGAATCGAGCGCCGTCCCAGCCGCCTCGGTATGGCCGCCGGAGCCGGGCCCCAAGGAAAAAGGAGCGGCGACCCAATGGGTCACCGCTCCTTTTAAGCCTTTATGGAAAGCTACTTCTTCTTGGAAACCGCAGCCTTCAGCTTGGAGCCGGCGGTCAGCTTGACGCTGTGGCCCGCGGCGATCTGGATGGTCTCGCCCGTCTGCGGGTTGCGGCCGGTGCGAGCGGCACGGTCGGTGCGCTCAACTGCAAGCCAGCCCGGGATGGTGATCTTCTCGCCGGCGGCGACAGAGGTCTCGAAGACCTCGAACAATGCATCCAGCACGGAGTTGACGGCTGCCTGGCTGGTGCCGGCCTTGCCTGCTACCTCTGCAACAAGTTCACTACGGTTCTTAGCCATTTATGTCCTCCTGGACGGTCATGATTTTTGGAGCCTGCACACGGCATGCGCACAAGCCACTGTTCGAAAACTTACCAGCTTGCCGCGGTGGAGGCGGCAAATTCCGCGTGTTTTCGGCCTTTTTTGAGGAAAAAACCCGGAATCAGGGCCTTTCCGACCCCGATTTCGCCAACAGCGGACGGCCCACGCCGTCGAGCTCTTGGCGTGGATTGATGGGCGGCGGTTTCCCGGCTGAGCCGGGTGGGGTTTCCGGTGGGGGTGTTTTTGGGTGGGGTGTTAAATGCGGGAGGACCCCCAACGTGGTTGGGGGTCCTCGACCGTTTAATGATGTTCCGGCGGTGACCTACTCTCCCACACCCTCCCGGGTGCAGTACCATCGGCGCTGTGGGTCTTAGCTTCCGGGTTCGGAATGGGACCGGGCGTTTCCCCCACGCTATGACCGCCGTAACTTTGTGTCCGCACCGTTCCGCGCCTGGGCGTGGTGGTGGGAAATCTGTGGTTACAACTGTGGTGTTGTTGTGTTGTTGTGTTTTTGTTCCTCACGCAACGGGTTTGTTGGTTGGGAACCACATA